>JBDHED010000072.1:0-8622 GCA_039591175.1 Gemmatimonadota bacterium | reverse complement strand
TGACGCGATAGAGATCAAGAGCCGAATCCACCGGCGGTTGTTGGAACGGCTCAACCTCTCGAACCTCGAAGCGTACGCGCGTGACGAGGTAGTAGTCGAGATCCGGAAGGTTGTCCAGGACCTGCTGGACGAAGAATCCACCCCGCTGAACTACGACGAGCGGGAGTCGCTGATCGAACAGGTCATCGACGAGATCTTCGGGCTGGGTCCACTCGAGCCGCTCGTAAACGATCCGACGATCTCGGACATCCTCGTCAACACCTATCAGCAGGTGTACATAGAACGCGACGGACGGCTCGAGAAAACCGACGTGCGATTCAAGGATGACCGTCATCTGATGCAGGTCATCGACCGCATCGTCTCGGCGGTTGGGCGGCGGATCGACGACTCGAGCCCGATGGTCGACGCACGACTGGCCGATGGCTCGCGCGTCAACGCAGTGATCCCACCGCTGGCGATCGACGGACCCCACTTGTCGATCCGTAAGTTCAAGAAGGATGCGTTGTCAGCCGAGGATCTGCTGCGCTTTGAGACGGTGACGCCCGAGATGCTGGAGCTGCTCAAAGGTATCGTCAAAGCGCGGCTCAACGTGTTGATCTCGGGCGGCACAGGTGCCGGTAAGACCACGCTGCTTAACGTGCTGTCAGGGTCAATCCCAGTCACCGAGCGGATCGTCACGATCGAGGACTCGGCTGAGCTGCAGATGAGGCAGCCGCACGTGGTGCGGATGGAGACGCGGCCGCCAAACGTGGAAGGCTTGGGCGAGGTGCCCGCGCGCCAGCTCGTGATCAACGCCCTGCGCATGCGGCCCGACAGGATCATCGTCGGCGAGGTGCGTGGTTCGGAAGCAGTGGACATGTTGCAGGCGATGAACACGGGTCACGACGGTTCGCTCACCACGCTGCACGCGAACACCCCCCGTGATGGCCTACGTCGTCTCGAGACGATGATCGGAATGGCGAACCTGAATCTCCCAGAGAAGGCGATGCGACAGCAGATCGCGAGCGCCATCGACGTCGTCATCCAGGTCAGTCGTCTGGCCGACGGCACGCGCCGCATATCGTCGATCTCCGAGGTGGTGGGGATGGAGGGTGACGTGATCACGATGCAGGACATCTTCCTGTTCGAGCGCGAGGGGATCAGCGAGGATGGCATCGTCGTCGGTCACTTCCATGCCACCGGTATCCGTCCGCGGTTCACCGACCGGTTGAAGACGGCCGGAGTCGATCTCCCCGTGACGCTGTTCTCGAACACCGATTACGTCGCCGCTGGAGGGATGCGCTAATGGAGATTCAACCAGGACAGTGGATCCCAGTCCTGCTGGCGTTTGCAGCGGTGGCGTTGATGGTGCTGACGCTGGCGTTGTTGTGGGAGTGGATTAGGGAGCGCAGTCGACATCGGGAGCTCAAACGCCGCATGGACCCGGGGAGAAAGAGCTCGGGAGGCGAAACGATCGACGATCTCTTCAAGCGTTCCGAAGACCGCGGTGGTGGTTTGTTTGGGCCGTTCACGGAGCGGCTACCTCACATCTACGACCTCCAGGTCTTGCTCGATCAGGCGGATCTTCGTTGGCACTTTGGGACGTTCATTATCCTGACGCTCGGCGCTGTGGTCGCCTTTGGCACCGCGGGAATGCTCTTCACCAAGTTCCCGCTGGTCGCGATCGGCACCGGGCTACTGGGTGGGACGTTTCCGTACCTCTTCGTTCGATGGAAGAAGCGCAAGCGGATGACGGCTTTCCTTGAGCGCTTCCCCGATGCGATCGATTTGCTGGGGCGCTCGATTCGGGCCGGGCACGCGTTCTCGACCGGCCTCCAGATGGTAGCCGAGGAGACGGGCGAGCCGGTGGCCGGAGAGTTCCGTCGTGTTTTCGAAGAGCAGAAGTTCGGGCTCCCGCTTGATGAGACTCTGTTCGGGTTGGCCGACCGGATCGACCTCGTCGACGTCCAGATCTTCGTTACCGCGGTGCTGATCCAACGCGAGGTCGGCGGAAACCTGGCAGAGATTCTCGACACGTTGGCGGACACGATTCGCGAGCGGTTCGTGATCGAGCGCCAGGTTCGTGTCTACACCGCGCAGGGGAGGCTGACCGGGTACCTGCTGGCGGTTCTTCCACTCGCGCTCGCGTTCGTGATCTACACGTTCAACGCTGAGTACATCACCATCCTGGTCGAAGAGCCGATCGGCAGAGTGCTGATCGCCATGGCTGCGGTCATGCAGATCCTCGGGTTTTTCACGATCCGTCGGATCGTGGATATCAAGGTATAAGGGGGCCGCATGGTCTACGTAATCGCAGCTCTCATCATGGCCGCCGTCACGGCGACGGTGTTTGTCGCGGCGGTGGCGGTGCCCGCGCGTCCGAGGACGATACGTCGTCGGCTGGCGGCGATCGACGACCAAAGAGATCGCTCGACCCCGCGGCGGCAACGCAGAAACCGACAAAAGCGTGAGCAACTGGAGGCCCTCGCCCAGGCGTTGGGCGATCGTGTCGTTACCCGTCGCTCGGACGTGAGTGAGACCCGGTTGTCGCTATTGCGGGCGGGTTTCAGGAGCCCCAACGCGGTTCCTGTTTACTACACGCTACGCATCTTGCTGAGCGCGGGCTTCGCTTTTGGCGCCACCGTGCTGGTGACGGTCGTCGGCGCGCCTGCATTTGGCTCGTTGTTCGGCATGTTGGTGTTCGCCGCGTTTGGTTGGCTACTGCCGCAGATCGTCGTGTCGCGACGGAAGCGTAAGCGGTCGTTTGAGATCCAGATCGCGCTGCCCGACATGCTCGACATGATGGTCGTCTGTGTCGAGGCGGGTCTGGGCCTCAACCAAGCCATGGACCGCGTGGCTTCCGAGTTGACGCAACTGAGCAGGATCTTGAGCGACGAGCTGAGAATCGTCAACCTCGAGATGGAGACCGGTACACCGCGCGAGGATGCGTTGCGCAACCTCGCCGAACGCTCCGACAATGAAGACCTTCATTCGTTGGTGGCGATGTTGATTCAAACCGACCGTTTCGGCACATCGATAGCGCGCGCGTTGCGCGTGCACTCGAAGTCACTGCGCACAAAGCGCAGGCAACGTGCCGAAGAAGCAGCCGCTAAGACGACGATCAAGCTCGTCTTTCCGCTGGTGTTCTTCGTTTTTCCAGCCATGTTCGTCGTGATCCTGGCGCCAGCGGTTCTCCACATCATCCGTCAGATGGGGGGATTGGTTTAGAGCCCATGCAAAGGAGTTCTCAATGACGCTGCAAGAGCGGGTTATGGCCGGCTCCGGGCAGCCGGCGACCGAATCGAACGTTCCCCCCGTACCGCGTACGATTCGCGACACCGGCCTTTCGCCGGAGACGATCTCATCACTGGCCCTAAAGACGTTGTACGTAGCGGGCGCCCGAAGCGGCCGCGATCTAGCCAGATACATCCGGCTCCCTTTCGAAGTCCTAGACGAGGCGCTGTTCGAAATCCAGCAGCGGCACATGGTTGAGGTTTCGGGTGTCCGCGGTCACAGCCGCGGCGGTTACGTGTTCGACCTCACGACTGCCGGTCGCAACCGTGCCCGGGAGCTTTTTCAAGCCAGCCACTACGTCGGACCAGCGCCCGTGCCACTCAAGGTGTATCACGAGTGGGTGGAGAAGCAGTCGATGCTGGACGTGACGATCGAACCCGAAGAGATCGATGCCGGACTCAGCCACCTCGTGCTGGGGAAGGAGATCCTGAGACAGCTGGGACCAGCGATCAACTCCGGTCGATCGATGTTCCTCTACGGCCATGCCGGCAACGGTAAGACTGAGGTTGCTCAGTCGATCTCCAAGATGATCAGCGGCAACATCTATGCCCCGTACGCCATCGAAGTCGAAGGTCGCGTCATTGTCGCGGTTCAAGACTTCGATCTTGGTGAAGAGATCAGGCAGAGCGAATCCGATAGCTGGCTGGCCGAGGAGGCCACCTTCGATATCCGGTTTGCTCACGTGCCTCGACCGGTGGTCTTCACCGGTGGTGAGTTGAGCCTAGAGCAGCTCGACCTTCGATTCGATCCGCATGCCCGGTTCTACCGGGCGCCGCTGCAGGTCAAGGCCAATGGCGGCGTGCTGATCATCGACGACTTGGGCCGCCAGCTGGTTCGTCCCGATGAGCTCCTCAACCGGTGGATGGTTCCGCTGGAAAAGCGGACCGACTTTCTCACGCTCCACACCGGGCACTCGTTCCCGGTGCCGTTTGATTGTCTGCTCATCTTCTCGACCAACCTGGATCCGTCCGAGCTGGTCGACGAAGCGTTCCTGCGCCGGATCCACTACAAGATCAACATGCGGAGTCCGTCGAGGGAGGAGTACGCCCAGATCTTTCGGCGCTGCTGTGAGGAGAAGTCGATCGAGTTCGACCCGAACAGCGTCGAGACGATCTTCAACGACTACTACGATCGGCACGGCATCCCAGCCCGTGGTTGTCATCCACGCGACATCGTGTTGCACCTTTGCGATCTGGCTCGGTATGAGCGAGGTAAGCCGATGTTAGGGGAGGGCAGGCTCGAGGAGGCGTGCGAGTCGTACTTCCTCACATAGGTTGATCGTAGGCCACAAAGCCCGCGATTCGGGCCGGCAACGGGCGTTGCAATCCGTCCATCGGCGGCATAGGTTTGGTCTCGCCCCAGGCTCACAGGGCTCGACCCTACCAACCCCGTCAGGACCGGAAGGTAGCAGCGGTACGTAGAAGTTCGGGTGGCTGTGGTCAGCCTGGGGTATCTGCTTGTTCGCAAGTTCCCTGACGACCTAGCTAGAGAGTCGACGACCGCCCCGATGTCCCATCAGCCGCTGGCGCTGAAGTACCGTCCGACAACGTTCGCGGACGTTATCAGCCAGGAGCACGTCACCCGCACACTGAGAAACGCGCTGGATGGTCAGCGCATCGCTCAGGCGTATCTGTTCGCCGGACCGCGCGGTAGTGGGAAGACTTCCACGGCCCGCATTCTAGCCAGGGCGCTCAACTGTGACCGTGGTGTCAGCGGCGAGCCGTGTGGAGAGTGCGACAATTGCATAGCGATTGCGACCGGTCGATCACTCGACGTGTTGGAGATCGATGCCGCCTCTAATCGCGGGATCGATGATATCAAGGAGCTTCGGGAGACGGTCAAGTATGCACCCGCCCAAGGCCGGTTCAAGGTCTACATCGTGGACGAGGTCCACCAGCTCTCAAAGGATGCGTTCAACGCGTTTCTAAAAACGCTCGAGGAACCGCCGCCCGGCGTGGTGTTTGTGCTGGCGACTACCGAGCCGCATCGGATCTTGGCGACGATCCTCTCCCGCTGTCAGCGGTTCGATTTTCGACCGATCCCGCTGGCCGAGATACGTGATCGGCTGGTATGGATCGCCGAGCGCGAGAAGATCGGCCTCGAAGCAGAAGCTGCATTCGCGATCGCGAAGAAAGCCGACGGCAGTTTGAGGGACGCGTTGTCTCTGCTCGACCAGGTGGTGGCGTTCGGTGGGGACGACGTGAGCCTCGATGCGATCCATCGACTGATCGGAATGCCGGACGAAGAGCGTTACCTCGAGTTGACAGAGCTGCTGGCGACTGGCGATAGCGGTCAGACCCTGAGCTTTGTGCGGCAGCTGCGCAGCGAAGGGTACGATCTAGAGGAGTTCTACGTCGGGCTTCTTGAACATCTTCGGAATTGTTTGCTGTTCGCCATCGGTGATGGCAGCTCACTAGCCGAGGTTCCCGAGCGGTTGTACACCCGCTATCAAGAGACGGCGGACGAGCTTGGAGCCGAAGATCTACTGCGCATGCTCACGCTCGCGACCGAAGAGGAACAGCCGTTCCGAAAATCGAGCCGGCAATCTCTGGTGCTCGAGGTATTGCTCGTGCGCTTGGCGCTGTTGGATCGTAGCGTCGATCTTGAGGCCGTCTTGAGATCGCTCGGAAAGAGCGGGCGTCCGCCATCGCGCAGAGCGACCAAGAAACGGTCCAGCAAGCAAAGGGATCGGGCTGGTGCTGATCAGCCGGCGAGCGGCGCCGTGTCGCTGACGCTGGATCACCTCCTGGCCGCGTGGGACGAGGTCTTGGAGGCCGTTCACGCACGCCGGCCAACGGTCGCGGCACTTCTCCAGGGGGTGGCCCCGAGTCGATGCACGGCCGATGAAATCGTGCTTGCCGCTCCGGCCGACGCGGAATTCCGCTTGGAGCAGTTGTCGCGAGGTGACATGCTCGAACCGCTGGTGGAGATCCTCGGCCAGCGATGGAGCTTCAGCGGTCGGGTTTCTGTCACTGAGACTGCGGCGGCGGAACCCGAAGCACAGTCCGCCGAGAAGAACCAGCGACCGAGTGGTCATGAGCTCACCGCCCGCGATATCGAGTCGCGGGTCAAGGGTGATCCTAAGTTGCAGCAAGCGGTGGATCTTTTTGATGCCAGCGTGGTTCGTGTACATCGATCCTCTCCAGCTCAATCGTGATCGAAAGGAGAACACTCGATATTCGATGAACAATCTCGGAAACCTTTTGAAGCAGGCTCAGAAAATTCAGAGCCAGGTATCGGAAATACAGACTGAGTTAGGGAAGCGCCGTATCGAGGCGTCTTCGGGTGGTGGAATGGTCGTTGCTGTCGTCAACGGGCGACAGGAGTTGATCTCTCTTGAGATCGATCCGAGTGCGGTAGACCGGGATGACGTGGAGATGCTGGAAGACTTGATCGTGGCGGCGGTCAACGAAGCCACGCGGAGGGCCAGCGAGATGGCGAGCGCGGAGATGCAGAAGCTCACTGGCGGACTCCCTCTGCCGGGTCTCCTCGAGTAGGGCGGTCGAGGGCTGGGAGGCGCGCGTGGCGGATGCGGTCGAGACGCTGATCGAGGAACTGGCGAAGCTCCCGGGCATCGGGCGGAAGACCGCCAGCCGGCTCACGTTTTACATGCTGAAGCAGCCGCGCGAGGCTGCTTCTCGCCTTTCAGAGGCGATTCTCCAGGTCAAGGATCGGATCGTTTTTTGTGAAACATGCGCCAACATCTCCGAGGGGCCACAGTGTGTCTATTGCCGTGATCCCAGACGCGATGACGCGTTGATCTGCGTAGTCGAAGAACCCAGCGACATCCAGGTAATCGAACGCAGCGCGACCTTCCGCGGGCGGTATCACGTGCTTCACGGTCACCTCTCGCCACTCGACGGGGTGGGTCCCGAGTCACTTACGGTCGACCGGCTGCTGGGTCGCATCCAGAACGGTGACGTGGAGGAAGTCATCCTGGCGACGAACCCCGATGTGGACGGGGAGGCCACTGCGTTGTTTCTGCAGCGGACTCTGAACCCACTAGGGGTACGGGTGACCCGTATCGCTCGTGGGGTCCCGATGGGAGGAAGCCTCGAGTTCCTCGACGAGTTGACGGTGGGTGAGGCGTTGACCGGTCGACGCGAGCTGTAAGTCAGACCCTCTCTCGATCCCCTGTGAACACACCCAACAAAATCACCGTGGCCCGGATCGCGGTAACACCGCTGATCGCGTGGTTGATCTATCAAGACGGGCTCGTCGAGCGCTGGGCGGCGTTCATCGTCTTTGTCGCTGCTGCCGTGAGCGATGTTGTCGATGGCAGTCTCGCTAGGGACAAGGGAGAGGTCACTCGCTTCGGTCAATTGCTGGATCCCATTGCCGACAAGATGTTGGTGCTGGTTACGATCCTCCCGTTATTCGGGCTCGGGCTGGTGCCACTTTGGCTGGTTATCCTGATCTTGGCGCGTGAGGTCATCATCACCGTGTTTAGGGCCTACAATTATCGTGAAGGGCACGTGATCCCCGCGACCCGCTGGGGGAAATCGAAGGCACTGAGTCAAAACTGGTTCGTCGGTTCTTTGCTCGTGCTGAGGATCAACCAGATGTATGCTGAGTCGCGAGGCTTTAGTGGGGTCACGTGGGGTCGTTGGGAGACGTTTACCCGGGGGGTGGTCGAGGTCGCCCTGTGGATCGTCGTCGGGTTGACTCTCTTGTCGATGCTCGATTACCTGGTTCGGCATCGAGACGTGTCGATCGGTCGCGGAGCTTGAGCCGGATCGCGGTTCTGATCGCCACGCTGGGGCCGGTTGGCTACTGGCCGTGGGGACCGGGGACGCTGGCGTCCGCGCTCGTAGCAGCCGCGTGGTGGCGCGTCCCGGTCGATTCGGGCGCCTGGTTGGTTGCGCTTGCCGCGGTGACCATCGTGGGGGTTGTGTCTGCTGATCGTGCAGAAAAGCGGCTCGGACCGGATGACGGTCGCATCGTCATCGACGAGATCGCCGGGATGGGGTTGGCAGTGCTGGTGGTCCCGCACACTCTAGCCGGTGCGTTTGTGGCGTTTCTCCTGTTCAGGGCGCTCGATATCGGAAAACCACCACCCATCCGCCAGATACAAACAGTAAGCGGTGGCTGGGGTGTCATGCTGGACGACCTCGTGGCGGGATTGGGTGCCGCGGCGCTGGCGCTCGCCGGACGTGGGTTGCTGGGCTCGTACGCGTAGCGACAGGGGAGCATGGGAGCTGAGATCGTCGCCATTGGAAACGAGCTCCTGCTGGGCGAGACGGTTGACACCAATAGCGCGCACGTGGCTCGATGTCTGGCCCGAATAGGGGTCCGCATCCGTCGGACGACCGTGGTCGGTGATGATCGTGAGCGGCTCCGAGCGGTGCT
>JBDHED010000071.1:0-8869 GCA_039591175.1 Gemmatimonadota bacterium | reverse complement strand
TGCCGATCGAGATCGATGTCATCCAGCGGCGGATCGTGCAGCTGGAGATCGAGAAACAAGCCTTGGTCAAGGAAGACGATGCGTCGTCCCGTCAGCGGTTGTCGCGGATCGAATCCGACCTCGCGGACCTGAACGAAGAGGCCGACCGCCTGAGAGCCCACTGGCAGGCCGAGAAGGAGGGGATCCAGGCGATCCGCGGGCTCAAACAGCGCATCGAGAACGCCAGGATCGCGGCTGAGAAGGCCCAACGGGCGGGTGAGCTCGAGAAGGCTGCCGAGCTGCAGTACGGCAAGCTGGCCGTGCTCACCGAAGAGCTCGAGCAGCGCGAGGCAGAGCTGTCGAAGAAACAGGCCACGCAGCGCATCCTGAAGGAGGAGGTCGACGAAGAGGATATCGCCGAGGTGGTCTCGAATTGGACCGGCATTCCGGTCGCTCGGTTGGTCGAGGGTGAGCGCGAGAAGCTGCTCCGGATGGAGGATCGATTGCACCGCCGCGTGATCGGCCAAGACCCGGCGATTCGTGCGGTATCGGATGCGGTACGCCGAGCTCGCGCCGGGCTTCAGGACCCGAACCGTCCGATCGGGGCATTTTTGTTTCTGGGTCCGACAGGTGTCGGTAAGACCGAGCTGGCGCGCGCTCTGGCGGAGTTTCTGTTTGACGACGAGGACGCGATGGTGCGGATCGACATGTCAGAGTACATGGAGCGCCACGCGGTCGCTCGATTGATCGGCGCGCCACCGGGATACGTAGGGTTCGAGGAGGGTGGGCAGCTAACCGAAGCTGTGCGCCGACGGCCCTATGCGGTGTTGCTGATGGACGAGATCGAGAAGGCCCACCCCGAGGTATTCAACATCCTGCTGCAGGTGTTGGACGATGGCCGGTTGACGGATGGCCAGGGTCGCACGGTCGATTTCAAGCACACCGTGATCATTATGACCTCGAACATTGGAAGTCAGCACATTACAGAGGACGCGGATGCACCCACGATCGAGGCGCGTGTCACCGAGGCGCTTCGAGGCCACTTCCGACCCGAGTTTCTCAACCGCGTCGACGAGACGGTGATCTTCCATCGACTCGATCCGGCCCAGCTTGGCCAAATCGTGGATATTCAGCTCGAACGGATCGCCGGGGTGCTGGCTACACGCGGTCTTTCAATCAGTGTGACGGAAGGGGCCAAGGTGTTTATTGCCGAGCGGGGTTTCGATCCCGCCTACGGAGCGCGCCCGCTCAAACGAGCGATCCAGGCTCATCTCATGAACCAGCTCGCGGTCGCACTTCTCGAGGGTCGATTATCAGAGGGTGATCACGTGACGGTCGATGTAGCCGAGGACGGGGAGAGCCTCGTTTTCGAACGTGAGCCGGCAGGTGCAGAGCAACCGCTCGAAGCGCCGGCCTAGTCCTGTTTCTGCACGTGCGAGACCGGTGCGTTGTTCTTCGGGCCCGCGACTTCGACCAACACACCGTGAGTAAACAGCGGGTGGAAGAAAGCGATCTCCCGACCTTCGGCGCCCCGCCGAGGGGCTTCGCCAACCGTTTCGACACCGTGCTCGATGCCGGCTAGGATCGCTTTTCTGACATCTGGCACATCGAACGAGACATGATGCAGCCCCTCGCCGTTCTTCGCCAAAAAGCGTCCGACCGGAGTGTCCGGGTCGAGCGCTTCGAGCAGCTCTATCTCACCACCGGGAAACGGCAGCAGGGCGACGCGCACCCCCTCGCTCGCGATCTCCTCGATCTTCTCGACTTTGAGGCCCAGCACCTCTTCGTAAAAAATCCGCGCATCGACGATCGATCGAACGGCGATGCCGATGTGGGCGAGGCGGACGGTCATTCTGCGTGGATTCGCATCGGGAACAGGCCCCCGGCTCAACACGTATACTCGGTTGGCACTCAGAATTAGCGGTGGCTATTATAGCCGCTCGACCGGGCCGCCGTCGAGCCAAGTTTCGGCCCGTTGGCGAGAAGAAAGGGAGACGGAGATAAATGGCATCAAATGGCACTCACGCTGTAACCGACGACAACTTTGATGCTGAGGTCAAGCAGTCAAACAAGTTGACCCTGGTGGACTTTTGGGCCGAATGGTGTGGCCCCTGTAAGATGATCGCCCCAACGATCGACGAGTTGGCAGAGCAGTACAACGACCAGCTCAAAGTCTGCAAGATGGATGTCGATTCGAATCAGCGCACCGCTCAGGAATACGCCGTGCGCTCGATCCCGAGCCTGTTGTTTTTCAAAGGTGGGGAAGTCATCGAGACGGTTGTCGGCGCTGTGCCCAAGCAGCGCCTCGAAGAAGTCATCGAAGCGCATCTCTAAGTTGGCGCTTGGGGCCGCCTGAATAGCGCGATCCCGCTGAGCGCTCGGGGCTCATTGTCGAGTCGATCGACGATGAGCCCCGTTGTTTTGTAACGCTGGCATTCAAGAGCCGCTTCCGGCTGCGACGATAAACATGCCCGATTGGTTGAAGAACGGTTTTGTTCGCTTGCTCGACCCGATCGTCTTTGGGCTGGTTCGCAGAGGGGTGCACCCGAACCTGATCAGCACGGTGGGTTTCCTGGTCACTCTGGCGGCGGCGGGTGTCGTGTTCTCTCGTCATCTAGTGCTGGGGACCATGATCTTCCTGGCCGGCGGAATGATGGATACTCTCGACGGGAGGGTCGCCCGAGAGTCCGGATTGGCGTCGAAATTTGGTTCGTTCTACGATTCGACGTTGGATCGTATCTCTGAGATCGCCTTCTACTTTTCGCTGTACGCGTACTTTCGGCCGTTGCCCAGCTTCTGGTGGGTCGGCTACGTCGTGAGTCTGGCGATGGTCGGGTCGTTGATGGTCTCGTACACTCGGGCTCGGGCTGAAGCGCTCGGAATCAAGTGCGATGTTGGACTGATGCAGCGACCAGAGCGAGTCGTTGCGCTGGGGGTTGGCGGATTGCTCGTGGGTGTGATCCGTTTCATAGCTCCGGCCTGGCAGTACACTCCGCTGTTGGTTGCGCTGGTGTTGATCGCCATATTGGCAAACCTCACTGCAGTCGAGCGCATCTACAGCGTGTACAAAGTCGCCCACGGGGTTCCATTGACCCCGCAGGATTGAGCGGACCATAAAAACCGGATGAGAGAAACCGATGAACGATGAGCCGATGACCAAGCCCGCACCCATTTCGTCGCCGGAAGGGACCCTAGGGGTGCTGCTTCCCGGGATGGGCGCTGTGGCGACGACTTTCATGGCCGGGGTGGAGGCCGTCCGACGGGGGGTAGCTCAGCCGTTCGGCTCGTTGACCCAGATGGGTACGATCCGGCTTGGCGGAAGACCCGAAAGACGGATCCCGCGGATCAAGGACTTTGCGCCCATCGCGGGGCTCGACCAGTTGGTGTTTGGTGCCTGGGATGTCTTCCCAGACGATGCCTACCAATCAGCTCGTAACGCCGGCGTCCTGGGAGAGAACCAGGTCGAGGAGCTGGGCGATTTTCTACGCACGATTCAGCCCATGCGTGGCGCCTTTGACCAACGCTATGTCAAGAAGCTGAACGGCACGCACGTCATCGAGAGTCGCTCAAAACGGGCGTGGGCAGACCAGTTGATCGATGACATCGAGCGTTTCCGTGAGGAGAACGGATGCGATCGAATGGTGATGGTGTGGTGCGGCTCGACAGAGGTCTTCCTGGAAACGGCGGCAGTACACGAGGACCTCGACGCGTTCGAGAAGGGACTCGATGCAAACGACGATTCGATTCCCCCGTCCATGATCTATGCCTATGCGGCGATCAAGTGCGGGATTCCCTATGCGAACGGAGCACCGAACCTGTCGGCCGACGTTCCCGCGTTGCTCGATTTGGCCGATCAAAACCGCGTTCCTGTCAGTGGAAAAGACTTCAAGACCGGCCAGACCTTGATGAAGACGATCCTCGCACCGGGATTCAAGGCCCGCATGCTAGGTATTAGCGGTTGGTACTCGACCAATATCCTCGGTAACCGAGACGGAGAGGTGCTCGACGACCCCGAGTCGTTCAAGACCAAAGAGGAATCGAAGCTTGGCGTGCTCGACTACATCCTTCAGCCGGATCTCTATCCGGAGTTGTACGGCGATATCTCGCACGTCGTGCGCATCAACTACTACCCGCCCCGTGGCGACAACAAGGAAGGTTGGGACAACATCGACATCTTCGGGTGGCTGGGTTACCCGATGCAAATCAAGATCAACTTTCTTTGTCGTGACTCGATCCTCGCGGCGCCGATCGTTCTGGATCTCGTCTTGTTTCTAGATCTCGCGGCTCGAGCCGGCATGACGGGAATCCAGGAGTGGTTGTCCTTTTACTGGAAGAGTCCCATGCATGCGGCTCAACTCTACCCGGAGCATGACATCTTTATCCAGCTGACAAAGCTCAAGAACACACTGCGCTTCCTGATGGGGGAAGAGCAGATAACTCACCTGGGACTCGAGTACTACCAGCCGCCAAAACCGTGAGCCCGATCGCTACGCGCGACCGGACCGCGGTGCTCGCTGTCGCGTGCCTCCTTCTGACAGCTGGTTCGTTGTTGGCTCAAGATGCGATCGAAGTTGGGATCCCGAGCGTCGAGGTGGACGGTTACGCGCGCCGCTCGGGGGTGGATATCCTCCATTACGAGATCTCGCTTGAGCTGCCGGCCAACGGACGCGAGATCACCGGTCGGACCACGATTCTGTACGACGCTGATCACTCGTCGCTACACCCGACCTTGGACCTCGATTTTGGAGCCATGACGGTCGACAGCGTGCGCGTCGACGGCCAACGCGCAGAGTTTCTGCACGAGGGCGAGAAGCTCACCGTCCGCGCCCCCCGCGAGCCGATCGCCACCCGACATACCACCAGCATCTGGTATCACGGCGAGCCCCAAGATGGCCTCATAATCCAACCGAATCGCCACGGCGACGTGGTCGTGTTCGCTGACAACTGGCCCGATCGAGCACGCTACTGGTTCCCATCGATAGATCACCCGTCAGACAAGGCGACGGTGGCGTTCGAGATCGTCGCGCCGGAGAAATGGCAGGTGGTAGCGAACGGCTATCGGCATGAGCAGACGAAGCTCGATGACGGACGCGTGCTCACGCGATGGATCGAAACGGGGAGTATCCCGACGTATTGCATGGTGTTGGGGGCAGCCCCGTTTAGTGTCACGAACGCCGGAGTCGTCAACGGCATCGAGGTCACTCACTGGACCTACCGAGCCGACTCATTGGCGGGTGCGGCCGCGTTTTCGCGCTCGATTGAGATCCTGTCGTTTTATGATTCACTGTTCGGCCCGTTTCCGTACGAGAAGCTGGCTCACGTCCAATCATCGACGCGGTACGGCGGTATGGAGAACGCGAGTGCGATCTTCTACGGTGAGTCGGCGATCGGTGACGCACTTGAGGCCGGTGCTGAGGATCTGGGCGAAGCGGCCGATGGGTTGACCTCTTTGGTCGCGCACGAAACGGTCCACCAATGGTTTGGTGACGCGGTAACTGAAAACGACTGGCATCATCTGTGGCTGTCAGAAGGGTTCGCGTCATACTTCGCGGCGGTTTTCTTCGAGTTTCAGGGCAGCTCCAACGGAAGCGGCCCATCAGAATTGACGCGCCGGATGCGCGCCATGACCGAGAGGATCCTAGCATATCATCGACAGAATCCGGAGCCGATCTATGTCCAAAACCGACGCGAGTACGAGAGCCTTTTGACCCCTAACAACTACCAGAAGGGGGCCTGGGTCTTGCATATGTTGCGTCGAAGAGTCGGCGATCGGGCCTTTTTTGACGCAGTTCGCAGCTTTTACGGTGAACTGCGCGGTCAAACGGCCTGGACCGCCGATTTCGAGCGTGTCGTGGAACGTGTGTCGGGGATGGACCTTGGGTGGTTTTTCGCTCAGTGGGTGGGGCGTCCGGGGATGCCAGTTTTGGTCGTCGACCGGCAGGCTGATCGACTGGTCGTGCGTCAGCTGCAACCCGGCGACCCGTATCGGTTGGATCTCGAGTTGGTGATGACGACTGATACCGGCGAACGACGGCTCGAGGTGGAGATGAAGGCCAGCGAGGTCGAGATCGACCTCGAGCCGTTCGGTGCGGTTACCGGTGTCGAGATCGATCCCGACGGTTGGCTGCTGTACGCGACACCGGATCAGGTGCAGGGTTAGGCGCTGAGCTTGAGTCTAAACCAGGCGACCGCAATATTGGGTTTGGTGAGCGACGAGCGGTCACCGGAAGCTGGTGTTGGCGCCCTCATTACGTTCGAGGGCGGCGAGGCCAGCGGGAAGTCGACTCAGGTCGAGTTGCTCGCCGCTTGGCTGACGGATCGGGGTTACTCGGTGGTCACAGCGCGTGAGCCGGGTACGACCGAGGTTGGTTTGGCGGCGCGACGTGCATTGTTGGATGTCGACGACGAGCTCGCGCCCCACGCGGAGTTGGCGCTCTTCATCGCCGCTCGGGCGCAGTTAGCAGCGACTGTGGTCACGCCCGCGCTGACCGCAGGCAAGATCGTGCTGCTTGACCGGTTCGGTGATTCGTCGGTGGCCTACCAGGGCTACGGTCGGGGCCTCGAGCCGGAACGGATCGCGGAGTGGAATCGTTGGGCGACCGGAGGACTGGTGCCTGATCTGACGATTCTGATCGACGTTCCGGTCAGCGATGCCGTCGAGAGACGGGGCGATAAGCCGCCGGATCGACTGGAGCGCGCAGGGGATGAGTTCCACCAACGGGTACGAGCGGGGTATGAGAGGCTAGCCGCGAATGAACCGTTTAGATTCTTCGTACTAGACGGTAGGCAACCGATCGACGAGCTGCAAAGCGCGATCCGCAGTCGGGTCGAAGAGTTACTCGAGACACGGGGCTCGCAAAGGATGGCACCTGAATGATCAGAAAGCGATTCGGCACCTTCTTCATATTGTTGTTCTTCCTCGCGGTTCTAACCGGTGGGATCATCTACGACGATCTCTCGGCGTCAGACAGCGAGGATCCTTACGCCGCGATCAAGCTTCTCAACGAAGCGATCCACCAAGTCTCGGAGAAGTACGTCGACGAAATCGAATCTGACAGCTTGTACATGCGGGCGCTCGAGGGCATGCTGGGATCACTGGATCCTTACTCGCAGCTGCTGAGCCCGACCGAATACAATGATCTGAGGATCCACACTCAAGGCAATTACGAGGGCCTCGGGATTCGGATCGACATTGTCGAGCAGATACTGACCGTGATTGCGCCGATCGAGGGTACGCCAGCCTATCGAGCCGGTCTCCAGGCGGGCGACAAGATCCTCGCCGTCGATGGTGCCTCGACCAAGGGATGGAGCGAGGAGAAGGCGGTCCAGCAGCTTCGTGGGCCGCGCGGATCGACGGTTGCGCTGATGATCGGGCGCGCGGGGCTCACCGAGCCGTTTGAGATCGAAATCACGCGGCGTCCGATAAAGCTATCTGCTGTTCCGTACTCCTTCTTGATGCGGGACGGCATCGGCTACGTTCGCTTCACGCAGTTCGCCGAGCGGGGCCGCGACGAGCTTCGTGATGCCATCCGCAAGCTCGAGCGCAGCGGGATGCGCGCGCTCGTCCTCGATGTCAGGGGCAACCCCGGTGGGCTGCTTGACCAAGCGATCGAGGTTTCGGATCTCTTCCTGCCGAAAGGCGTCGAGATCGTGGCCACGCGAGGCCGCGCTGAAGAATCGGATCGCGCCTATCACGCTCGCGACAACGATGATTTTTCGGTCCACCCGATGATCGTCTTGATCAACGGCTCTTCGGCCTCGGCCAGCGAGATCCTGGCTGGAGCCCTGCAAGATCACGATCGTGCATTGCTGGTCGGTGAGTCTTCGTGGGGGAAAGGCCTCGTCCAGAGCTTGTTTTCTCTCGACGACGGGTACTTCCTCAAGCTGACGACCGCCCGCTATTACACGCCCAGCGGGCGCAGCATCCAGCGCGCGGGCGAACCCGGTTTGCCGACGACCAGAACAGGCGAAGAGATCCCGTCGATGTTCGAAGGTGACGGCGACGCGTTCCCGGACAGCTTGGTATTCCAAACCGATATGGGACGGACCATCTACGGTGGTGGCGGAGTCATGCCGGACGTCGTCGTGCGTGGTGACCGCCTGGAACAAGTTTCGCAGCAGCTCATCGAAGACATCACGATCCAGAACGCGTTCTTCCTGTTCTCGGTGACATACCGGTCGACACACACCTCGATTTCCAGAAACTACAGGCCGGA
The DNA here is from genome assembly GCA_039591175.1 of Gemmatimonadota bacterium. Taxonomy (GTDB): domain Bacteria; phylum Gemmatimonadota; class Gemmatimonadetes; order JACCXV01; family JAHWKZ01; genus CAMYLR01. The sequence goes on along the minus strand of JBDHED010000071.1, from coordinate 674 downwards.
TCAAGCGTTGCTGGACGAGTTCAAGGCGTATCTCCGCCAGGAGCGGGGGATGAGCTTCTCGGATGAGGCGTTCCTGGCCGAGCTCGAGTACATCCGCGACTCGCTGCAGTTCACGCTGATCAGCCAATACCATGGCGAGGGCGCCGCCCGCCAGGCGGTGCTGCGCGCCGATCTGGCACTCGCGAAGGCGGTCGACTTGCTGACTGAAGCGGATACGCTGGCCGACCTGTTCAGGCTAGCCGATCGTGAACGCCAAGCATCGCTCGATGCCAGTGAGACAGTGACCACCGCCTCGCGCGAGCCAGCGGCGATAACCCAGCCGTAGCCTACTCACGGCCAGCGGCCGTCCTGGTGGACGGCTACAACGTCCTTCACGCCATCCGGAGATTCGCCCCCCGGGGCGGTGACCCCGCTCCAAAGCGCGCGGCCTTCGAGCGTTGGCTCGCGGACGCGGCGATACGCCACAGCGTGACCGACTGTGTTGTCGTGTGGGATGGCGCGGTCGCTCCGACCGAGGCTCCATCCAACCCGTCGCTAGACGTGATCTACTCGGGTCGATCGAAAAACGCCGACATGAAGCTGCTCGAACTGTGCCGGGGTGATTATGCGGATCAGGCTGCCCGAGCCTGGGTTGTTTCGTCGGACCGCGGCGTGCAACAGCCAGCGCGAGAGCT
>JBDHED010000070.1:0-12026 GCA_039591175.1 Gemmatimonadota bacterium | reverse complement strand
CGTGATTCCACTCGTAACCGTGGGCCGCAATCGGTACGCCAGACCGATGTGGGTGCCCTGGCCGAATTGACGCTCGACTCCAAGGGTGACGCCCAAACCGGCAAATTCACGCGACAAACTGTCGCTGGTGGTCGTCAGCACGCCCCCCAAATCGGGCCGTTGGACCGAGGGGAATATCTCTCTCGAGCCCAGATAGACATCGAACGATGCGCCAACGCCAGTCTTTTCATCGATCCCGTACGATAGTCCGGGCGCCAGGACAAAAACCCCGCCCTCCGAGTCAAGTGAGACGGGCAGAGTATCACCCTCAAAAGCGACCGTCGACTCCAGCGCGGCATCAAAGTCGATTAGCTGATAGTAGCCGATCGAAAAAACGGTGTTGGACCACGCGGGGAACACCGCTTGGCCCATGGGGAAAACAACGTCATCGGAGCTATGCGACAGTTCGGTGTTTTCGACCGTGGAGTCCTGACCCAACAACGAAAGATAGAAACCGGCCCGGCCGCTGCGCGCCAATAGAGCCGGGTTCTCGAGCGAAAAGAGATCCTCGGGTAGCCCCACCGTGACTCCACCCATGCCCCTAGCGCGCATGCCTTCACCGCTGGCTGGCAAGCCAAAAGCGCTCAGGTTGAAAACGCTTTCTTGCGCTGTGAGCGGCGACGCCGCAGAGATGCTCGCAAGCGCAAACGCGACCAGGCACGGTCGCAGACGAAGGCGGCGATTCAACGAGTGCTTCATGGGTCTGATGCGGGCAAGACGACCAGCCTCAGACGGGGTCGTAACTCCACCGCTGCTGTCGGGTCAAAGAACTTGACTTTGCCAAAACCACTCGCTTCGTCGAGCACGGTTACTGCAAACCCACGGTTCGTTTCCGGTTCACGCAACCAGAGCCGAACCAAGTCTCTCAACCGGTTCGATTGAAAGACCAGCGAGTCGACCGGTAACGAGTCGCGACTCAGCGTGGTCAGTCCAAGGATGCTGGTCGCTCTGGCCGGCTCCAGGATCGTCTTCTCACCGAGGAATTCGCTCAGCACCCGATTGGCCAAAAACCTCAACGAATCACCAGGGATCCGTGTCTGGTCAATCGATACGATGAACTTCGCATCGACAATCGCAGCGTCTGCCCTTACTTGATCGAAGTTCGGAATGAAAACCGCCCGCGAAACCGGATCACCCGCGCCGACCGTGAGGCCACCAGCCTCAAACGGGTCGCGATCAACGGGAAGAAAAGTATCTTCCGCGGCTCGGGTTGTGGTCAGCTCCACCGGGCTGCCGGGCTCACCCAACTGAGTCTCGACCTCGAGTCGTGGGCCGAGCAGATTATTGCCACCAAGCCCCCTCGAAACGAACTGTACCGCACTCCCAGCTGTCTGCTGGACTAGCAGCAATCCCTCGTTCGCGACAACCCCCGACAACCAGTCCTCTATCAGCGATGGCGGAAGCGCTACGCTGATCGAGTCCGACGCCGCTTCCCCCGCGGCGATCGTAAACTCGGCCACCGGATCGGGATCCACGTCACCACCGGGCGTGGCCCAATCGAGACCGAGCTCCCGACGCTCCCAATCGGCTGCAGCCTCATCCCACTCGCTCGTCACCCGATGTACCTGAAAGGACACCGGGTCTGGTGGGGCCGGTGCGAAGACCAGTTTCAAGGTGGCGCTCAGAAAAACGGACTCGGCTGGTAACGAATCGAACGCCGCTACCGAGAATCGCATAATCGGCCGGCTCTCAAACCCCGGCGCCTCGGACCATTCGAACGCCGAGATCAAACGATCCGCTTCGGCCCGATCGGATGGGAAGATCGGGTAGTCGACGGCGAGATCCCAATCCGTTACAACCACAAGCTCGAGCTCGCCGTCGAGAACGCCTTGCGGGAGGAGTTCCTCTCCAACCGGACTGCGACTAATGTCGGTACAGGCAAGAGCCGCGACGAGCAGCCCTATCGCGGACGCCAGTTTGAGATGCATTCAGACTCGAGTGATGTCCCCGCCAATATCGTACTCGTCGACAATCGCCATGATCACGGCGTCCACAGGTCGCGCTTCGGTCAGCGTTGTCTGACGCGCGGAGGACCCCGTCGCGTACAGCACAACTTCCCCGGCGCCCGCGCCAACAGAGTCGGCCGCGACGGTATATCCAGACTCGAATTCGAGATCGACATCAAGATCGCGAACCAGTAATAACTTGAGTCCGATCAGCTTTTCGTCTTTTCGGGACGCCACTACGGCCCCCACAACGCGACCCATTTTCATGCTGACTCGCCTCCGAGCGAAAACGGATGCGGCAGGAGTCCGCCGAGCGTGAACTCGTGCTTCTCGCCATCGTCATTAACCACTGTGATTGGCAACCCCGGGGCGAACTCACTCAAGGCTTGACGGCACGCGCCACAGGGATACGGCGTGCGACCATTGGCGCTGACTACCAGGCGTCTGAAGGCTCGTGCGCCTTCAGTAATCGCCGCGAACAGCGCCACCCGCTCAGCACAGCAGGTGACCGAAAACGACGAGTTTTCCACGTTGCAGCCTTGGAACACCCGACCGTCGTCAGTCTCCAAAGCGGCCCCAACCTGGTAGCCCGAGTACGGGGCGTAGGCCTTATCCTGTGCCGCCCTGGCGGCTTGCTCTAGGCTCTTGGGCTCCACTCGGGTCTTCAGGGGCTGAGTTGGAGAAAACGGACTCGAAGATCGGCCAGGAGTTGCTCGAGGATCTGAGTTTCTTGTTCCGAGAGGTTGCCCTCCGTGCGTTGGTGGAGGATCTCGAGCAGGTCGATGAAGTGCTTCGCCTGATCGGGCAACACTCGTCGCTCGCCGTCGGCACCGATCGGGACGTCGCCCATGAACTGCATCGCCTGCAGTGCCAGATACTGAACAATCTCTAGGAACGATGGCTCTGGCAACTCAATATGTTCGATTGGATCCCGGGAGACCTCATCCCTAGTTGGTTCGGGCGGAGCTTCCCGAACTTCGCGCGGCGTCTCCGCGCCCGACACGTTCTCGTCGCTGAACGCCGACCGTCGCTCTCGGAACTTACCGTTCGTCATCTTGTGACCCCCGGTTTGTAGCACCGACGTACGCGCTGGGATATCCCGGTAAAAACTGGCCTCACGACCGACGGCGGCCACCGTTTGGATCTCGTCGCCTTGGCGGCCAATCAGCGTGGCGATCTCGCCAACCTCGAGATCCGGGAACAGCGTGGCATCGACCATGGTGAGGTCCATGCACACCACACCGCGAATCGGTACTCGTCGACCACGCAACAATACGTGGCCGCGATCCGACAACGAAAACGGCCAGCCGTCACCGTACCCTACTCCCAGAACCGCTATCCGTTCGGGGCCATGGGCGATATACCTTCGGTGGTAGCTGACCGACTCTCCCGCGGCCAGCGATTTGACCGCCGTTACGCGGGCGTGCCAGCTGAGCGCGGGCTCGAATGCCTGCGCGTCGAACGCTCGATCATCATTTCCTGACTCGAAGTCGGTGTCAGGAGCGATCTCCTCTGCCGACCCATAAACAACAATGCCGGGTCGTACGAGCGTCCTTGTCGCGCGCCTGAACCGCAGCGCGGCGGCGCTGTTGGCCGCATGAATCCACGGGGGCCGAATCCCCCGCTCCGCCAACTCATCGAGCATGGCGTCAAACCGATCGAGTTGTCGTTCGGTTGGCGCGCGCCCTCGCTCATCGGCACTTGCAAAGTGTGTAAAGATACCTTCGACCTCGATGCTGGGCAATTTATGGGCACTCTCAATTAACTCTATGGCGTCCCGATCCCACGCGCCCGAACGGCCCATCCCGGTGTCGACCTCGACATGAACCGGAGTAGTCCTTCCGCCCGCGGCCGCCGCGGCAGCCAGGGCTTCCACCTGCGGCCAATCAGTTATCGCGGCTGTCACCTCGAGGGCGATAGCGCGTTCGGCTTCGCCCGGCAGTATCGGCATTAGACAAACAACCGGACCGCTGATATCCGCCGTGCGCAACGTGGCAGCCTCATCGAGCGAAGCGACACCCAACCCCCACACCCCGGCGCTCTTGGCGACGGCGGCTACCGGGACCAATCCGTGGCCATAAGCGTTTGCCTTGACTGGCATCAGGATCTCGGCCGCGACCGGAAGCTGGGCCCGGAGTGTGCCCACGTTGGCCACGATTCGGTCGAGATCGATATCCGCCCAGGTTCGTGCTGTTTCTTCAGTGGTTGGGGTCTCGTGTGTCATCGGCAGGCTAGGATACGGGGCGGGCTCGCCCACATCAAGCACCATCCGTAACTTGGCATCCATGACTCGAGAGTCTGACTACTCGGCCGATTTCACCGGCGTCTTGGCGCTGCTGCGGAGGCTCAGGGATCCCGAACGCGGTTGTCCCTGGGATATCGAGCAAACCCCTCGAACTTTGGTGCCGCATCTGATCGAGGAAGCGCACGAAGCAGGCGAGGCGATCGAGTCGGGTGACCGCGAGGCGATCATGGATGAGCTGGGCGACCTGTTGCTGCACCTCGCCTTCCAGATCGTAATCGCTGAGGAAGAAGGCTCGTTTGATCTCACGGATGTAGCAGCCAAGATCATCGATAAGATGGTGCGCCGGCATCCGCATGTCTTCGGCGATGCCGAGTACGCGGGCAAGGCCCACCAAGCGGTGTGGGAGACCCTCAAGCGACGCGAGCGCGACCCAGCGGACGAGCGCAGGAACAGCGTAATTGGAACGCTTCCGGAAGGTCTACCGGCGCTGGTTCGTGCCTACCGAATACAGCAGAAGGTGGCGACCATCGGGTTCGACTGGCGGACCGCCGATGGCGCTCGCGCCAAGGTCAACGAGGAGCTCGCAGAGACGAACGCCGCCGCTGAGACCGGGCTGCCCGAGCCACTCGAAGAAGAGTTTGGCGACCTGCTGTTCGCGGTGGTCAACTGGGGCCGACTACTCGATGTCCACCCACACACCGCCCTCCAGTACGCCAACCGTAAGTTCGAGACACGATTTCAACGGCTCGAAGCACTGGCTGCCGAGCGCGGCATGGTGCTCGAAGATCAGTCGCTGGACGAGCTCGACCAGCTCTGGGACGAGGTCAAGCGGGAAGAAACACCCTAGGGCGAGAGCCGATTGATCAGGCGCGGGAACGGAATCGCCTCTCTGAGATGCGGCAAACCGCAGATCCAGGCCACCGTTCGCTCGAGGCCCAACCCGAATCCTGAGTGGGGTACCGAACCGAACTTTCTGAGCTCCAGATACCAATCGTAGGCGGCCAGGGGCAGGGACTCCTCACGTATGCGCTCGATCAACCGGTCATGGTCATCCTCGCGTTGGGACCCACCGATGATTTCGCCAAACCCCTCAGGTGCGAACAGATCGTTGCACAATACCAAATCGGCGCGGTCCGGGTGCTCCTTCATGTAGAACGCCTTAGCCGCTCTGGGGAATGAGTGTACGAACACCGGTCGGTCGAACTCCGCAGTGAGAAGCGTCTGGTCCTCGCCGCCGAAGTCCTGACCCCACTCGATGCCGGATCCGGCTGATCGTAGCAGGTCGACCGCCTCATCGTAGCTGAATCGTGGGAATGGTGGCTTGACCGCCTCCAAAACCGATAGATCGCGCTCCAGCGCTTCCAGATCGTGGCGGTGATTGGCCAGAGCGTACTCGATCAGGTAGACGACCAGCTCCTCCTGCAAGCCGATGTTGTCCTCCCAGTCGTACCACGCCATCTCCGGTTCGAGCATCCAGAACTCGGTCAGGTGACGCCGCGTCTTTGACTTTTCGGCCCGCAACGTGGGCCCAAAACAGTACACCTTGCCGAACGCCATGCATCCCGCCTCGACGTAGAGCTGCCCGGTCTGCGCGAGACTCGCGGTGCCCAAGTCGAAGTACTCGGTTTCAAACAGTGTGCCGGCTTCCTCCCCCACGGCCTGGGTCAGGATCGGGGAGTCGAGACACAGGAATCCGCGCCCGTGAAGGAACTCACGGATGGCGAAGATCAGACCATCGCGGACTCGAAGCACATGCCACGGTCGCTTGGAGCGAAGCCAGAGATGCCGGTGATCGAGTAAGAAAGCGCTGCCATGCTCTTTGGGTCCTATCGGGTAGTCGGTGGCGATCTGTACGGGGGTGACCGCGTGCAGCGTTAGCTCGACACCGCCGGGTGAACGCGCATCCTCGCGTACAGTACCTTCAACGATGAGCGAGGACTCTTGGGTCAGCACATCGTACGTTTCCCAAGCCGCGTCGGGAACCTCGCCACGAACCATCACACCCTGCACGACGCCGGTCCCGTCCCGGACGATCAAGAACGAGATCTTCCCGCTCGACCTGCGGTTGTACAACCAGCCGCGGATTTCAACCGTTTCTCCGACGTGGCGACCGAGGTCGGCTATCACTACCCTTTTTGGGGCCTTTCCCATGCGCCCCCAACATAGTCCGGAGGTCTTAGTTGTCAACGACTTACGAGCCTGCAATCAAGACGGTCATGAGCTTCGCGGTGGCCTGCCTGGTGGCCTCACCCTCGAATTCTCTCGAAGCCCAGGAGCCAAATCTTCGGATCGCCACGAGCCCTGCCGCCCAAGAGTGGCGCGAAGCCTGGCGGCTCGACGTCTCGCGCGGTGCTTCGGCCGAACTGGTGTGGGCCGATTCGACGCTTATCGTGGCCAGCCTCGACCGCAACGTACATATCGTAGCGCCTCGGTCAGAACCGGCCGTTATCTGGAAAAAGAGCTTCAAAGGTGGCTTTGAGGCCAAGCCCATCGTAGACGAGGACCGGATCTACCTTGCCGAAACGCTCAAGGGCGGGCGATTAGTCGCTGTCGACCGCCACACCCGGATGATTCTCTGGACCGCTAACGCAGGAGACATGGTCGCTGCACCGGTTGTGACGACCAACCGGATCTACACCGTCTCCTCCATTGGCGTCGTCAAGGCGTTCAACCACTCGGGTCTCGAGATGTGGTCGACCGAGCTCGAAACCCGCGTCGTAGCCACGCCCGTCCTGCTGACCGACCGGCTCGTCATCGCGGCGTCCGATGGAACCTTGTACTCAGTTGACTCGACGGGAGGGGAGGTCGCTGAGTCAGTCGACGCAGAGGCCGGGCTCATCTGGGGCCAACCAGTTGTTCGATCCTCGGGGCCCGATGAGACCGTGCTCTACGCTACGCTCAGTGGTCAGGTGATTGAGGTCGCCGCCGACCTTACCATCGTGCAGCGTCGATCGTTTCCATCACGCTTCTACACCGGACCTGAAGTAGCCGGAGATCGGCTGTTCCTGATCGGTCACGAGGGAACGCTGTGGGCCTACGACTGGTCGACCGCCGAGATCGCGTGGCAACGTGAGATGGAAGGAACGTTTCGCGCTGCGCCTCGGATCGGTGCCGGGTTCGTCTCTGTGGGGAACCTCTCGAAGACGCTCTACTTGATCGACTCGGGGAGCGGCGAACTGATATGGAGCACTGACGTCGACGGCGCCATCACGTCGCGTCCCTTGGTCCACGATAACGACCTCTACGTTATGACGGAACGGGGAACGGTCTTCGCTTTTCAGCCCGTCGGATCGACGCCCTAGTAGTTATACCCGATAAAGAACGAGTAGTGATTCTTCTCGTCCTCGTTGGGAAATAAATCGCGCTTCTCGTCGATTTCAAACCGGCGCGCCCAATCGACACGCAGGATGAACGCACCAAAGAGCGGGTATCGCACCGAGGCTCCATACGATCCGAGCAGGCCCGGCCATCCGATGTCTTCGATTTTTCCGTCATCGTTCCGCACGACCTCGCCCTCCGACCAAGCATTGCCCACGTCCACGAAGAGACCGGCCCAAATCCCCTGAGCCAACAGTCCCGCCATTCCGCTCCTAAACCGGTTCGGGCGCAGGATCGGGAACCGCCACTCCTGGTTGATTAGCAGCGTGTGGCTACCGTTCAGGATGGAGGTTGGGTAGCCGCGCAACGAAAGCGGTCCACCCAAGAAGTAGAAGGTTGGAATGTTCCCGCTGGAATACCGGGCGCGACCGCGTACAGCGAACGTCGTGTTGACTGACGTACGTAGGTACTTCCGCGCATCGACCAGCACGTTGGTCGTCTCAAGCGCTCCCTCACTCAGATTGAAGACCGGTGCGACGGTCACATTGATCCGCTCCCCGTCGACGGGCCCAACAGGGCCCCACAACGAGTTGTCGAATACGTAGCCGATCAGCCCGGTCAGCAACCATGCGTCACGAAAGAAGAAGGGATCGTCGAACTCGTCAGGACCTTTCGGCAACTCGGTCAGGTCGTTGCGCTCAAAGCCGAGGCCAAGTTCGAGGCGCTGGAACTTGGACATCGGATACATGGCGATGCCCGAGACACCCCATCGCTCCTCGAAGAAATCGTTGCGTACGCCGATGCCGGGCTCGTCAAAACCGCCCCGCTCGAACTCTTGTCCCAGCAACGAGTCGAAAAAGGAGCGCAATCGATAAGCAGTGACGCCCCAGTTGAACCGCCGTTTCAGATTGACATAGGTCAGCGCGCCAGTAAAACCGGAAAACAGGTTTGTGCGCCCGGACTGCGAATTCACCAGGGCTGCCACCAGGTGATCACCGAGCATGTCGGAAAAGAAGACGGTAGCCCCCTCACCGCGACCGCCATCTTCGCTAAAGGCCAACGCGGCGGTCGCGAAGTCGAGGCCGAACTTGCGATCGTACTCGCGCTGTACGTACTCCTCCGGCTCGGCCATGCTCTCCTCCCACTCCCACCCGGCGGCTTCTTCGTCGATGGCAAGCGAGAATGACTCTGGTGCGTCCTTCGGGATTGGTACCCGGTAGATCCCATACGCGATGTCCTCATAGGACGTGAAGACGACGCCGTCCTCACCCTTCTCACGGTACCAACGGGGGTGCATCGCACCCGCTGTGAGGGCGGTAACCCGATGACCATTCCCCTCTCTGTCAACGACATGAACGTCGAGCGTTCCCGCTCGATCAGACGAGAAAACGAGCTGCTCACCATCTGGCGACCAATCCGGGTCACGGTCGACCCACCGTCCGAACGTCAGTGGCCGGATCTCCCGCGTAACTACGTCGATGAGATAAAGGTTGCGTGCGCCTTCGCTCCCAAACGGAGTTCGATCACTGCCAAACGCGATGACGTCCCCGGTTGGTGACCAATTGGGTGTCGAGTCGAGGTACCGATCTTCGGTCAACCGTTCGAGCTGATCAGTGGTGGTGTCCCAGACGTAGAGATCGGCGTAACCGTCCGCCATCTGACCGATAAAGGCCAGCCGGCGCCCGTCCGGAGCCCAAGTGGGCGAGACGATCGTGACCAGATGCTTCCATTGGCCCTTCAGCTTCCGCTTGCCCGACTCTAGATCGTGTACATAGACGGCGTCCCGAGCACCGGCTTTGGCAACAAAGACGAGTTGACCGCGATCGCTGATGTCGAGCAGGCTCAGGAGCGGATGAACGGTTTCCAGATCACCTGACCGGCCTCCGGTGATCTTGTTGTCGACGTGTCGGTTCTCTCCGAACAGATCGGCAGTATTGATGCTGGTGTAGCCGGACTTAATCGAGACATACGCCAGACCGTTCTTCTCCGTCCGGATCGACTCCGGAACAACCGCGGGCGTAAAGTTAAGCCGACCTTCCGTAACTACCGGAATGGCACTGGTAGCGGCCGGCTTCTCGACCGCCAATGTTGGGAAATACTGCTGCCGCAGATGACGGTGCCACATCTCGGTCAGTTCGTTGAGGCGCACCCCGTAGATCTTTCTGAAAGCGGTAGAGAAATTTGGGTACTTCCACTCGCTCTCCATCAGCTCTACCAGTCGTTCTTCGCCGAACTCCTGACCCAAAAACTCCATCAGGTTCTGCCCCAACTTGTATGCAGCGAATGACCCAGCGAACCCATCCAAACCTGACACCGATGGTACACGTCCGTTTAGCAGCAGGTCGCGGACCACCAAATCTCCCTCCGGGGTCCACGGACCTGACCAGTACTCGGCCAGACCTTCGACGAACCAAAACGGAGATCGCCACTCGTGGCCACCCGGGTGGAGTCGCTTGTAGTGGGCCCCTTTCCGGGATTGGAACACGTGCACCAGCTCGTGCCTTATCACGCGCCGAAAATCTGCGTACGAGCCATTAAAGGGCAGCGCCACTCGACCCTTCAGAAACTCGGTAAAACCGGCCACACCTTCGGGAATGAAGAACGGCACGATGTTGGTCTGCTCGAAGTGCTGGTGACTGGCGTACACCACCAGCGGGATCCGGTCCTTGGGGCTGTAAGAGAACCTCTGCTCTAGAACAGCGAACGACTCCTCGGCGTAGTCGAGCCCGATCAGCGCTAGCTCTCGCTCCTCAGGATAGTAATAGAGGTCGACGTGCTCGCCGGTCAGCATCTCCCACTTGAAGTCATCGTATTGGATCTTGTTCTTGCCAAAACGGGAGTACTGGGCCTGGGCGGGATCCGCAGCGAGAAGGCTCAGAGCGAAGAGAGCGGTCAGACATGAGACGACAACGAGGGGGCGTCGACCCGAGCGAGATTGAGCCAAGAATAGCCTCCTAACCATAAGTACGGGGCGATCTACCCGGACCTCCCGGCTGGCAAGCGAGACCGAGTTCTTCCATAAACGTTCGGTCCCGGTCCCAGGTTGGTCAAGCGTCGCCGCCGAGGGCACCAGCCACCTCCTCCGGGATCCGGCGTGGCCGTCGAGCGCTATCGAGCGCCACGAGCGTAGTCTCTCCCTCCGCAATCGATCGCCCCTCGACCGCCAGATGGTAAGCAAAGACGACCGTTCGACTCCTGAGATTCCTGACCGACGTGGAGATTTCGATCTCGTCGTCGTAGCGCGCAGCGCCTAGGTAACGGCACTTGGCCTCAGCAACCGAAAAGAACACGCCCTCTTGCTCCAGTCGCCGGTATGGAAAGCCAGCCGCCGCGAGCAGATCCGTTCGGGCGACCTCCATCCATACCAGGTAGTTGGCGTGGTACACGACCCCTTGTTGATCCGTCTCCGCGTATCGGACACGCACGCGGGTCACGGTAACTAGGCTCATATCAGTCCGACGTCAGCGAGCAAACCCTCGACGCGTTCCTCCTGCCCCCACTCAGTCGCGGTCTCCCTGACGGCGGCAATCACAACCTCGGCTGAGACGCCGGTGTTGATCGCGCCCCTCAAATGGGCCGCAAGTTGTCGATTCGCGGCTACCGCTATTAGCGCGCCGATCGCTGCCAGCTCCCTGCGCGCCGGATCGGGCCCAGGCCGGCCCAGCACCTTTCCGTAGCCCTCGACCAATGTCCAGTCTGCGAGTGCCGGGTGTAGCCGGCTCAGCCGGCGCTGCAGTGGCTCAAAATTCTGTCCGTAGACAAGCCGGCAGAGTCGCTCGCCACGGGCGCGCCATTCAGTCGGTTGATCGGCCTCGGGCCCAAAGGGCACCTCGCGCCCTCCAGCCTCGGACGCCCACGCCTGCCATGTGAAGAACGCGTTGATCGTGCTCGGAAAACCAGCAAAGAGATAGGTCTGTAACAGGTACTCCTCGATATCGGACGGCGGCACCAAGCCTCGTGCTCGCTCGAGTGCTTCGCGAAGTCGTTCACGATCACCGCGGGCCGCAGCCGCGCCGAGCGCTACGATCACTGTCGCCTCGACAACCTTCATCTGTCGTCTGTAACTCCAAATTTGGCATCGATGTGACCGACGACCTCGCCGGCCCAATTCGTCACTGCGGGTCGCACAAACGCATCCAAGCCCACCGAATCGATCGCGCCCGACTCAACCAACATCGCCACCAGCGCTACATCTTGTGCGCGGCGCGCACCGTCGACGACCTTCAGTGCCAGACCACGACCTTCGTTACGCAACGCGCCACAGTAGACGCCTTCAGCTCCGGTCTTCACGATCACCCGTTCCCCATGTGCAGTCATGATCGCCGTACACAATCGATCGGTCCCGGCGACGTACTCTGGGTGCGCGGCCATCGCATCGAACGCCATCCCAACTGCGCGGGCCAGGTCCGTATCACGCGCTTGATCGGCGGTGGCCAACCGCGCGTACGCGGTCGCCATCGAGCGAATCGAGAGCGCGA
>JBDHED010000069.1:0-9027 GCA_039591175.1 Gemmatimonadota bacterium | reverse complement strand
CTGCTCGGCTCGCTCCTGTGCCTTCATCCGTAGGTCGTAATGCACATGTATCAAGCGAGCGTCCCGGCGACTTTGCTGTTCTGCCACCTGCTTCTCCTCCAGGGCTTTGCGGAGATGTCTGCGATAGACCTGGGCTCGCTTCCTGGGACCGAACGGTTTGACGTAGTTGTCGATCCGCGCCATCTCCTCAGGCACCGGAGGCGGGGAGGGGCTACCGGCGAGTACCTCAGGTGTCGGGTTCCGGACCCCTCCACCCTCAGAATAGCGGCTTTGACCGGAATTATCCCGCGTAGTCGGCTTCTCCGACTCTAGCCCCTCCCCTACTCCTTTGCGTCCACTCTCCCCCTTCATCGACCGTTCCTCGCGACGAGCGTGATATGGACCTCGCAATCCAACGCGTCCGCGACGCGCTGAAGCCGATCGAACGTCTTCGGTCCTTCGTTGAGAATCCGACTCGCGTTCTGGCGAGTGCACCGCATCCGCTCCGCAAGCTCGAGAGTCGAAACGTTGTCCAGGCGTACCCGATCGTTGATCTGTCGTAGTACTGATTCCGCTAGCATAACCCCCTCCTGTGACAGCCTGTCCTAAAACGTCGCTCAAAGAATCGAACGAAACTCCGTGACGGCCTCTGCAACGGTCAATTTCTGCGCCAGGGCCGCGCTAACGCTCGCGTCGATGGTTACGCCTCCCCCGTTCGCCCGGACGGCGCAGAGGTCAACATAGGTCACCGTATCGTGTATCTCGCTCCCCGACCGATGGCACCGATCCTCTGACTGGAGACGATGCTCGAGCGAGTAACCTTGCGAGTAGTAGATCGCCATGGACGCGGCCTGGAGGTTCAGGCCCAGGCCGGCGCTCGCCGGATTCCCGACGAGAAGCCGAGTCGCGCCGGACTGGAACGCGTCCTCCGCGGCCTCGCGTTGGGCCGCGCTCGTCTTCCCGTAGATATGGACCGGGTCGTGCTCGCGGAACTCGTCGAGGATCGTCTCCACATCGTGGTTGTACCACGCCCAGACGATGATCTGCTGGGTCGTGATCTGCTCGTTCACGAGCTCTCGGAGCGCGCCCATCTTCGGGCTCTCGGGAAATCGATAGATCTCGCCGTCTTCGGTCGGCAGGAATCCGCTGGTGATCTGCGTCAGCCGTAGCAGCGCGGTCAGCGCGGTCGCCGCGGTCGCGACGCGCTCGGTCCCATCGGAACCGCGGTCGGCGAGCCACGCGATCAGATCCTCGGCCATCGCGTGATATGCGTCGTCCTGTTCGGCCGTCATGGGGATCTCTATTCGGTTGAACACCTTCGGCGGAAGGTCGAGGCAGTCGACCTTCTTATAGCGCAGCCCGCGACGCGCGATCCGGTCGTTGATCTCCTGGAGCGCGTTCCCGATCGGATCGAGCTTATGCGTCCACGGGTTGTCCCGGAAAAACTCGCGCTTGAACTGCGCGAAGTTGGCGCCGAACGTCACCCCGAGATCGATCACGTACCATTGGCTCCAGATGTCGTGCGCTCCCTGGATGATCGGCGTCCCCGTGAGCAGGAGGTTCCGACGCGCCCCGCGGGCGAACCCGATACAGGCCTTGGATTGCTTCGACCGCGGGTTGCGGATCTTATGACCCTCGTCCAGGATAAGCGCGCACTTCCGGTCCTTGAACAGCTTCGAGATCGTCGCGTCGAGCCGCCACGTCGCCTCGTAGTTGAGGACGAACACGGTGCCAGGCCGGAAATGCTCCTCTCGTCTCAATAGGTCGCGCCTGACGGCCACGGACCCTTGGAGCAATGCCGTCGTAAGGGTATCGCTCCAGCGGTCAATCTCGCGTCGCCATACGGGCATTACGGTCTTGGGACAAACGACGAGACAGAACTCCACGTCCCCGCGTCGTACCCATTCGCCCATCGCCTCGATCGCCGCCCGCGTCTTGCCCGTGCCCATGTCGCAGATGAAGCCGACTCCGTCGAGCTCGCTTGCGACGGACGCCATGACCTCCTGATGTGCGTAAGGCGGCTTGTCGCTCACGTTATCGGTCCACGGCAACGTCGTCCGCGCGCCCGCCGCGATATTCCTGTGAAGCTCGGCCACGCGCCTCTCGGATCGTCCGGCGGCGAGCGCCCAACGGAGCACCTTCGGCTCCAGCTTGGACGAGAAGACGTTCTTCGACATCCCGGCGAGTCGTCGGAGCCGTTGCAAGGTCTCGATCGTCATGGAGACCTCGTACGCGCCACGTGACCGATTCCATGCCGCACCGGGAATCGGCCGCGCGTCGAAACCGCGGACGTAGAGCCGTCCGTATCCTGCCGTGATCTTCATAGGGACCGTTCGGGAATCGAACCCGATCCGCCACGCCCGCGGAGAAGCACCGAGCACGGTCCAAGGGGGCGGCGGGGCCTCCTCACCCGCCGCCGGTCCAGCCCTACGCTTCCGCCCACTCGGACTCAGACCAATCCTCATCCGCGTCACCGGGCGGCAGCGACACCTCGGGGTCGAGGTAGTGGATCGTGCTCGCGAGGTCCGGGTTATCGTCGGGCCCGTCCAGCCCCGTATACGCGAGGTAGACGTAGCGCCGCAACGTCTCGTCCTCGCGGTGGACCGGATACTCGACGCCGGTCTGTCCGCCCTCAGGCACGTCGTCCGCGCCGAAGACGTAGACCCCGAACTCGCCTTGCTTCGGGAACTGCTTGAGCTCGAAGTTGTCCGGGTCGTAACCGTGGTCCTCGACGGTCGGCACGACCACCGCCGCGCTGAGAATCTGACGGCCGGAGATCATCTCGCGCGTTCGCATCGTCACGGGCTCGCCCGTCACCGGATGCGCCGTCGCGACGACCTTCCACGCGTTGAACGCTTTCGCGCCCGCGAAGACCGCCGTGAGGTATCGCTGACCGGTGCGCACCTTCTCGAACTCGCCGATAAAGGCCTGTCCGGTCGTCGTGATGACCTTGAGAAAGGTCGACATCTTGCTCCTCCTTCTTCGCCCCCGTGAAAGGATGCGGCGGCGGTCGCGCGAGGGCGAAGCGACCGCCGCCGATCCCTAGTCGTCCAAGTAGATGGTCGCCATCTCGGCCTCGACCATCGCGTCGAGTAGTCCGTCCGCGGTTGGCTCGACCGGATGGTCGAGCAACTGTCCGACGCGCTCGCACGCTTGCTCGGTGTAGTCGCGCTTCGGGTTGTCCGCCATCCACGCGGCGTCCGCCAATTGCCGGACGAGTTCTTTGCGCGTCGGGGCCTGGAACTTCTCGCCCGTATCGAGCAACAACGTCATCATATCGTCCTCTCCTTCAACGCCTTGTTGGTGGCTTCCACCGACTCGATCTGCGCGTCGAGCCGATCGCGAATCTTCTTGAGTTGGTCGAGGGTCTTGGCGGGCCACAGGACCGCGTCCGCGGCGACCGTCTCGATTGCGACGTTCACGTCTCGGACCTCACGTCTCCATGCTGCCATCGTTCTACGCCTCCCCGTTGGTGGTGCGACGGCTCGGCCTTCCGCCTTCGCCGCTGTACCACGTCTTCTTGACCGATCCCGGCGGGTTGAACTTCACGCGCCGCTCGTGCATCCACTCGACCAACTCGCGGCTCACCGGGTGCGCCTCGTCGGGCGTCCACGGCGTCCACGTGAGCCCGAGCACTCGCGCCATGTAGTAAGTGCTCATCGTGTTCGGCTTCGCGCCCATGCGACGGCTGACCTTCGGCGCACCGCGGTGACGCGTCGACTTGATTCGCGCGACGACCGTGAGGACGACGCGCACCCAGTTGCGGATCTTCTCGTAGTTGACCGATCCGCCGTGGAGCCGAAACTCGACGCGACCGTTGGCGGCCCACTGGTTAACGCGAAGGCTGTGGTACTTATCGAACGTCGCCGTGCGGGACCGGAACTGTGTGTAAGTCTTCGCGTCGAGGATCGACTTCGCTCCGTTGTTGCTCGACCGGTCGGTGCCTTCCCACGTCGTCTTGCGGACCGCTTTCGCGTATGTGTTCGCGCGACGGGACGGGGCGCACATCTCGTAGAAGAACGGCTCGTAACGCATCCACATGGCGACGAGTTGCTTCAACTCTTTCCAGTCGAAGTCGGACACGTCTACGTGGACGTGGAGGCCGCAACGACGGTCTACGACGGGGTCGAGCGCGGCGAGTGCGCGGCAACCATCGCGCAGTTCCTCGTTCTCCCCGTCGGCGTCGAGCGTCAACGCGGCGGTCGCGACTTCCCAACCGGCCGTGATGTCGCTTTTCACTTCCCACCGTTGTCCGTTCGAGTGGCCCCAGTTTCCGACGCGCGTGTCGCGCACTCTGGTGTAACCGATCGCGTCGACCAGCGCCGTGTGGATCGTGCTGGCGGCGATCGTTCCACCGGAACGCCGACGCGTCTGCGTTTCCATCTCGACTCCGAACCTTCGGGCGACCCAGGGCGTGTAGGCCATTTTTTCATCCTCCCGGTGCTTGTGAATCTCAGTGACAATTTCAAGATAGCGAGTTGTTCCGGACGAAGCAACAGTCTTGTTTCAAGTGGCCTAGAACGGGGGATCGTCCGGGAGATCGTCCACGTTCGGGAACTCGTCCGGGATCGCGACGGTCTCGTCCTCCCATCCGAGTCCCGCGTCCTTGAGGACTTGCCACATCGCGGTCATCTCCTCCTCGAGAAATTCGACGCGAGCGGCGAGCCGTTCGTTTTCCTCCTGGAGCCGGCGAACGCGCGAGTCGTCCGGCGTGACTTGACGACGGCCGTCCCATAGGCCCGCTTGCTGGGATCGCGCGAAACTCGTCTTACGGCTCTCAGTCGTCTTCTTGCCCCTCAACTGAAGAACCCGCTGTTTCCGTCCGGTCCCGCGTCCGTTGAACTTCGTTGGGTCGAACTCGTAGAGGACGGCCTCGTTGAGGCCGTAGATCTCCGCGTCCTTCGTTCCGTGCGGCAGCGCGGCCTCGAGCACTCGGACGAGTGCGGTACGCTCGGACGACCAGAAGAGCGTCCTCATGAACGGAACGTAGGCGCAAGAGAGCGGACGTTCGCTCGTACGCGTAAGAAAGAGTCGTCCCTTCTTCGCCCAAGTCAGGGCCCACCATCCGTCGAGCGCGTCGAGCACCGAATCGGGTTTCTTGACGCGCGAGAGCATCTCCACGACGCCCTCGGAGTCGCTTATCCAACCCGCGTCTTCCTGCTTGGTCGACTTCTCGAATTTCACCTTGAGGTCGCGCCAGTTGCCGACGTGTCCGTTGTGTGCGCCGACGGTCGAGCCGAAGGCGAACGGATGGGCGGCGTCGTCGTCGTTGGCGTTGGCGATGGTCGCGTATCGCGTGTGACCGATCACGATGCGTGCGCGCTTCGCGCGGCCCATCATCGCGGCCCACGGTTCGGATTCCAGCACCTTCGATGCGGTCACGGCCCACTTGCCGACGTGTACCTTGTCGACGTGCGCGACCGCAATACCGGTCGCGTGTCGGCCACGCTTCTCGTTGAGCTTGACCAGCTCCTCGAAGATGAAGGCCGCACGATCCCGTTCCCCGGCCTCCGGGTGACGGGCGAGTCCTGCGAGTCCACACATCGTTCTGTCCTCCAGTGGCGGTGATCGACGGACAGGGAGCCCGGTCGACCGAGCAGCGAGGTACGCGTCGAAACTTCCCCCGCCTCGGTTCCCTGTCCGTCCTCCTTTCAGTGACCCTTTCAAGATAGCGGGGGGGATGCCCCCGAAGCAACAACTTTGTTTCCTAGTGCGGGTTCGCCTGTCGTCGTCCGGCAGCGGCCTGTCGGGCGGTGTCGTCCACCATCGCACCTATTGCTCGTTCGACGGCGTCCGACGATTCGTCCGGGTCCGGCCGGCTTACGATCCGTTGGACGCGCTCTATCCACTCGGTGATCTGGTCGAAGAGGCGTTCGATGCGTCCGTCCGGCGCGACCGGAATGTTCTCCTCCGCGATGCGGAGCGCGACGAGGACGCGCGGCCATCCGGGCTCGGTATCCTCCAGGCCTACGACCGTGGCGCGAGACGCGTCCTCGGCTCGTCGCGCGGCTCGCCATTCGGCGTCCGCTTCGCGCCACTCGGCTTGTGTCATCCGGCCGTCCGAGTCGGCGCCGGTCTCGTCTACGTCCTCGAGGTCGCGCTGGCGCGGATCGACTCGCGGTGGCAGGATCGCGTTGATATCCCGCATCGTGAGACGCGGAACGCCGACCGCACGCTGACGAAAGTGGTCAATGGCCTGGGCCTGTTGAGTCGCCGTCAGCCGCGCCAGCCGAGTCGCGGTCGTGACCGCCATCCGTCGCGACGTGAACAACCCTCGTGCGTCCGCGGTCAGGTTGCCGAGCGCGAGCCGTTCGCGGACTCGATATTCCGGGATCCTGAGATCGCCCGCGATTCGCGCCACGTCCCAACCGAGAGCGATGAGCGAGTTGACCGCCTCGTATTCGCCGATCGGGTTCGGAGACCGTTGGAAGTTGGCCGTGATCGCCGCCGCCCACTCGGGGGCGCCTCGTGCGGCCATAGGAAGCACCCTGGCGGCCACCGCCGGGACACCAAGGCGACGAAGCGCGCGGACGCGTCGGCGACCGTCTACGATCACGAAACGCCCGTCGTCGGATCTGCGTAGAAGCACCGGGACGAGCTGGCCCTGCGTGCGGATCGATTCGATGAACTCGTCCGACGGCATCGCCGTCTCCCCGTCGATCAAACTAAGCACGACGTTCAAGGCTTCGGCCTGCGCGTTGTACGTTGGAACGAGCTCCGTCTGCGCGACGGTCCCGACGGTTTCCGGGTCGAGTTGCTCCTGGACGGCCCAATCCTCGGGACGAAGACCGGGTCCGTCGAGACCTAAGCGCAACTGGCGCGCATCTATGTCCACGATGAATTCGCCGTCCGTCACGATCAAATGTCGTTCCGGCGGCGAAAGGCTCGTTAATTGGCCCGCGACCTCCCAGCCCACGACGAAGTCCCCAGCCAAGACGGGCCATGCTATCTGAGCGCGTCCGCCGCGTATCGTGACGGTAGGCACACGAAGCACCCTTGGCATGTTCTCGCGAATAACCCGAAGCCGGGGCGGCGGGATATCCGTTCCGTGAACGAGGGCGTCGACTATTGAGGTTTCCGGAGTAAACGTCCGTCGCTCCTGGCCACCCGGAGGCAAGTCCTCGGGGTCGGGCAATCGGACCCCTTCGGGAACGAGAGCATCTTCGAGCGATTCGTTGGACGCGACCCTTTGCCCCAAGTGCGTCAGGGGGGAGGTCCTCTGCCTTTGGGGCACGGCCGTCTCGCGCCACCGGGCCCGAAGCCGTTCGGCGCGAGTCGACTCGCCCTCCGTGGGTTCCCTCAGGTACTCCTCGAGGAGCGCGGCGTGCGCGCCGTCGAGGTTTCTCCTACGTCTTGGCATCGTCCTCCTCCTCCCAACGGATGATGATCTCGTGACCTTGCAGCCACGAGATCGCCCGATCGATCACAGCGCGCCAGAAACCGACCCAGACGGCCAACGCGACGAAGATGAGTGCCACCGTAAGGGCGGCGTTCACGAGGCGCGTCCCACAACCGTCACCATCTGGTCGCTCCGTACGAAGTCGTGGACGACCGTATAGAAGATCCGCACCTGTCCGAAGCGAAGATGTTCGACGCGATCGATGGTGATGTCCTCCTCCCAAAGCGCGATGATGTCCCCGGCCTTGATCTCGCTTGCCGGTACGCGACGTGCCATCATTTCTCCTCCTCGGGCGCGGGCCACGTGTCGTTAGGGAGCCGCGTGGCGTCCTCTACGCCACGCCGACCGTTCCAGATGTACGTTTGCACTGCCAACAGGTCCCCGTTGTCCAGACGCGCGGTAACGATCTCGCGCCGGTACATCGAATGCTCGGGCGTTTCGACGCGATAGCCTTCGAGTCCGTCGAGCGCGTCGAGCGTCTTCGCGGTGACCTGGAATACCTCGCCACGCGCGGCGCCGTCGTCCTCGTAGACGGCGCCGGGGAACCACGCGACGCCGTAAAGCGCGAGACCGTCGACCGTCGCCTCGCCGACGAACGACGCGTCGTCCTTCAACGCCCACGACCAGTTGCCCCAACCCCGCTTCAGCGAGCCGTAGACGAAGACGTGGGCGACGTACTCCGTCACCTCCTGCCACGCGCGGACAGCGGCGAGCTTGGCCGCGTCCACGTCGTAGCACTCGGCGTAGTCCGTCTCCCCACCCCAAGACGCGGTGCGAGTCGCGTCGAGCCCGTCGAGGATCTCCTCCATCGCTTCGTCGCGCTCGCCCTCGGTCGCGCATTCCTTGAAGTCCTGAATCTCGTAATCGAGCGGGACGCGCTTCGCTTCGAGATCGGCCACGAGCGCGTCGAAATCGGCGCGCTTCTGGTCGGCGGCTTCGTTGGCCGCGCGGTCTGCGTACTCTGCGGTAGTCACGATACCACCTCCTCGATCATCGCGAACGGGACGCGGGCACCCAACTCGAATGAACGACGCGACGGGCCGGAAATCTTGTCGACGGCGTAGACGCTGACCGTCTTCTGGTTAACGCGTTCGATCGTGCCCGCCCACGTCGATCCCTTCGACGTGAAATGGATACGCTGACCGACGCGCCACGTGATACGCGCGGTGTTCTTCATGCGCCAATCGACGTGTCGCTTGATGGCGGCCAACTGTGCCGGGTCGGTAACCTCGTTGATGAGGTCGTACATCGCCTTCAGGTCGTCGCGTGACATGTCGTTCTCCTTCTCAGTGGCGTGGTCTACGACAACTCCGCGCGGACTGCGCGGGCTTCGTTCTGGGCGTGGAGGGTCGCGTCGGCGAGCGACAGTCCGTTGGACCGAGCCGCGGCGTACCGTGCGCGAAACGTGAACAGCGCGATGTGGCAGCCGTCGAACTCGGTCTCTTCCGCGACGTGCGCGGCAGCGGCGAGATCGTGGGCCTCCCAGATCGTCCGATCGATCGAGTCCTCGAAGCGAGTCTTCATGGTCCCTCCCAGTGGCGTGCGACTCAGTGACAATTTCAAGATAGCGGGTACGTTCGCCCGGAGCAACAGTTTTGTTTCATCGTCTCCAGAAGGCCCACCACGGAGGCGGGCGGTTTGCGTCCTCG
>JBDHED010000068.1:0-15245 GCA_039591175.1 Gemmatimonadota bacterium | reverse complement strand
CAACGAGTTGCTCATTCACGGGCGCGAGATCGGCACCACGAGCCTGGTGATCTGGGATGCCGAGGGAGGGCGTACGCTCTACCCGGTCGAGGTCACCCTCGATGCGGCCGCTCTAGAAACCCATTTCCGAGCCTTGTTCCCGGACGAGCAGATCGAGGTCTCGGCCAGCGGCAACACGTACATCCTGTCAGGAAACGTGACCAACTCGACGACGGCTGAGCGGGCGGTCGAAATCGCCGAAGCCAGCGAAGCGATGGTGGTCAACAATATGTCGGTGCCCAGGCCGCACCAGATCCTGCTGCAGGTAAGGTTCGCCGAGGTGAGCCGCACCGCGATGCAGGAGTTGTCGGTGAACTTCTTGCTGCTCGATCCGAACAACCCTCGGGGTGACGACGAAGGTCTCATCTCTACGGGTCAGTTCAATCCGTTCAGCGAGAACTTCGTCAACTCGCGGCGTGGTCCCGAGTCGGGGTTCTCCGACAAGATCAACCTGTTCTTGTTCCACGATAACGAGCGGTTCAGCGCGTTCATTCGCGCGCTTCAGAGCCAGGGCGACTTCAAGAGCCTGGCCGAACCCAACTTGTTGGCGCTCGACGGTGTCGAAGCATCGTTCCTGGCCGGGGGTGAGTTCCCGTTCCCGGTCTCACAGGGACAGTCTGACGCCATCACGCTCATCTTCAAGGAGTTCGGGATCCGGCTGGTGTTCACACCCAAGGTGCAGAACAGCGGCAACATCAAGCTAAAGGTCGAGCCTGAGGTGTCGACGCTCGATTTCGCGAGCGGCTTGCAAGCGTTTGGGTTCCAGATCCCGACGATCCTGTCGCGGCGGGCGTCGACCGAGGTCGAGCTCAAAGACGGGCAGACCTTCGCCATCGCCGGCCTGATCGACAACTCGATCGCCGAGAGCCTGTCCAAGGTTCCGGTGCTCGGGCACATCCCGATCTTGGGCAAGCTCTTCCAGTCGCAGGACCTGCGGCAGAACCGGAGTGAGCTGCTCGTGCTGGTGACCCCGCGCCTGGTGCAGCCATCGGATGATGCACCCCCGATTCCAACGGGTGAGCCCGAGGATTGGAAGTGGAAGCGTTCGCTCAAAGAGTCCCCCGGTCAAACCGGAAGAGACGGAGGTGTCTAGAAAATGACGCGCGCACTTTCGGGCCGAAAGACCAACCCCCTGAACGACGAGCGCGGGACCTCCGCGATCCTGGTGGCGATCACCATGACCGCGCTCCTGTCGGCGGTCGCGCTCGCGGTCGACGTGGGCATGCTGCTGAACTCGAGGAGCGAAGCTCAGCGCGCGGCCGATTCGGCGGCGCTGGCCGGTGCCGGCTCGCTGATTGTCGTCCCAGACGACGAGGTTCGGGCCCGCAACACGGCCATCCAGTACGGGGGCATGAACACGGTTCGAAAGGACGCCGTAACGGTGCTGCCCGAAGACGTCGACGTCGATCTGGCGCTAGGCCGCGTCACCGCGCGGGTGCGCCGGACAGAGGATCGTGGAAGCGCGGTCGCGACCTGGTTCGCCAATGTGTTTGGCGTCAGTGAGGTCGATATCGCCGCGACCGCAACGGCCCAGGTGCAACCGGCCGGCCGGGCGACGTGCGTGAAGCCGTTCACGATTCCGGACCAGTTCCTCGATGTCGATGGGGACGGTGAGTTTGACGAGGGCATCGACCAGTACGACCCGAACGTGCACGGCTATGGCGCCGACTGGCGCAACTCGGGGAACCCCGGCGACGATGGGCAGGGGTACGTCAACGACTTCGGACGGCAAGTCGATCTCAAGATGGGCGGCCCGTACAACTTCCAGCCCAGCTGGTATTACCCGTGGAATGTGCCCAACGTGGAGGAGGCTCCGTCGGTAGGTGCCGATGAGTACCGTTGGAACATCGCCAACTGTAACCCGAACATCATTGCGATCGGCGAAAAGTACTGGATTGAGACCGGGGACATGAACGGTCCTACTCGGTTGGGTGTTGAAGACCTCGTGGGTCGGGACTCGGGTGCGTACTGGGATACGTTCACCAACGCTGTCGAGGGGAGCGCTTGGTCTCCTCACTGGGAGGGTGGTCCACGGGTAGGCATCATCCCGGTTTTCAACCCTTCACGCCAGTTCAACCCCGGCAAGAAGCCGGTCGAGTTCACGAACTTCATCGCCGTCTTCTTGGAGGACGTTCAGGGAGGCGGTAACAACCAGCAGGTCATTGCGCGGATTATGTACGCGTCCGGCATCGGTGGCGGCAGTGGCGGTACCGGTCCCGGAATCCGATTCGTGCAACTGGTCGAGTAGCCAAGCGAGGTACCCCGTGACCGATAACACCCCCATCAGCGGCGCCGTCATATCGACGGACCCCAAGTTCCGGGCCGTCCTTCACGGCAACGGCGATGGTGAGACACAACCGGTCGAGGTGGCGTTCGAGATCATCGTCCCCTTCGCCGAGGTCAGCCACGGCCACCTCGAGGAGCTGAGAGTCGTCCAACCCTCGATCGTGTTCATCGATCTCGAGGACGACCCGATCCTGGGTTGCAAGCTGGCGCAGTTCCTGGTCGAGACGAATCCAGCGCTGCGGTTGGTGGCGGCCGGTACCGACGGATCACCCGAGTTCCTGATGACGGTGATGCAGGCCGGGATCAGCGAGTACTTGCCCAAGCCGGTCACCGAGGATGCGCTGGTGGCGGCGATCGGCCGTGTCAGTCGTAAGATCGGCGCCAAAGCCACCCAGGCCGCGGGTCCGGCTCGACGCGAGCCCGGCAAGCTGTTGGCTTTCTTTGGCACCCAGGGCGGTTCCGGTTCCACGACCGTCGCCACGAACCTGGCGATCCAGGTCCACCGCATGACTGGCAAGCGAACGGTGCTCGTCGACCTCGACCTCGAGCTCGGGGAGATCGCCCTCTATCTCGGTGTCGAGCCGCGATTCAACTTCGTCGACCTGGCCAAGAACTTTCACCGCATGGACGCGGGTCTGCTGGCCTCGTTTATCGAGTGTCACGACTCCGGCGTACATCTGCTGTCTGCTCCGTATCATCCGGAGCGGGCGGAATCGGTGACCGCCGATCACGCCAAGCAGATCATCCAGTTTTTGAAACAACACTACGAGTACGTCTTCGTCGACGTCTCGAACTCGTTCTCGGCCCGAACGTTGGCGGCTTTTGAGAAGGCCGACGAGGTGTACCTGATCGCGACCGCCGACTTGCCATCGCTGCGCAACATTCAGCGTTGCCAACATCTAATTGGTCGGTTGTCCAACATCGGTGAGCTGCGGCTGGTCGTCAACCGTTATCACCCCGACTGCGATATCACGCTCGAAGATGTCGAAAAGTCGATCGGGATGGAAATCTACTGGGCCCTGCCGAACGACTATCAGTCGGTCATCTACGCTATCAACACGGGTCAGCCGGTCATCCTGGATGACAGCAGCCCCTACACGCACGAGCTCGAAGCGCTGGCGGCCAAAATGACCGGTCTCCCCAGTACGAGCTCGCATCGCAAGGGGTGGTTCTCCCGCAAGGTGGTGGATCCTTTGAAGACTTTCCTTGGTTCGGAGGCCGATGAGGAAGAAGCCCTCATGCTGCCACCGGCCGTAGTCGGAGGTGAGCGCGCGTGAGCGATAACAAAGACCCGTACACGATCCCGCTGTTCTCGGAAGAGGGCGCGGTGAACAGGGAGAAGCTGCCCTGGGACGGCGCGGAGGACGGCGAAGCCGGAGCCGAGAAAGGCACGACAGCGACGGAACCCCCCGAGCCTACGGGGTTCGATCCGGACGAGTTCGATCCAGATATGGTTTCCATATCGCCCGATGGCATACAGCGGGGCGATGACACCACACACGAGATCAAGAGCCGGATCCACAAGCTGCTGCTCGAAAGACTGAATCTCACCAACCTGGATCAGTACGATCAGGATCAGGTAGTGGCCGAAATCCGGAAGGTCGTCCAGGGGTTGCTCGATCAGGAATCGGCGCCGCTCAACTACGACGAGCGCGAGGCATTGGTAGAGCAGGTATTGCACGAGATCTTCGGTCTCGGACCGCTCGAGCCGTTACTCCAAGACCCGACGATTTCCGATATCCTCGTCAATACATACGACGACGTTTTTATCGAGCGCGAGGGAAAGCTCGAAAAGACGGATGTCCGGTTCAAGGACGATCGACACTTGTTGCAGGTCATCGACCGCATCGTGTCTGCGGTGGGACGTCGAATCGATGATTCGAGCCCGATGGTGGATGCGCGGCTGGCTGACGGGTCACGTGTCAACGCCGTGATTCCGCCGCTGGCGATCGATGGTCCGCACGTTTCGATTCGTAAGTTCAAGAAGGATGCGTTGTCGGCAGAGGATCTGCTGCGGTACGACACGCTGACGCCGCAAATGCTGGAGCTCCTTCAGGGGATCATCAAGGCTCGCTTGAATACGCTTATCTCGGGCGGTACCGGCTCGGGTAAGACGACTCTGCTCAACGTGTTGTCGTCGGCGATCCCGGTTACTGAACGGATCGTGACGATCGAGGACTCGGCCGAGCTGCAGCTCCGTCAGCCGCACGTCGTGCGGTTGGAGACGCGGCCCCCCAACGTCGAGGGTTTGGGTGAGGTTCCCGCTCGTCAGCTGGTGATCAACGCGCTGCGTATGCGACCCGACCGCATCATCGTTGGTGAGGTTCGTGGCGGTGAGGCGGTCGACATGTTGCAGGCGATGAACACCGGACATGACGGTTCGCTGACCACACTTCACGCGAACGCTCCGCGCGATGCGATGAGCCGCCTAGAGACGATGATCGCGATGGCGAACTTGAACCTGCCCGACAAAGCGATGCGGCAGCAGATCGCCAGCGCGCTGGACGTGATCATTCAGGTCAACCGCATGGCCGACGGAACACGCCGATTGATCTCGATCTCCGAGGTCGTCGGGATGGAAGGCGACGTGATCACGATGCAGGACATCTTCGTGTTCGAGCGTCAGGGAATCGATGAAAGCGGCAAGGTCATCGGGCAGTTCAAGGCCACCGGGATTCGGCCCCGATTCGCCGAGCAGCTCAAGACCTGCGGTATCGACCTGCCGACTGCGATGTTCTCGAACCTCGAGTACGGTCTCTCGGCCAAAGAGGAAGCATGATGGATCGACTTCCGCCCAACGTGATGCTGGCGATCCTCGTGTTCGCAGCGGTTGCGTGTGCGGTCATCGTCCTCGCCGTGTTGTGGGAGTGGTGGGGTGACCGGAGGCGTCAGCGCGACCTAGCCCGGCGCTTGGCGGGCGTCGAACCCGACGTTGAGGGGAAAGGCACCGATCCGTTCGGTGATCTCTTCAAGGAGGCGAAGGGTGCCGATGTCAAGTGGTTGCAGCCGGTTGTAGCCCGCGTCCCGCAGACAAGGGACCTGCAACACTTGCTCGACCAGGCGGACATGCCGTGGCGGGTCGGGACTTTCCTAATGACCACGATCGGCGCGGCGATGGCCTTTGGTACGATGGCGCTGCTGATAGCGAACAACACGATGGTAGCCATGGCGGCAGCCGCGCTCGCGGCGACGTTGCCATACGTCTACATAAAGCGTCGCAAGACCAAGCGATTGCGGGCTTTTGAGGAGTGCTTCCCAGAAGCGATCGACCTCTTGGGGCGCGCGATCCGGGCGGGTCATGCTTTCTCGACTGGACTGCAAATGGTGGCTGACGAATCACCGGAGCCGATCTGCGGAGAGTTCCGCCGGGTTTTCGAGGAGCAGAAATTTGGTTTGAGCATAGACGATTCGCTGCTCGCGTTGGCAGATCGGATCGAGCTCGTCGATATGCGGATCTTCGTTACCGCGGTTCTTATCCAACGCGAGGTCGGTGGCAATCTGGCTGAGATCCTCGACAAGATCTCGTATACGATTCGCGAGCGGTTCACGATTGAGCGACAGGTCCGGGTGTACACCGCCCAGGGCCGCTTCACCGGATACCTGTTGGGTATCCTGCCGCTCGCTGTCGGTCAAGTCATCGGTTTCTTCGTGATCCGAAAAATCATCAACATCGAAGTGTAGGTAGAGAGCGATGCTGTTATACCTCGTCGTCGGCCTAATCATGTTCTCCGTCATCGCGCTCGTATGGGGCTTGGCTTCCATGGCTCCCGCACGGTCACGCTCGATCTCGCGACGTCTGAGCGAGCTTCAGTCTGGTGGTGGCGATCAGTTCGCGATTCAACACGCCATACAGCGTCGTCGCCGCCAGGAAAAGCGGGAGAAGATGCAGGGCATCCTCGAATCGTTCGGCGAGCGGGTCGCCCGCCGCGAGATCGATTGGGGAAAGACCCAAACGATGCTGATTCAAGCCGGCTACCGTGGCTCCGGGACGTTGCCGATCTACTTCGGTGTCAGGATCGTCGCCGCCATAGCTCTCGCGACCGGCGCCCTCCTCATGGGAGCCATCACGAGCGCCGGACCGAGCATGTTGATCGCCGTTGTCGTAACCGCAATGATCGGTTGGGTTATCCCATCGATGACCGTGAAGCGCAAGATTCGCAAGCGACAGAAAGACATTCAACTGGCATTGGCCGACACGCTCGACCTGCTGGTGGTCTGCGTGGAAGCCGGTCTCGGCTTAAACCAGGCGTTGCTCAGAGTGTCGGACGAGATCGAATACGTGAGCAAGATCATGAGCGAAGAATTGATGGTGCTCAACTTCGAGATTCGGGCCGGGACGCCACGCGACGAAGCGATGCGCAATCTCGGCGAGCGGACTGGAGTTCCCGACCTCAAATCGTTGACCGCTATGCTCATCCAAACGGATCGCTTTGGGACCTCGATCGCCAAGGCGCTGCGCGTCCACTCGGACACGCTGCGCATCAAGCGTCGGCAACGGGCCGAGGAGGCTGCGGCCAAGACGACGATCAAACTCGTGTTCCCGCTCGTGTTGTTCATCTTCCCGGCGATGTTCGTGGTGATTCTCGGGCCGGCGATCATTCACATCACCGAGCAGATGAAGGGACTGATGTGAAGATGTTGCGCGTCGTTAATGCGACCCGTGATCGCGAGCTGGGCAATCGCGTTTGGCTGGCGAATCGGTGGTGGCCGCGTCTTCGCGGGCTATTGGGCCGGGGGCCATTGAAGCCCGGTTCGGGCATGGTTCTGGATCCTTGCAAGTCGGTTCATATGTTTGGGATGAAGTACTCGCTCGACGTGGTGTTCGTGAACGCAGAGGGGGAAGTGGTCGCGATGCATCCCAAGCTGGACCCCGGCAAGCGGACGCCCTGGCATAAGCCGGCGCGAAAGGCGATCGAACTGCCCGTTGGGACGTTGGCCGCGACCGGAACCGAGGTCGGTGACGTTGTGACTTGTCAATTTGCGGAGGCCGTCTAATGAACGCTGGATTCGGAGTCAAAACCGCCGGTCCCAAGGTGGGATCACGCAAACCGCCGATTCCCGAGTCGATCGAGGAGACCGGTCTGCTCGACGAAGCGATCGGCGACCTGATTATCAAGACGCTCTATACCAAGGGTGCTCACACCGGACAGGAACTGAGCGGAGCCGTGTGCTTGCCGTTCCGGTTGCTCGACGATCTCTACCACGATCTGCAACATCGCCAGTTTATCGAGGTTCGCGGAACACAAGGCCATGGTCGTGGAGGCTACGTGTACGATCTCACCGGTCAGGGTCGGGATCGGGCGCGCGAGGCGATGGTATCGAATCAGTATGTTGGACCGGCTCCGGTGCCGATCGAAGTGTATCGAACCTGGGTCGAGGCCCAGACGATTCGCAAGGTGCACATCACCGTGGATCGAATCCAATCCGGGTTTGGGCATCTGGTGCTGGACCCGGCGTTTATCGAACACCTTGGTCCAGCGATCAACTCGGCGAAATCGATGTTCCTCTATGGTGACTCCGGCAACGGCAAGACCAACATGGCGGAATCGATCGCCCGGATGTTGGGTGGTGACATGTACGTTCCCTACGCGGTCGACATCGAGGGTCAGATCATGATCACCCACGATCCGGTCTACCATCGGCCAAAACCTGACGAGACGGTGACTGTATCCGTGGACGGGGAGGAGTCGACGCTGCTGGAGTCGGCGCCTACGTACGATCGACGGTTCGCCCGCGTCGCGCGTCCGGTGGTCTTCACCGGCGGCGAGCTCACGCTGGAGCAGCTCGATCTGCAGTACGATCCGACGGCCAAGGTGTACCAGGCACCGTTCCAGGTGAAGGCCAACGGCGGGGTGCTCATTATCGATGACTTTGGCCGCCAGCAAGTACGACCGCGTGATCTGCTCAACCGCTGGATCGTCCCGCTCGAGAAGCGGATCGATTTCATGACGTTACACACTGGTCACAAGTTCCCGGTGCCGTTCGATTGCCTCCTCATCTTTGCAACGAACTTGAATCCGCTTGATCTCGTGGACGAGGCTTTCCTGCGTCGGATTCACTACAAGATCCATGTGCCGAGCCCGGATTACGAACAGTTCGTTCAGATTTTCCGGCGTGTCTGCGTTTCGAGGCAGATTCCGTTTGTGGCCGGCCGCGTGGCCTACATCTATCGCCAGTACTACGAGCCGAACGGTATCTCTCCACGGAACTGTCACCCGCGGGATATCGTCGATCACCTGTGCGATTCGGCCCGATATCTAGGGACCAAGCCGGAGCTGACGGTTGATTTGCTCGACCACGCTTGTAAGTCGTACTTCCTCGACATGCCGGATGAAGATTATGTGGTCGATCCGTCGGAGTTTATGGGCGACCAACGGGCCCACGCGACCGCCGCTATGGCGATGATGGTGACCCACGGTGGTTCGGGACACGAGGAAGCGGCGCCCACGGTCGAGTCGGCCGATGCGGATAATGCTGAAGAGGTGCCCCCAACGGAGGCCGAGCCGGTGGTGGCGACCGACGAGGAGCGAGGGCCCGGGCAGCCACCCGGGAGCGCACCGGCGCCATGAGCGAGCGCAAGCCCCGGGTCTCTGATCGCCGGGGCGAATACGACGAGGTGACCTACCGCGAGGCGCTTCGGTCGCTCGGGTTGTTCGCTCCGGTATTGCTCGACGACATCCACCGTGCTTATCGATCGCGCGCCAAGCAGATCCATCCCGATCGGTTTGCCGCGAACGGCGGTTATGATGAGGCCACGCACCGCATCCAGAAGCTGAACGCGGCCCATGAATACGTGATCTACTTCTACGCGACGTTCGAGAAGTCACAGGGGCGGATCGCGCGCCATCACATGCCACCCGGCCAGAGCGGCCCAATGAACCCGTTGTTCGAAGTGCTTCTGTTCCCGATCGCGGCCGTCTACTCGCTCACAACGGTGTTGGCGGCGGTACCGGCGGCGCTGCTCGACCGGTTTAGCTTTGAGGACGAGGAGGACGAGTCGGCTGAAGAGAACACGGCCGATGCGGATACGAGCGATGCGGCCAACGAGCAGCAAGACATGACCCCGTCGCGTGAGGGGTGGCTCGTTGTCGGACCGCACGTGATGGCGCTCGTCCTGTTCATGCTGGTGGAAGGGTCCGGGATCGCGCCGCCACTTTTCAAGTGGTGGGTAGGGCTTTCGCTTCTGATCATGCTATCGACTGACATCGCCAGTCGTGTCACAGGCGAGGACAATCCGCTGCGGGATCACCGCGCGTTTGGCCGCGTAGAGGCCTTCGTCCGCAACCTCTAGCCTCTCCTTCAGCAACATTCGGTGAGCGCCCCCCGCCGACACTGATCCAGACACCCAACCCGACCTCGAGTCGGGTGTTTTTTTGCCCAGGGGAAGCAAAAGGCGACCTCTGGGCGTCCCACTATATTGGATTATTCGATGTCGATGTTCGAAGATGATTCGTCGCGCTTTGCGTTGCTCTTTTCGGTGCTTCTGCACGCGCTCTTGGTGGCCCCGGTCTGGGGCTGGTTGGTGAGCGTCCAGCCGGTGGCAGCCGAAGCCGATGCGCCGCCGATGCGGTTCACCTTTGTAGAGGCCCGGGACGCGCCAGAAGAGCCGCCCGACGTACCGACCCCGCTGCTCTCGACTCGAGATCAGGCGGCGGCGCAGGAGAATGCCCCCTCAGAGCTGCCGGAGGGCTCCGCGTTCCAGGTGGGGCAAACGCCAATGGTGGTCGCCCCGCGGGCACCGGGTTCAGTGGCCAACGCGGGTTCGAGGGTTGCGCAGCCACGGTCGAGCAACTCCAGTACGTCAGGCGCGGAGTCGGTCGAGCGACCCGCTCGCGAGGGTCCGATGTCGCCTTCCGGTGATGCGCGGTTGGCGGTTCGCGAACAGCCGATTGGGCTGCCTGCGGGTCGTTTGTCGAACCCCGGAAGCGGCGCCAGACTTCCAGCCCCAGAGGTCGATCAGCGACTCACGCGAGCTCGCGCGGGCAGCACATTCAGTCTCAACACCACCGCCTGGGAGTATGGACCGTATATGGCGCGCCTCAAAGCGCAGATCGAGGAGCACATTTTTCCACCGCCGGCGTTCTACTACGGCACCGCCGCATGGGCGACACGGGTGCGATTCCGGATCGCGCCCGATGGTCGGCTCGTGTCACTCGATCTGCTCGATCACCGTGGGGTCCCCAATCTTCAGTACGTAGCGACATCCTCGATCGAGGCGGCCGCCGATTATGAGCCGCTGCCACCGGGTTTCCCCGAACCGCTGTTGGAGATCACCGGCAGCTTCTACTTCAACGTGGCTCCACCGGGCCGTTAGCGCTCGGCGAGGGACGCATGTTGGAGACACTGGGTCAAGGTGGCATCGTCATGATCCCCTTGGCGCTAAGTTCGGTGCTCGCGCTTTGGGTGATCCTGGACCGAGCCTGGCGACTTCAGCGCCGGCGAGTGCTGGTACCGGAGATCGTGAGCGTGCTCGAAAGCCTTCGGGGGCCATCCGACATTCCGCTCGCGAAGCTGATCTGTGATCGCAATCCAGGACCGTTCTCGACGATCGTCCAGGCGGCTCTCGATCACAAGGGCCGATCTCGGGACGAGATCCGCGAGCGGGTGGAGCACCAAGGCCGGCAGGAAATCGTCCATTTGGAGCGGGGTTTGGGGCTGTTGGAGACGATCGCCGCAATCGCCCCGTTGTTAGGTCTGTTGGGCACCGTGCTAGGTATGATCGAGGTCTTCGACGTGGTGGCGCAGCAGGGCGCCGGCCAAGCCCAGGAACTATCGGGTGGAATCTCCCAGGCGCTGATCACCACCGCGACCGGTTTATCGATTGGCATCCCCGCCTTGGTGGCGTACAACTACTTCGTCGGCAAGGCAGAGCGGCTGGTGCTCGACATCGAGGACCACACCGACCGGCTGATTCAATCGGTGATGCTTTTCCGCGAAGCGGAAGATAGCGATGCGTCTTGAGCCCGGTCGTCGCCGCAAGACGCTCATCAACGTCACTTCGCTGATCGACGTCGTCTTCCTGTTGCTCATCTTCTTCGTTGTGACATCTACGTTTCTCGAACAGCCCGGGCTCGATCTCACGCTACCTGAGGCGGGATCGGCGGAGATGACCGTACGCGAGCAGGTCACACTCGGTGTCGACGCCGACGGCGAGATCTTCCTGAATGGCGATCCGGTCGTACTCGAGGGGTTGGCGGACCGAATCGAGCAGGCGCTCGAAAGAGCGGAGACCGAGCGCGTACTGCTCGAGGCCGACTCACGCGTCTCGCACGGTCGCGTTGTGGCGCTGATGGACGCCGCCCGTCGGGCTGGCGCCGGGGCACTGCTGGTAGCGACACGTCCCCCCGAAGAAACCGCCCGAGAGCCGTGAACCAACCGGCCCGAACCTTCGTCGCGGCGGCGGTGTTGGGGGGCGTCTTGTTTATCACATCTCCAGGGCCGCTGGCGGTCGGACTGCTGATCGCTGCGCTGGTCGCGCTGGTGGTCGGCCTCGCCCGACGGTGGCCCCGACGATGGGGACTGCGCGTCGCCCACGTGCTGTTGTTCGCATATCTCGCGGCTTGGGCCTATACGCACCTCGATGATTGGCGTTTGGCTCGGGGTGGCGCTGCGACTTCGACGCGCTTGGAGACCGCCAAACTGGAGCGAGTGGCTGCGCTCCTCGGCGGCCGGCTACAAACCGATCGCGCGCTGGCTGTTCGCGTAGCCGGTGCGCTGGCGGCAGAGAGCGCGACCGGCGGGCGCGACATGGTGCAGGACCCCGAGCTATTTGTCGCGCTCGGCCGCGCGATCCCACCGTTGCTGCCGACCGGTGTTGGGGTGGAGGTGTACGACGCGGCCGGCAGCTTGCGAGCATGGTGGGGTGAGCCGCGGGGTGGCCGGCTGCCGGCCGATTCGGTGATGGCGCCGGTAGCTGGCGGCGTGGTGCGCCGGCCAGCCGGGTACACGCTGGCTTACGCCGCCGTTCCCTGGAGCGTCGAGTCGGACAGCTTCGTCGTCGCCGTGAAGGACCTGTGGGCGGTCGAGACCCCGCTGCGGCGGGGGGTCGGCGAGACCGATCTGATGCTGACGACGCTGGAGCGGGGCGAAGACCTCGCCTTTCGTGTTCTGACGCCGGGCGACGAGCCCGAGCAGCCCTCCCCATCGGCGTCCATTCGCGGATCGGATGGAGAAGTGGTCGCGTCGATCGTGAGCGAGCGGTTTATGCTCCGGCGTTATCTGGCCGAACGGAGACGCGACGCGCGGCGGATGCTGGCGGGTCTCTATTTGTGGCCGTTGTTGTGGGCGACGGGTGCTATCTGGCAGCTGGCGCGGCGCCGTCGTGGGGGGTCGAGCTTGACCGGCTGGGCGACAGGTCTCACCGGACAGACGATCGTCTTGATCGGGCTCTGGGGGTTCGTCATGGAGTCCCGTTTCGCAGCGCGGTTGTTGCCCGAGGCGTGGTTTAGCCCACTGACGTTTGCGACCGATTTCTTGGGACCCGGTGGTCGTTCGCCCGGGGATTTGATGTTCACCGCCGCGATCGTGTTTCTGATCGTGTTGTCCGCTTACACGCTCATACCAGAATCGCGGCGACGTGTGTCCCCGCTGTGGGCGCTACCGGTGGTGGCTGGAGCCGCGGCGTTGGCGCTCCAGGTCGCACCGGCTACCGGGATGGTCGTCGAGCGGGCGCTACAAAGCATGAGCCCAACCGTCTTCTTTAGCTCGACGCTCTTGTTCTCGCCGCCCTATCTGCTGGTGTTGCTGAGCTTCGCCTTGTTGGGCGCGGCGGCGATCGGGGCGCTGGCGATCGTCTTCCGGTGGCTCAACGTACCAACCGGCAAGGGATGGGTGCTGGGCGCGGCGAGCGTGACCGCGACGATGCTCGCTCTCGCCGCATTCAATCTCCATAGCGCTGCGATGGCGGGCCGATTCTCGGCGATCGGACCGTTGCTCGGCCTGGGTGCGGTCGGTGCCGCAGTGCTGATCGATGCTGCCGGACGGCGTCGGGACGATGCTCATCCCGCATCCAGCGTCCGTTTCTCGCTGGTTGCGGTAGGGTTGGCGTGTGTGCTCGCGTTTCCGATCGTGGCTTTCGCCAGGGTCCAGGCGGCGCACGAGTTGCTGGTTGAACGTGCCGAGCGGATCGGCGAAGCCTCGACCCAGTGGCTGCAGTACACCATGACGCGGACGATCGAGTACCTGGCGACGTCGCCCGAGGTCAAGCGCGCGATTCAGGACTCGAATCGCGACGCCGCATTGCTGTTGTGGAACCAAAGCCCGCTCCGGACGCTCGACTTCGCGTCGGGACTGTACCTGTTCGATGCGGAAGGATCGACGGTCAGTCAATTCGCGCTATCGGCGGTCGATTTGTCCGGTCGGGCGCGGCGCTACGCGCGCGAAACACCGGTTCCACGGGTTGAGATCGAGGGCGCGCCGCGCGATCGCGGCATCTGGTGGGCGATCGTTCCCGTGAACGAAGTCGTCGATGACGTCGAGGAACGCGTCGGCGCAGCGGTCGCGATGACCACCGGGGCGCTCGAGCTCCGGGAGCCAGCGACTGGATCGGCGTTTGTCCTCACGGATCTCTTGGCTGGTTCTGGCCCGTCGGCCAGCGCGCCGCAAATCACTGCGCTCAGTTCCGAAGGAGTCCCACCGCCAGGGACGTTGCTGACGACTGTGGTCCGCGAAGGTGAGGAGCCGGTCCAGCTCGCGATGCCGCTCGAGCCGCTGCTGCCCACCGCACGCTCTTACGCCGTATTCGCCGTCGTCGGGGTTATCTGCGGCATGTTGTTGGGGTTGATCGAACGCTGGGGAGACGTGCGTACGCGAGGTCGTTGGTGGGCCAGCCTCAGGGCCGAGAATCCGTTGCATTCCTTTCGGTTGCAGCTGTTGCTGGCGTTTCTCGCTGTGGCCGCTGTGCCGTTGACGTTGTACGCGGTGTTCGGCTACCGCGCCACGCGCATAGAACTGCAGGAGGCGACTCGGGGTGCGGCCGCCGAGGCGCTAGCCGCCGCCAGCCGCATGGTCGTCGACGACCCAGCGCTCGAACGCGGAACGCCACGCCTCTTGACGAACCGGTTGAGAGAGATCGCGGACGTTCTGCAGCAGGATCTGGTTCTCTATTGGCGCGGTCGAACGGTTGCGTCCAGTCGGCCCGAGATCTTTACCTCGCGACTGTTTGCCGATCGGATGCCAGGCGAAGTGTATGCGGATTTGTTTGGTGTTCGCCGGCCACTGGCTTTTGATTCGATGGTACTCGGCCAGCGATCGTTTCTAGTTGCTTACCAACCATTGATCGAACCCGAGGCGCCGGCGGGCTACGTGCTCGCGACACCGTTGTTGATCCGCGAAGACCGCGCCCGCGCCGACTTGCAGCGTTTGGGCGAGGGCGTGTTCCTGCTGTCGGCTTTTTCGCTGGGGTTTCTGTTGATCGTCAGTGGTGGGCTCTCGAGATACATGGCGCGACCGCTATCAGCGCTCGAGCGCGGTACCCGACAGATCGCCGCCGGGAGGCTCTCGTACCGTCTGCCGGCACCCGCTCGACGCGACGAATTCGGACGCCTACAGGGCGCGTTTAACGCGATGGCCGAACAACTGGACGTCAGTCAGCGAGCGCTCGAGCAGGAGAAGTCCAGGGTTCAGGCGATTTTGACTTCGGTCGGTGCTGGCGTGGTGGCACTCGATGAGCACGGCAAGATCCGACTGCTGAACGATCGCGCCGCCAGTCTGCTTGGCCTCGACCCGCGGGATGTTGTCGACCGCCCGGTGGGTGAACTCGTCGATGACGACGGTGAGGCGAACTCGTTTTGGCGTGCGGTGGGGATAGAGTTCGACCGTGGAGGGGGAGACGATCACGATTTGGTCGTTCACCGAAATGGCGAGGAGCGGCATTATCACATGGTGGGAACGGCGTTGCGCGATGCCGTCGGACGAGAGCG
>JBDHED010000067.1:0-11404 GCA_039591175.1 Gemmatimonadota bacterium | reverse complement strand
TTTTCCTTCGTGCGGCTTCTCCTTTGCCGTGTCAGGGATGATGATGCCGCCCTTCTGTGTCTCTTTCTCCTCGAGTGGCTTGATAACCACGCGATCAGCCAGTGGATTAAGGTTACTGCCCATTTCTGTACAATCCTCCCCAGAAGTGTTACTGTGCTCTTGTTGTGTGATGAGTACGCGACGAGGGTTCTTAGCACTCGTCACTTAAGAGTGCTAACAAAGCTTAGCAGACTCGCACCTTGGTGTCAAGCCCGTTGTTCTGCCGATCTGGCAGTGTGACCGTACGATGCTCAATGCGTCAGGGCTCAGAGCCTATGCCGTAGCGGGCAACAGTCTCTCGTACCCCCAGCCGATCCCCTTCAGCGTCAGGTCGGCGTCGATGAGATCGACCGAACGGCATTCCGGCCCGACAACGCCAGACAATCCTCCGGTGGCGATGACCCGCGCCGCCGGGTCCCACTCCTCGCGGATCCGCGCTACCAGTCCGTCGACCATCGCCACCGCTCCACCGTAGACCCCGATCTGTACGTTGGCCACGGTGGTCTTACCGATAAATGACTGCGGGTGTGAGCGCGCGATGCGTGGCAATAGTGCGGTCGCTCCGGTGAACGTCTCGAACCCACTCTCGATCCCGGGTGCGATGATGCCTCCCAAGAACGCGCCATCCGCGGAGACGACGTCGAAGTTGGTCGCAGTACCGAAGTCGACCACGATCGCCGGCCCAGGGTACGCCAAATGAACACCCAGCGTGTTCGCAACACGGTCCGGTCCGACCTGTGCCGGTTCATCCACGTCGAGCCGAATCTCGAGCGCCGGAGCGTACCGAAACTCGTGTGCCTCGATCCCGAGGTGCTTTTCGATCGCCTCTGCCAGGACCGCCGTCAACGGGGGTACAACCGAGGCTAGACACGCCGCCGCCGGAGCGTCGTGGCCATCACCCAAGAGCGCTCGCAGCAGTGCGCCGACCTCGTCTGGTGTGCGGTGACGGTTGGATCCGATGCGCCAGCGGCGGACGATTGCACCGCCGCTTTCGCGGATGCCGAGGACAGTGGACGAGTTTCCTATATCAGCGACCAGGAGCATCGACTGAAGATACCGCTAGCCGCGGTCGGCGGCGCGAACCCGGTACGCGTCGCCGCTGGCGAACGTAGACGTGCCGGTCACGGTCTGGAGCACCAACTCGCCCGAGGCCGTCAAGCCTCTGTATCGACCGGTATAGACCTGACCGGCCGATTCGACCTCGAGCTCGACCCCAGACCTCCAAACGTCGCGATTCGGCCACCGCGCGAGCATACCCAGTATCGATGGAGCCCCGCTCTCGAGCACGCCCACTGCGGCTTCGAGCAGCCACTCGGCGACCGTCTTCCCGCCCGGCCAATCGGGCCACTGATCCACCAGGGCGGTAGCGGTCATCGCAACGTCTTCGGGAACGACCCGTAAGTTGGCGCCAACGCCGATTAGGAGGGCTCCGCGCGCCGGCCAGCGGGCAGCCAACATACCGGCCCACTTCCGGCCCGCGATGTAACCATCGTTAGGCCATTTGCAACGTGGCGAGGGACCGCCGTGGCGATCCACGGTCTCCGCCCAGGCGAGCTGAAGCGCGGCCAAAAGTGCCGGTGGGAACTCCCCCGAGGGGTCAGGCCAGGCGATCGTCGCGTACAGGTTTCCGCTCGGGCTCGTCCACCGTCGATCTTCCCGACCACGACCCAGGGACTGTCGTTCAGCAACGTGAATCGCCGGCAACGGACCGGTATCGGCACGCGCGATATCCATCGTCGACGTTACGTCTGCGTACGTGACGACCCGGATGCCGAGCTTCTGGCCCAGCCGGTCGGCGCTCAACCCGAGCGGCTCTACCGCCGCTCGATCAGACACGACAAATCGAGCGCTGGAGCCGAATGCGTGAGCGCACCCACCGAGATCCAATCAACTCCCGTGGTCGCGATCGAGCGTACCGTGTCGAGCCGTACATTACCGCTGGCCTCGATCAGTATGTCAGCGTCAGCAGCGCGAATGCGCTTCACTGCGGCCTCGAGATCGTCGATCTCGAAGTTGTCGCACATGATACGATCGGGACGACTGGCCGATGCCAACGCTTCGTCCACTTCAGCCAGCGACGCAACCTCGAGCTCGACCGGTTGGTGACCGGTGTTCGCAGCGTCGATCCGCTCGAGGGCCGCTGGGATACCACCGGCGGCGGCGAGGTGATTCTCCTTAATCAAGTAGGCGTCGTACAAACCCATACGGTGATTGTGTCCGCCACCGGCGGCTACTGCGGCTTTCTCGAGCATCCGCCAACCCGGCGTCGTTTTTCGGGTATCGACGATCTTGGCACCCGTCCCATCGATAGCGTCAACGAACTCGCCCGTAAGCGTCGCGATGCCAGACAACCGCTGGAGAAAGTTGAGCGCGGTCCGCTCAGCCACCAACAACGACGAGAACGAGCCCGTAGCAGTCAGCACGACCGCCTCCGATTCGACCCGTTCACCGTCGGCGGTCTTGAACACAACCGTGACTTCCGGATCAACCTGATGGTACGTCTCGGAGACCGCCCCCAGTCCCGCGATCACGCCAGGCGATCGAGCCACGATCCTGGCTTCGCCGACAACGTCCGTGGGAACTGTGGCCGCGGTCGTGACGTCACCCTGGCCCACATCTTCGACCAGCGCGATCCGAACAAACGGCGACCAAGCCGACGAACCCCTGCTCTGTTTGTGATCGCTCAACTCGCCACCTTCAACAAGTACGCTCCAAATGCCACCGCCACGGTCCAGCAATAGACACCAAACCGATCAAAACGACCGGTCTGAATGATGCGGAAGACGATCGCCATAGCGATCAACGCGCTGGTGAACGCGGCCGTAGTCCCCCACACATAGGCCGCTGACCCTCCGTCGATCGCCGACTGGATGGCGTTCGTCTCAAAAACGACGGCGCCAGCGATCGCCGGCACGCCGAGCAGGAACGCAAACTCGGCCGCGGCGTACGGGGCGACACCCAACCAGAGCGCGGCCACGATCGTGACGCCGGACCGGCTGATGCCCGGCATCAGCGCCACCGCCTGGGCGCAGCCGATCAGCCAGGCCGCCAACCAGGTAGGCTCGGGTCGTTCCACCGATCTCATGTCGGGTCGCGCCTTGAACCGCAGCGATAAGAGCACGGTGCCGGTAACGGCCAGCGACACCGCCACCGTCAGCGGCGTCTGAAAGGCGCGCTCCACCACACCACGAAAGACGATCGCGGTAATCACGATCGGCACCGTCGCCAACACCAGCTTGCCCATGTAGCCGACTTCGGCGCCGAGAATCATCTCTGCTACTCGGCGTCGAAAGTAAAACAACACCGCCAACAACGTGGCGCCGTGGACCGCAATCTCGAACGGTAGTGGTTGGGTATCCAGCCCAAACAGCGTCCGACCGATGACGAGGTGACCGCTCGAAGAGACGGGCAGGAACTCGGTCAAACCCTGTATGACCCCCAACACGAACCCTTGAAGCGCGGTCACGGTGCGGACTCCCATGCGGCCACCACAGTCTCGAAGCCCTCGACCGCTGGCACCGCCTGGTAGTCGCCCTGATTCCGAAACCAGGTCTCCTGGCGCTTGGCGTACCTTCGGGTAGCACGGTCGATTTCGCGAACAACGGCCTCACGGCTGCACCGACCGGCGAAAAACGGCCACCATTCCTGATAGCCGATCGTGTCGAGACCAGCTGTCTTGGGGCTCAGCCCGGCATCGAAAAACCGTCGCACTTCAGCCTCCAGCCCCAACTCGAGCATCGTCGCCAGGCGCTTCTCAATGCGCTGACGCAGCTCAACTCGAGGGCGCGTCAACCATACCGACACGTGGGGTCGGACATCATGGGTACCGGTCACCTGTTTCGACAACGGCTCACCAGTCAGCAAGTAAACCTCTAGTGCGCGCTCAACTCGCTGGCTGTCGTGTGGATGCAACCGAGCTGCGGTCGCTGGGTCGACAGCAGTCAACGCAGCGTGCCGCTCACGCTCCGGAATGGTTTCGATCCGGGAGCGCGCTCGTGCCCGATCTTCGGTTCCCGATCCCTCGTCGAGGGGGTCCAGCTGACCAGCCAACGCGGCCAAGTAGAACCCCGTGCCACCACACACCACCGCTGTTCGACCGCGGTCCTGAATGCCAATGATCGCGCTATGAGCGTCGCGTGCATAGTCCGCCGCGCTGTATGGAGCACCGACATCGACAACGTCGATCATATGATGCGGCACCGTGCGGCGTTCATCGGGGGTCGGCTTAGCGGTGCCGATGTCGAGGCCGCGATAGACCTGGCGTGAATCGGCGATGACGATCTCCGCATTCAACTCTTGGGCGACCGCGAGCGCGACATCGGTCTTCCCAACTGCAGTCGGACCGGCTATGACGAGGTACGACGGGTGGGTAGCCATCCAGATGATCGATCAGTGCCGACCGAACTGGCGGTTCAAATCCTCGAGGGCGATCTGGACCACCGCCGGGCGGCCGTGCACATCGTCGTACGGAAGCTCGGTGGCAAACAACCGATCAATCACTTCACTCATCTCGGTTTGCGTCAGTGGTTGGCCGGCCTTGATCGCCGCCTTACACGCGAAAAGCCGTGCGACACGCTCGTGCTGGTTCATGTCAGCACTACCGGCACCCGGGTCGGACAAGTCATCGAGCAGATCGGCCAAAGCCGTCTCGGCATCGAATGCATGCCGGAAAGCCGGCACCGCCGAGATCGCTATCGAATCACCACCAAACGGTTCGACCTCGAATCCCAACCGTTCGATCAGACCGCGATACGACTCCCAGGTCGCAAACTGCTCGGGAGTCAAGTGCAGCACCGTCGGGAACAACAGTCGCTGACCGGGACGCGGCTGCTCGCGAATATCACCGATGACCTCCTCGTAGAGAATGCGTTCGTGGGCTGAGTGTTGATCGATGAACACGACGCCAGTCGTCGTCTGCGCCAGGATATACCGGTTGTGGAGTTGCCACACCGACGGCAGCACCTCGCGATCGATAGCGTCGGTGGTCTCCGCTTCCGGCCCGGCGATGCGACCAGCGATTGCGCCACCGGCTGCCGACGATTCTGCGTCTGCTCGATCCACACTAGGCGCTCGGCGGGGGCTCGCGCGGCGACCAGACAGGAACAACCCCAGCTGCCCCGGATCGAGAAGCCCCGTCTCCGCCACGTGATCGACGCGGGGTTTGACCGGCCGAGCCGCCACGTGGCGGGCGCCTAGGGCTGCTCGAACAGCTTCCTCCACTGCGTGGGCCACCTGTGCCCCGGACCGCAACCGTACTTCGCGCTTCGAGGGATGCACGTTGACGTCAACTTGATCCGGGTCGACGTCGATAAACAGATAAAGGTCCGGCTTGGCTCCGGCCGGCAGCGTGGACCGATAGCCGCTCAGCGCAGCGCGCACAAGCTCGCTCGCGTCCACCGGTCGCCCGTTTACGAACACGAACTGTCGTCGTCGCCCCGCCCCAGCTGCCGCCGCCCGCTGCACCAACCCGCGAACGATCACATCCGATGCGCTGTCGCCCAACGGGAGCAGCGTGTTGACGTAGGCCGGTCCATGCAACGAGGTAAGTCGCTCCGGCAATGTGCGCGCAGGCGGGAGATCGAGGATGGCGCGCCGGCCATGAGTTACCCGCCAGCCCACCCCGAGCCGGGCGAGCGCGAGCTCAAGCATTCGGCGCACATTGTTCGCCTGCTCAGTGCTGTGAGTTTTCAGAAACTTCCGTCTCGCGGGTGTGTTGAAGAACAATCCCCGCACGTCAACGGTCGTGCCGCCGCCTCGGGCGATCGGCTCGACGACCCCAATCTCACCACCGTCCACGCGAACCCGGGTCGCCTCGCCACCGCCCTCAGGTGCGGTTTCGAGTGTCACTCGGCTAACTGCTGCTATCG
This sequence comes from Gemmatimonadota bacterium, assembly GCA_039591175.1. Classification (GTDB taxonomy): domain Bacteria; phylum Gemmatimonadota; class Gemmatimonadetes; order JACCXV01; family JAHWKZ01; genus CAMYLR01. The sequence goes on along the minus strand of JBDHED010000067.1, from coordinate 5,498 downwards.
ACGGCAACGCTTCGCCACGGAAGCCCAGTGTTTCGACCCGATCGAGATCCGCGGCCGCATTGATCTTGCTCGTGGCGTGGCGTTCGAACGCCTGTAGCGCGTCGTCACGCTCCATGCCAAAGCCGTCGTCCGCTACCGTAATCCTCTCGAGCCCTGCTGATTCGAGTGCGATCTCGACCCGGGTCGCGCCCGCATCGAGTGCATTGTCGACCAGTTCTTTGACCACCGATGACGGCCGTTCAACAACCTCTCCGGCGGCGATCTTGTTTACGACGCCCTCGGGGAGAACGTGTACGCTACCCATCACGACATCCTGGAATGTGGAGAGTTCTATCGGAGAATCGAATCTAGCCGGCCGAGCCGACCCACAGCCACCCAGCCAGCGGGGAGACCGGGCGCCTGTATACGCGCGCTCTCAGCGTTGGACTCGAGCAGTTTCACCACGCTGCCTTCCGCGACGCTGGCGATCGGTGGACCACCCGGTTCTGCCGACAGCGTCAATGTTTCAAACGCCATCGCTTGATCCGTCCGTGCGAGCACCAAACCGTGCTCCGCTGCCACGATACCGCTCGTGATGGCGATCGCGACAGCAACAACGGCCATTCGGCCTGCCCATCGATGGCGCCGGGCCAACACAAATAGCCCGACGCTTACTGTGCTAGCAGCCAGAAGTAACGTCAATAGTTCGTCCAAGCGGACCCATCCCAAGATCGCGGTCAGTCGCGAACGACCGCCGGGCGGGTCACCGAGCTCGGAGCGCAGTCGTGCCGCGTCACGCCGGATCGCTCGATCCCGCGGCGTCAACTCGAGAGCGCGCTGGTAGTGGAGCAGCGCTTCGCCGCGATCACCTCGTCGCCAGAGCGCAGCCGCCATGTTGGATTCAAGGTTCGGGTCCACGTGCACCTCGAGGAGCTCGCGATACGTCTCAACGGCTTCATCGAAAGCGCCTGCGCGGTACGCCTGGTTCGCCTCCTGCCATCGGATCAGCGAATCCGGGTCGTCTTGCGCCTGAGCGCGCACTGTCGGAAACAAGACCAGCATCAGCAGCGTCAACGTGCTCGTTGCTGACCCGCCGGAATCCCCGTGCTCGACACGCAGGGTAGCGATCAGCCGCTCGAGCCCGCGAGCCGCATCGGCCATCTCTCCACCGCCGTAGGCGGTCGCCTCGAGCACCGCGCGAGCCTCGTACGCGACCTTTGCTGCGCTCACCGGCCAGACGCCCATCCACGCTAGCTGCGCTGCGTCGAGCGCGGCTATCGCGCTTTGCGCACCACCCGAATCGCCGGCAACGATCGCCTTTCGCGCGCGTTCAAGTTCGGCGATCGCCTCTCGCCGGCTGACGCCTCGTCGCTGTCGCCGACTAACCCGACCTGCTGCCGCCGCTCCCAACCACGCCAGCCACGGCGCCGTGAGCGCGAACCAATAGTCCGCCCGACCAGCGAGCCCGCGAGGTCGGGGTGCGCGCGGTCGCCGTGCCGGTCTTAGCGTGGGCCCCTCCGGTTTCGGCTCCCGAGCCAGCGCCGGGGTCGACGACGAGGGCACCACCTCTATCTCACCCAGCGCCAACGTATCCACCCCATACGCACCCACCTTCGGATCGAAGTACACGAGCCGCGCTGCGCCCAAATCGAGCTGACCCGGCTCTTGCGGCGATAACAAGTAGCGAAAACGGGCCTCACCGTTCACCCTTCGACGCACGATCTCGGTTTCCGTTTCGACGGTAGGAGCACGAACGACGACATCCGGCCAGGCCGGTAGAACCGGTACGCCGATCGCCGTAGGGTTTCCGACACCACGTACCCTGAGCTCGAGCTCGATCGGAACTCCGGCTGGGATCGTCGATCGCCCGATCTCGCCTTCGAGCGCGTACCGACCCACTGCACCATCGAAACCGGCTGGAGCTTCACCCGGCAGCGAGTCAGCAGTCACCACCAAAGGATCCGTTTCCAGTGTCCGCACACCAGTTTGGCGCCACCATTCCCGGGGATCGGGTTCGACGATGCGTACCGATGCCGAACGGATCTCGTGGTCGCCGGCGCTGAGCGGAAATAACGCGTAGTGAAAGCGTTGTACCCGATACGTTCGAGCGCCGATTTGCTCGGTGCTCAGGACCGGTTCGGGATCCAGCTCGATGCGCCAAAATCCGGGCGTGTCGGGTGGATCGTAGTCCGGGCTCTCGGCCAGCGGTGCTCGCGGATCGTGATAAAAAGCAAACGTCAGCGTCACCTGCTCACCGACGTATGCGTGGTCGCGGTCGACTCGTGCGGTGACAAAGAACGGTGGCGGCCCCCCGTCGGTGGGCTCGCCTTCGCGTCGCCCCAACCGCCAATCCTCTCCCCGATCGATGACCTCCAGATCGAGAGCCGAGGTGACCAGTGATCGATCCCCGACCCTGACCTCGAGTGGCGGAATGCGCATCGTACCGGCGTCCAAGGGTTGAAGCGTGAACCGGTGCACGATGACACGCCGAACACGGGTCCCGACCACCTGCACCTGGGATGCTCGGCTACGGCCAACAACGACCGCCGGGAGTCGAGGCAGATCTGGCTCCTCCACCGGTGTCGCGAGACCTGGTGGCTCGATCTCGACCACCAGATCCACGGTCTCGCCCAACGAGATCTGGGACGACTCGAGCCGCGCTGTTACCGTGGCCGATGGGTCATCCTGGCCCGCCGCATCCGTCGCTCCCGCAAAACTCGCGACCAACAGCCAGGCGCCAGCGATGACCGACTTTGGACTCACCAGGCGGGTCGATCCGATCGACGAGCTTGTTCGCTGCCCTCACCGCGGGCCAGCGCCTCTCGCTCTTGCGCCGCCAGTGCATCGAGCAGCCGTTCGGCCTCGCCGCGCGTCATGTTGCGCGGTGAGCCGACTCCACCGCTCGATGGTGGTTGCATACCGCGGCCGGCCCCACCAGGGCCACCACCCGCTCCGCCACCCCCACCGGTCGCACCGCCGCCACCACCGCCGCCACCGGCTTGATCCCGGCGCCGGAGCGCCAGCTCCAGATTGTGCTTGGCATCCATGTCATCAGGGTCACGCAATAAAGACTCGCGGTATGCCGCCACCGTACTGTCCCAGTACCGCTGACTATCGTCTGGATCAGTGACGTCGACGTCCTCGGCGATCCGAAACCGTCCATTGCCGGCATTGTACCACGCCTCAGCAGCGCGACCGCGCGTGCCGACGGTGCGAGCCGCTACCGCGTGGCTGGCGGTCGCTTCCCGAAACTCCGTCGCTGTACCGACCTTCTTCGTACATCTCCTCGGGTCCACTCGCTCGGCCCATCGCCAGTGCCAACATCGCTGCCACCATCACGGTCGCCGGCTTCGGTCGCCAACCGATCGCGCCAAACCCCAGCAACGTCTCCAACCCCAGCGCGATGAGGGCGATAACCAGGGGCCACCGATACCGATCGGCGCGGCGCTGGGACTCGCGCCCGATCGAGCGGCCGGTATCGAGCGCCTGCAACCGACCGATCAGGGCGGGCAGATCCCCATCGCCCGCTTCGAGCGCAATAAACTGCCCGCCGGTCTCGTCCGCCACGCGCTCAAGCTTCTCCCTATCGAGCCGTGAAATCACCGGCTGGCCCCGATCCTCGACCCAACGATCTGTGCCAACCGGTATCCGAGCGCCGTCGTCGGTGCCGATGCCGATCACGTTGATCTCGATCCCGCGTCCACGTGCGGCGCGTGCAACCGATTCCAACCCGCCACTGTGATCTTCGCCGTCGGATAACAAGACGATCGTTCTTCCCGGTACGTTGTCAGGTGGGAACGCATCCAGTGCCGATCCCAGCGCCCGACCCAGATCCGTGCTCGGGTCGCTGACCCAGACCGGACCGACCGACGACAAATAGAGATCGATCGCCGCCGCGTCGCGCGTCAACGGAACGACGAGCGCGGCCTCGCCGGCGAAGATCGCCAACCCGCTCTCGGCCGTTGGCAGAGTCGCCAATATCTGCCGGATGGCGAGCTTCGCGCGCTCGAGTCGACTCGGCTCGACGTCGGTAGCCAACATGGAGCGCGAAACGTCGAGCGCGAACACGACCTCCTGCCCCACTGGCAATGGCGCGACACGTTCGGTACCCCAGCGGGGTCCGGCCACCGCTAACACGAGCGTCGTCAACGACAATACGAGCAACACGCCACGCACCTGTCGACGCCGGGCCGGCAGTGGTTGCGTTCGACCTCGAACAGGCGCTTCAGAGAACGCATCGAGCGCTCGCTGACGTCGATTGAACGACCACAAGATGGTGGCGATAACGACGGGCACCAGGATAAGCGCCATCAACCACTCGGGTCGCGACCAATCGACTGCGTCAAACATCACGGAAGCCTTCGGAACAGGGTGGCTCGCAGCGCGCCTTCGAGCATCACCAAGCCCAGCGTAGGGATCAGAAGCCATAAGTATCGATCAAGACGAACGACCGGCCGGCGACCAGTCAAAGGTGAACGCTCGAGCCGATCGATCTCGGCGTACACTTGATTCAACGCTTGCGGATCGGTGGCCCGGTAGTATCGCCCTCCGGTCCGGGCAGCGATCTGTTGCAGTGTCTCCTCGTCTATGCGCACTACGACGCGGACGTAGCGCCGTCCAAAGCGTGGGTCTTCGAGCAGGTACGGTGCCTCCCCGGTCGTGCCGACACCGATCGTGTAGACGCGCACACCGAGAGCGCGAGCGGTTTCGGCAGCGGTGAGCGGATCTACCTGACCAGCATTGTTGACGCCGTCGGTGAGCAAGATCGCGACCTTGCTGCGAGCGTCTGAGGCGCGGAGACGGTTGACTGATGTGGCCAGCGCCGTACCGATCGCAGTCCCTTCAGCGAGACCCCCTATTCTCACCCGACCGATCGCTTCGGCGAGCGCGCCGTGATCGAGCGTCAGTGGTGTCTGGGTTACCGCTTGGCCGGCGAACGTCACCAACCCGATGCGGTCCGACGAACGACCGCCGATGAAGTCGGCGGCTGCCTGCTTGGCCACCTCGAGCCGGTTCCGAGGCTGGAAATCCTCGGCCTTCATACTGCCTGACGCGTCGATCGCCAGTACGATGTCGACGCCCGACGTCGTGAGTGGCTTGCCGGCAGCCAATTCCTGCGGTCGCGCCATCGCAACCACGCAACCGATGAATGCGAGCGCCCGGAGTAGCGATGGCACCGCTCGCAATCGCTGTCGCCAACTCTGCGGCAACGCGCCGACGGTCGCCAAAGCAGGCAGGACCAGCGCCCGCCGGCGGTTCCGGCGTTGCCAATACCAGGCCAGCGGTAACGCCAGCAAGAGCAACAGCCACGCGGGGCTGGCAAGCGTCCAATTCCCCAAGCTCAGCGGTACGGGGTTCACGATGCGACCTCCTCCGCCTCGGGGGTTTCGGGTGCCTGCCGTGTCTGCTCGAGCCGATCGACGCATTCGAGCCCGGCGCGCGCCAGCCGCGGCACTTCTCCAAGTTCGGGCGCCAGGCGCGCAAACTTGACCAGATCGACAGCCGACAGCAGCGAAGCG
>JBDHED010000066.1:0-9605 GCA_039591175.1 Gemmatimonadota bacterium | reverse complement strand
CCCCGTAAGCCGGGACGGCAGCATGATCGTGCTCGCCATGACCGATCCTAGGGAGTGGACGGCGATCGATGATCTCAAGTTTCTCACCGGTTACGACATCGAGCCGAGAGTCGCCGATGAGTACTCGATTCTGGAAGCGATCGATACTCACTACGACGAGGAAGGCGAGGGCTCCTATCGCAGGCTGCTCGAAGATCTCGGCGAGTTCGAGCTCGAGGTCATCGAAGAGACACCGGAGGATGAAGACCTCGGAATACTAGCGGCGCAAGTCGAGGCGGCGCCGGTTGTCAAGTTCATCAATTCGTTGCTCGCGGACGCCGTTCAGCGGGGGGCGTCTGATATCCATGTCGAACCGTACGAGGATGAGCTACGGATTCGGTACCGCATCGACGGGGTTTTGCGCCAAATGATCTCCCCGCCACCGCGCATGAAGGCGGCTTTGATATCCCGCATCAAGATTCTCGCCGACTTGAACATCGCCGAACGGCGCATCCCTCAGGATGGTCGAATCAAGCTCAGGATGGCCAAGCGGGTCATCGACTTTCGCGTATCTACGCTGCCCACGCTCTTTGGCGAGAAAATCGTAATGCGGATCCTCGATAAGGGGAACCTTACACTCGATCTCGAGCGGCTCGGGTTCCCGGTAGAGGCGCTGCACGATTTTCTCGATTCGATCGAGGCGCCCTTTGGGATCATCCTGGTTACTGGTCCAACGGGCTCGGGAAAGACAACCACTCTGTACTCGGCCCTGACGCGTCTCAACCAACCAGGGGTCAACATTATGACGGCGGAGGACCCGGTTGAGTACAACCTCAGGGGAATCAACCAGGTCCAGATTCGAGAAGAGATTGGCCTCGATTTCGCGCAATCGCTGCGTGCGTTTCTGCGACAAGACCCGAACATCATCATGGTCGGCGAGATCCGGGACCTCGAGACCGCGTCGATCGCTATCAAGGCCGCGTTGACTGGCCACCTCGTGCTGTCGACGATCCATACCAACGACGCACCTTCGACCGTCAACCGTTTGGTCGATATGGGCATGCAACCGTTCTTGGTGGCCACCGCGATGCGCTGCATCGTCGCTCAGAGACTTGTGCGCAGGATCTGTCTGGCTTGCAAGAAGCCGCATCGGTACGCGCAGGAGGCGCTCGAGGACGCCGGAATCGAGGGGCCAGCGCTCGACGCTGTCTATTACGAGGGCGCGGGATGCGACGAGTGCGACGACACCGGCTACCGTGGCCGGATCGGCTTGTACGAGGTCATGCGAATAACCGGTCCGCTCCGGCAGCTGATCACCAATCACGCCACCACTGATGAGATCCGTGCTCACGCAATCGACAGCGGTATGGTCACGCTGCGCGAAGACGGTTTGGCGAAGATGATGCAGGGGATGACGACGCTCGACGAAGTTCTTCGAGAAACGGCGCTCGTCTGATGAACTTCCAGGAGCGCAGTGATGAAGATCGCAAGCTCGATGTCCGAGCCCTGCTCGAAGAACTGGTTCGGCTCGGAGGGTCAGACCTCCACCTGACGGTTGGTCAGCCGCCGAAGCTGCGCGTTCAAGGCGTGCTGCAGGACAGCACCGTGTGGCGCTCGGTGTTAGGACCAAAGGACACGGTCGCCGCAACCGATGCGCTGCTGACCGATCAGCTAAGAGAACAGTTTGATGTGGCCTCGGAGTTCGATTTCTCGTTCGGCATCGCAGGCCTGGCGCGGTTTCGGGCCAACGTGTACCGCCAGCGCGGCGCAACGGCCGTAGCGATCCGGACGATCCCGTTTGGGATCCCGAGTTTCGAAACGTTGGGGCTCCCCTTCCACGTATCTGATTTTGCTGGCCGACCAAATGGAATGGTGCTCATCACTGGAGCTACCGGGTCGGGCAAATCGACGACACTTGCCGCGCTGATCGACAAGATCAACCGCGAGCGCAGGGTCCATATCTTGACGATCGAGGACCCCATCGAGTTCGTTCACAACCATCAGCTGAGCATGGTGAACCAACGCGAGGTCGGCACTGATACAAGCTCGTTTACCGCGGCGCTGAAGTACGCGTTGCGGCAAGACCCAGATGTTGTTCTGATCGGTGAAATGCGAGATCCCGAGACGATCGCCGCTGCGATCACGATGGCCGAGACAGGACACCTCGTGTTTGCCACTTTGCACAGCAACTCAGCAGCCGAGTCGGTCGATCGCATGATCGATGTGTTCGCGCCCACCCAACAACCGCAGATCCGAACCCAGCTCGCTGCTGTACTCGAGGGGGTAGTAACCCAGCAGTTGCTACCCAAAGTTGGCGGCGGGTTGATCATGGCTGCCGAGGTGCTAGTAGTGACGAACGCAGTTCGCGCGATGATCCGTGAGGACAAGACCCACCAGATCTATTCGGCCATGCAGGCCGGCTCGAAGCACGGCATGCAGACCATGAACCACGCATTGTTCGGACTCTACCGGCAGGGTTCAGTGACGATGGAAGAGGCCTTGAGCCGTAGTGAAGAACCGGATGAGCTCAGGCGACTGATCGGTGAGTACGCGCCCGTCGCGGGCAACGGACGATAGGAGCGTAGGGACTCGCCGTGAGAACGTACTTGTGGAAGGCCCGCAGTGTGACCGGCGAGAGCCAGTCTGGGGAGATGACCGCCGCCAGCGAGAAGGAGGTCGTCGGTCAGCTACGGCGTCGCAGGCTAATCGTCATCAGCGTAAGGACGAAGCCACGAGAAATAGCGATCCCGTTCGGAAACCGTATCCGTGCCAAAGATCGGATTCACTTTACCCGTCAGTTCGCGACGATGATCAACGCCGGTTTGCCGCTGGTTCGGTCGCTGGACATTCTCGCTCAGCAGCAAACGCGTCCCGTGGTGGGGGACCAGATCCGTTCGCTGCTTCGGGATGTGGAGTCGGGAACGACACTCGCCGATGCGATGCGGCGTCAGAAGGAGTTCTTCAACGACATCTACGTCAGCATGGTAGCCGCCGGTGAAGTCGGCGGTGTGCTGGATACGATTCTGCTCCGGCTGGCCGAATACATGGAAGCCGCCGGCCGGCTCAAGAGCAAGGTTAGGACAGCGATGCTGTACCCCGCGGTGGTTATCATCGTCGCCGTCATCGCGATCGCCATCTTGCTGGTGTTCGTGATACCGACCTTCTCGGTGTTTTTCAGCGGCGCCGGCGTAGCACTTCCATGGCCGACACGTTTGTTGGTGGCGGTCTCAGACTTCCTCATCGGCTACTGGTGGGCGCTGGTGGCCGCTGCGGCCCTGGTCGGCTACACCATCCGCGCATATTACATGACCTCGAACGGACGTCTTACCATCGATCGGCTCCTGTTGCGCCTGCCGTTGATGGGTCCGGTGCTGAGGAAGGCTGCTATCGCTCGTTTTAGCCGCACCTTGGGCACGCTCGTTCAGAGCGGTGTTCCGATCTTGGAGGGACTGGAGATCACCGCCCGGACGACCGGTAATCGCGTGATCGAGAATGCGGTCATGGAGAGCCGGGTATCGATCGCGGGTGGTGACACGATCTCCGATCCCCTGGGCCGAAGCGGGGTGTTCCCTCCGATGGTCGTGCAAATGATAAACGTCGGCGAACAGACCGGTGGTCTCGACGAGATGCTCGAGAAAATCGCTGACTTTTACGATGATGAGGTCGAGACCTCGGTTACTGGGTTGACGTCGATTCTGGAACCGATCATGATCGTCGTCTTGGGTGGTCTTGTGGGCGGAATGTTGGTGGCGTTGTATCTACCGATCTTCGACCTAATCAAAACCGTTCAGTAGCGACGCCACAAGCGCCGCACCGCTGGCTCCCAAGCGACATTGAGCGCGGAGCGGGGTTGGGTCGTCTTAGGTGCTGTGCGCTTCTTACAGACCGCCATGCTCTCGCTGTGTCTGGGGATCTCCGGTGCCATGACGGCGCATGCGCAAGAGTCCGCCTGGGAGGCACATTGGCTGGCGGACCTGATCGAGCAACGCGAGGCGAGCGGCCGCAACTACCTGAGCTTTCTGGATCGTAGTTCCATGAGCGTCAGGTTGTACGACTTGCCTGCCGGCACGGTCGATCGACAATCTCCACATCGGCGAGACGAGGTCTACTACGTCGTCTCTGGTCGAGCCGTGATCGAAGTCGAGGACGACGAGTTCGCGGTCGAGCCGGGCTCGATCGTTTACGTCGAGGCCGAGGCTACCCATCGTTTCGTGGAGATCGTCCAGGATCTGCGCACTTTGGTCATGTTTGTCAACGGTCCCTCCGCAGAGACCGGGCAAGCCTGGAAGGGGCTTCAGATGAGCGATATCGTTCAGGACCGTGACGCTGGGCGGAACACCTGGAGCTTGTTTCTGGACCTGCCCTCACTCAGGTTTGGGATGTACATGTTGCCCCAGGAGCTCGGTGGAGATAGAACGCTGGTACACGCTTTCGACGAGGTGAACTTCGTAGTGAACGGCCGCGGTAGGTTTCACATCGATGAGGACGAAATCGATGTTGGCCCCGGTTCGATCGTTTTTGTGAAAGCAGGGTCTGGTCACTCTTTCGACTCGCTGGAAGGTGATCTTGACGTGCTCATCCTCTGGGGAGTGGGGGAGGCTGAGTGATGCGCCCGCACACACTCCTTCTAATCACGCTGGTGGCACTGTCGAACGCGTGTGCCCGCTCCGCGGTTCATTCCGAGTCCAGCGCCAATCAGGACTCGCTCGTCGAAGCCGAGGGGACCATTACCGCGGAAGACATGCGCGCCCGGATCGCCTACCTGGCGAGCGATGAGCTAGCTGGACGGGATACCCCGAGCCCCGGGCTGGAGATGGCCGCCGAGTACTTGGCCGAACAATTCCAAGCGTTGCGTCTTGAGCCCGGCGGTGACGACGGAGGCTTTCTTCAACGCTACCCGTTGCCACTGCGGGCGCTCGATACGGAGTCAGTTCACTTCGGTGTCGTAGACGTCGACGGTTCGAACAACCAGATGTTGGAGTATGGGGTCGACTTCTTCGCCTCGCCGGCGGTCGACCGCGCAGGGCGGGACATGCGGCACGGCTCGCTGGTGTACTTCGGTGAGTTGCCGGAGGCGGGGCTGCCCGCGTCGGCCGACGTGCGGGGAAGCGTCATGGTTGTGTCTCTGCCTGGAGCCCCGGATCGTGACCAGCGGCTCCGCGCCGCTAGCGCTCGACGCCAGGCCGAGGAAGGTGGCGCGTCGGCGCTATTCCTGATGCTCGGGACCGAGTTTCCCGCAGAGGTGATCGGCCGGATGGCGGAACTGTCGGCTCAGCCCAGGCGCGTTCTCGCAAACCCCGATGAAATCCCCGTGTTCTACGTATCGAATGGTGCCGCCACTGCCATCCTGAACCGAGGCGGTTTTGATTCCGCAGTGGCGCAGAGCCTGACTGCGGACGGGGTCCCTATTGCGGGTGTAGAGGCGCACTTCGCAGCTCTCCCGTCGACGCTTGAAGATTCCCGCCCCCCGAACGTCGTAGCCGTCATTCGTGGCAGCGATCCCCAGTTGCGCGATGAATACGTCGTCTTCAGCGCGCACATGGACCACGTTGGCATCGGTACCGCCGACGCGACCGGGGATTCGATCTACAACGGGGCCGACGATGACGCGTCGGGAACAGCGGCGCTGGTGGAGGTTGCCGAGGCATTTGCGACACTCGCAGAGCCGCCGGCGAGATCGCTGCTCTTCCTGGCCGTCAGCGGCGAAGAAAAGGGGCTTCTCGGTTCGCGCTATTTCAGCGAACACCCGACCGTGCCGCTGGAGAGCATCGTGGCCAACATCAACGTAGACATGATCGCCCGCAACGCTCCCGACAGCGTGGTGGTGATCGGTCAGGAGTACTCGTCGCTCGGACCGCTCGTGCAAACGGTCGCCTCGGAGAATACATCGCTGGGCCTCACGGTGGTTCCTGACCCGTGGCCGGAGGAGCGCTTCTTTTTCCGCAGCGATCACTTCAACTTCGCCCGCAAAGAGATCCCTGCCTTGTTCTTCTTTGCTGGTGTGCACGAGGACTACCATCAACCCTCGGACGAAGTGGACAAGATCGATGCCGACAAGGCAGCACGTGTGGCGCGGCTGATCTTCCGCACCGCGTATGCGATCGCCGATGAGGCGAGCCCGCCTGAGTGGACGGAGGAAGGACTGACCCAGATCCGAGCGTTGACCCGCTAAAGAACCACCTTTCCAAGCGAATACCGGCTCCTCACCGGTTAACAAAGTTCCCGTCGATGGTGTCCAAGTTTTCGAGTATCTGATGGGAGCGACTACATGGTCAGAATGAATCGGTGCGTGTTGGCTCAACTCGTGTTGGCGGTTGCACTCCTCGGGTGGTATCAGCCCGCGGTGGCGCAGAGCGGAACGTCGGAGACATCGGCCGCGCACCTCCTCAAACGAGCCACGTACGGGCCCCGCCCCGATGACATAGCGAGGGTGATGGAAATCGGCGCAACGGCGTGGCTCGATTCGCAGATGGATCCCGCACATATCGACGACGCGGCGTTTGAGACCGGACTCAGCGACTACGACGCGGCGACGATGACCCCGACGCAGCTGCTGGCGGAGTACCCGCCGCCCCGAGTGTTGCAGGAACAGTTGGGTGAGAACGACTCGCTAACCCCGCAGCGCCTCCGCCAACTCATGCGGGAGCAAGGGGTTTCACCGCCCGGTCGGATCCTTGGCGAGTTGGCGAGCGTGCGTCTGCAACGTGCGGTCTACTCGGAGCGGCAGTTGGAAGCTGTAATGACTGATTTCTGGTTCAACCATTTCAACGTCTTTTGGGGTAAGGGTCCTACCCGTTGGCTGGTCGCTGACTATGAGAACACAGCGATCCGAGCGCATGTGTTCGGCAAGTTCGAGGACATGCTGCAAGCAACCGCGTCTCACCCCGCGATGTTGGTCTATCTCGACAATTGGCGATCGGCAGGCTCCGAGTCCCAAGCTGCCCGGTTCGCAGGTCGCCGGGGAGGAACGTTGGGGCTGAATGAGAACTATGCGCGTGAGCTCCTCGAGCTTCACACGCTCGGCGTGGAAGGCGGGTATACGCAGGAGGACGTAGTCGAGGTGGCGCGCGCGTTTACGGGTTGGACTCTCGATGACGGCAGAGAATGGGGATGCACCATGCGACGCGAACTAAACCAGCGCCGGAGCGGTGTGCCGGAGAGGGTGGACTTCAAGTTCCGGCCTCAGATGCACGACATTGGTCCGAAGACCGTTCTCGGGCGCTCCTTGCCGTCAGGACGTGGCGTCGAAGACGGCTTGCAGGTATTGCACATGTTGGCACTCCACCCGTCCACGGCCCGTCACCTCGCGACAAAGCTCGTACAGGCGTTCGTCTCCGATAGCGCGCCGACAGCCCTGATTGACGAGATCGCCGGGATCTACCTCGAGACCGAGGGTGACCTTGGCGCGGTCACAAGAGCGTTGTTTACTGCGGAGCAGTTCTACGACCGAGACTCCGTCGACGCCAAGGTGAAATCCCCATTCGAGCTCATCGCCAGCGCACTGCGGATGAGTGGGGCCGATGTCGGACCTTCACGCCGGTTGTTTGGTGCCCTGCGTGAACTCGATCACGTGCCGTACTTGGAGCCCGCTCCCACTGGTTATCCCGATACCAATCCCGAGTGGGTGAGCAGCGGTGCCATGCTCCAGCGGTTGAACCTCGGATTGGCGTTGGCGGCCGGACAGTTCGACAACGTCAATCTGAATCTCCTTGCCGAATCATCGATGACGATCGACCCGGTGGTGACCGTGCTGGATGCGCTGTTGCCGGCAGCTGACACCGAACAGCTCGAATCCGTAGTGCGGGCCGACCTCGAGATGAACGCCAATACGACTCGCGAGCGTAACATGCGGACGATTGGGCTCGTCCTCGGTTCGCCGGAGTTTCAATACCACTGACAGGACCGCCGGAGGCAGCGAAATGCGCACGATAGCGAGACGAATGTTTCTGAAGAGTAGTGGGTTGGCCCTCCTCACATTGGGAATACCGCCTGAGTTTCTCACCCGAGCGCTGCTGGCCGATACGGCGGCTGTCACACGAAAGAAGACTCTCATCTGCATCTTCCAGCGCGGCGCTGTCGACGGGCTCAACATGGTTGTTCCATTTGCCGAGAAAGCGTATTACCGAGTGCGGCGATCAATCGCGATCGATCCACCACGCGCCGGCGCGGAAGAGAGCGCGCTCGATCTGGACGGCTTCTTCGGGCTCCATCCGTCTCTCGAGCCGGTTCTGCCGTTCTGGCGGCGGGGTGAGCTGGCGGTGGTGCACGCCTGCGGTTCGCCGCACCCGACGCGTTCTCACTTCGAAGCCCAGGACTTCATGGAAACCGCCGCACCGGGGGTCAAGACAACGCGTGATGGGTGGCTAAACCGGTTGCTTGCTGAGAACCGGTGCGCCGAGTGTGATGGCCGCACGTTGGCCGGTGGCAGCGCCCATGCTGCCGATCATGCCGTCGGGCAGGCCGGTCTGGCGGGCGATCTCTTGCGCGGTGTCACCATCGCCCCGGAGCTGCCGTTGGCACTTCGTGGCACTTACCCGACGTTGGCTATCCCCGATCTGCAGCGGTTCGGGGTGGCAGGTGGGAGGGACCGATCGCTCGAAACGACGTTCTCGGAACTGTACCGCAGCTCATCGGGCGACGTCGTGAGCGGTGCCGCGGATCAGTCGTTTGATGCGATCGAGCTCTTGCGCCAGGCCGATCCGACGCGCTACTCCCCGCGGGATGGTGTGGAGTACCCGCGCACACCGTTTGGGCGCTCGCTCCAACAGATCGCTCAACTCGTCAAATCCGATGTCGGCCTCGAGGTGGCGTTCGCCGATCTCGGGGGCTGGGACACCCACCTGGCTCAGGGGGGCTCGAGAGGTCAGCTGGCCAACCGGTTGCGCGAGCTCGCGGCTGGTCTCGCGGCTCTATACAGTGATCTCGACGACCGTATGGAAGACGTGGTGGTGATTACGATGTCTGAGTTTGGTCGCACGGTGGCGGAAAACGGCAGCGGCGGTACCGATCACGGCCATGGCAATTGCATGCTGGTCCTCGGTGGGGCCGTCTCCGGTGGCAGCGTGCTCGGCACGTGGCCCGGACTCGAAGCCGGTCAGCTCCACGAACAGCGCGATCTGGCGATCACGACCGACTTTCGTGACGTTTTCGGCGAGGTCGTTGTCCGTCATCTGGGTGCCACCAACACGGATCGCGTCTTCCCTGGCTATACCATCGATTCGCGGCGCTTCCGCGGAGTGCTCGTGTAGCTCCGCAGGCGTCCCCCGGGCGGGGTGGGGTGTCGGCATAGACCTTGAAGGGTCATGTTTACAGCCCATGGCCCAAACCCTCCGAAGTTCCCTCCGCACGCTCGACGAGCGCAGCCTCCTCTCTGGCGTCTATGCAGCCCGACTGGCGGTGGCGTACGCGTTGGCGGTGGCCGCTACGGTCGTTCGCACGACGACCGTCACCGAGCCTTCGTCAACCCCGCTGGTCCTATTGATCGTTGGTGTACCAACCGTTTTCACGCTGGCGTCTTGGGTTTACGGCAAGAGCCACCAACCCAGTCCCCGTTTCCTAGGCGCGCAGGTCATCCACGATCTGTCGCTGATTACTGTTGCGGTTCTCCTGACCGGCGGCGTCGGGAG
>JBDHED010000065.1:0-10403 GCA_039591175.1 Gemmatimonadota bacterium | reverse complement strand
GACTCGTTCTGGATCGTTGTGCCACGCGACGAGACCGGCTGGGCATCGCGCTTTGGCGACTTGGTAGGCCTCAATAGCCTACCGTCGACGAGGCGCATCGAGTTGATCCCCTACGTGGCCGAGGCGACGACAATGACATCCGAGAATCTGATCGATGAAGACAATCCGTTTGGTGATACCACCGATGGGGACGGGCGAGTGGGTCTCGACTTCCGGATGGGGTTGGGACCCAACCTCACGCTTGACGCCACGATCAACCCCGATTTTGGGCAAGTCGAGGCCGACCCCGCGGAGGTCAACCTCTCGGCGTTCCAGACGTTCTTCGACGAACGCCGACCATTTTTCACCGCCGGCCAGCAGAACTTCGATGGCGTCGGTCCCGACTACTACTACTCGCGCCGTATCGGGGCGCCGCCTCATAACGATCCTGATCACGATTTCGTCGACTCGCCCAGCACAACGACGATCATCGGTGCCGCCAAGCTGACCGGTCAACTCAAGTCGGGGCTGACGATCGGTGCGCTGGCGGCGGTGACCGATGACGAGAAAGCCCAGTTTTTCGACATCGGAGACGAGATCAAGGACGTCGATGTCGAGCCGACTACGACGTACGGGGTTCTTCGATTGCAGCAGCAGATCGGTGAGAACGCCTCCACTCTCGGGCTCACGCTGACAGGTGTCGATCGGAGCCTCGAGTCAGGAACCGAGCTGGCCGAGCTCCTCTCCGACCGGGCGATCACCGGCGGGGTCGACTGGAACAAGCGGTTCACCGACGGCTGGTACGAGATCCTGGGTCACGCTGGATTCAGTCACGTGACGGGCTCGCCGGAGGCGATTCTCGAGTTGCAGGAGGGCAGCGTTCACTACTATCAGCGGCCCGATCAGGATCACGTCGAGGTCGACCCGACTCGCGAATCCCTCTCCGGGTGGACCGCCTCTGTACGGGGTGGTAAGCGCACCGGGAACTGGCGCTGGGAGCACGGTACGTGGATGGAGTCCCCGGGGTTCGAGATCAACGACGTGGGGCGTCTTGGCCACGCCGACGAGGCCAACGCGTGGGGCAACATCCGATACGTCGAGACTGATCCCGGCGATCACTTCCGTAACTGGGCCGTCGGCGTGTTTACGAACCAAGGCTGGAACTTCGATGGTGTCAGCAGAAACCGGAACGTGGGCACGTTTGCGGAGTTCACTTACCTCAACTTCATGCGCAGCTTCTTCGAGGTGGGACGGAACTTCCGCTCGCAGAGCGACACTCAGACGCGCGGTGGCCCGCTCATGGAAAACCCGAGCAACTTCTGGGTCGTCGGGGGTTTGTTCAGCAACTACAACAGCCCAAATCGGTGGGGGTTTCGCTTTCTCACCAGCCGCAACGAGATCGGGGGGTGGCAGTACCGCATCGACCCCGAGTTCCGGTACCAGCCCTCGGACAGGTTGGTGATCTCCGCCGAGCCGCGGTACGTACGGCGTCGTGACTCGCGACAATTTATCGACTCCTTTGACGATGGCCGCGAGGCGACGTTCGGCAGCCGTTATGTGTTTGGCTTCATCGATCGGAGCGAAATCGCGGCTGCGCTGCGCGCCAACTACTCGTTCACACCGGATCTCAACCTCGAGCTGTACGCCGAGCCGTTTGCATCGAGCGGCCGGTACTTCGAGATCGGGGAGTTGGCCGCCCCGCGGACCAACGATCTCTTGGTCTACGACGAGGATGATGGGACGATCACCCGCGACGAAGACGGTGACTACGACGTCACCATAGGGGGCGAATCGTTCTCGTTCGATAACCCCGACTTCGACGTGCTGTCGTTCCGTAGCAACCTGGTTCTGCGATGGGAGTGGAGCCCTGGAAGCACGCTGTTCCTCGTCTGGCAGCAGAACCGCTCTGAAGACGATACCCTGGGGGAGCTGGTCGCGCCGGGTGACCTGCTCGACGCATTCACGGCCGATGGCGATAACGTCTTCGCCATCAAGTTCACCTACTGGGTCCCGCTTTAGTCCCCAAGCTTGGGTCTGACCGGGCGGAGTTCTATCTTCGACCGGCTTGAGTTCAACAGCCCGCAACCCGGAACCGATCTCAACGAGGAACGATCTATGTCGAAGTACCTTCTTATGGTGAGCATCATGCTCGGTGCCTTTGGTGTCGCGAGCCCGGCGCATGCACAGGACGAGGAAGAACAGGCGAACGCCGAGGCCGAACCGACGGTGCAAGCGGAAGCGCCCGCCCAGCCGGACGCCAACCCGGCTGATGTCGAATCGGTCGACGCCATTATCGCCGCGCTCTACGACGTGATCTCGGGTCCAGCAGGAGAGCGGGATTGGGATCGGTTCCGGTCGCTCTTCACACCCGGCGCGGTGCTGTCAGCGATGGTCCCCAGGCCCGACGGGAGCCATCCGGCGAGGGTTTTCAGCTATGAGGACTACGTCCGCCTCGGCGGTCAGTACTTCATGGAGAATGCGTTCTACGAGCGCGAGACAGGTCGAAAGCTGCTCAGGTTCGGCAATGTCGCCAACGCTATGAGCGCCTACGAGTCGCGCAACGCCCCCGACGAGGAGCCGTTCACGAATGGCATCAATACCATCACGCTGATTACCGACGGCGATCGCTGGTATGTGGTGTCAATTGCCTGGGACGAGGTGCGTGACGAAAACCCCATGCCAGACTGGATCGAGGCGCTAGCGACGAATTGAACGCGCCTGCCATCGAGGCGCTGGTGGGTGATGTCACCCACCAGCAAGTCGACGCTATCGTAAACGCCGCTAATCAGTCCCTACTCGGTGGCGGTGGCGTCGATGGCGCGATCCATCGGATGGCGGGACCGGGGTTGCTGGAAGAGTGTCGCACGCTGGGTGGGTGTCGAACCGGCGAGGCGAAGATAACCGGCGGTTACGATTTGCCAGCCCGTTACGTCATCCACGCGGTTGGCCCCCGCTGGCGGGGCGGCGATCGCGGGGAGCCCGAGCTTTTGAGGAGCTGTTACAGCCATGCCCTCGATCTGGCCCACAGCCACCAGCTCACCTCAGTCGCTTTTCCTTCGATCTCCACCGGTGCATACGGGTACCCGATCGAGCGTGCCGCTCCGGTGGCCGTGGGGGCGGTTCGGGAGTGGCTGGCCGACCCCGGCTCGGTGCGGCAGGTCCGCTTCGTTCTGTTCATCGATTCCGACCTCGCTGTCTACCGATCTCTCCTTAACGCGGTCTGAAAGCCCCTCGATTCGAACCTTTTCCGCCGCTGGCGCCTCCAATAGGGTGTATGACGAACCATTTGCCGCGGAGAGAAGATACTTGCGAGAGAGACATCGCCCGAGGTGACGGGCTCGACGAAAGATGTTCGGCTGGCTGCCGGGGGCGACGCAAGAGCGTTCGAGCGCTTGTACCACGACCACGTACCGCGCGTTCACAGTCTGGCGCGTCGCATGGTGGGGCCAGAGGAAGCCGACGAACTGACACAAGACGTGTTCGTGCTGGTTTGGAAAAAGCTCGACACGTTTCGTGGCGATGCAGCGTTCTCAACCTGGCTACATAGGGTGGCGATAAACGTGATGCTTGGATACCGAAAAACGAAGTCTCGCGAGCGCGAGAGGTACGCGGCCACCGATGATCCGGTGGAGCGGGTGCAAGTCCGTCCGGCGTCGACCGAGATCAGCGTCGACATGGAGGCGGCGATCGAAACGCTGCCCGGAAAGGCCCGCGAGGTGTTCGTGCTCCACGACATCGAGGGATACAAGCACGATGAGATCGCAGGCCTGCTCGACATCGCGGCTGGAACATCAAAATCCCAGCTCCATCGCGCGCGCATGCTGTTGCGCGAGCAGTTGACAGCCTAGGAGACGGATAATGAGCGAGCACCCCACAGAACGCTTGTCAGCCTATATAGATGGCGAGCTGACCGCCGATGAGCGGACGTCGGTTGAGCAACACTTGGAAACGTGTGCCGATTGTCAGGGGGTGCTCGCCGATTTGCGAGGGATCGTCGTTCGGGCGCGGGCGCTCGAGGACCGTCCGCCGGAGAATGACCTGTGGACCGAGATCGAGGCGCGGCTCGAAAAGCGACCCGTGGTCGTGCCGCTCGAGACGCACCGCGCTCGACGCCTGCTCTCGTTTAGTTTGCCGCAGATGGCGGCTGCGGCGGTGGCGTTGATCGTGTTATCGGTGAGCGCCACTTGGTGGGCGCGGTCGGGAGCCGAGCGCGGCACCGATGGTGGTCCGCCGGTAACCGCCGTGCAACCCGACGGTGCGACCCCCACGCAGCCAGTGAGTCTCGACTGCACGTTCCTCGGCATCCCTCGAGAATGTCCAGCCCCGGACTCGCGCAGGAATCCCGTCGCTGAGGATATCGCGGTGGCCGATTTCGAGGAGCTCCTCGCGATGTACCGCGATCGATTGGATCCCGAAACGGTAGCCACCGTGGAGACCAACCTGGCGGCGATCGATCAGGCGATCGAGGAGATCGTCGAGGCGATCGATGCGGATCCAGAAAGCGCACAGCTCTACAACTATCTGACTAGTGCTCGACAGCGGAAGCTCGATGTTATGCGCCAGGCCACCAGCATCATTCGAACATCGATATGAGGAGAGTTCCGATGCGATACCAGACGATTGCAATTGGATGTGCGTTGATCATCCTGAACCCAACGACCGCAAGACCCCAGGCCGTGGTCGACACGCTGCTCACAGTTGCGGGCATCGCCACGGTCGAGGTTGAGAACATGGTCGGCGACGTCACCATCAGTACCTGGGACCGAAAAGCGGTCCGCGTTCAGGCCACGGGCCCGGCGGATGTTCACCTCGATCGTGAGAGCTCCGAGGTGAACGTCGAGGCCGAGATGATGCCCGGCCACGGTCGGGAAACGGACTTTACGCTGACGGTCCCAAAGGATGCGAACATCGAGGTGCACACGATTGAAGGCCGCATCTCGGTTGAGGGCACGACGGGACGCATCGATGCCCACTCTGTGAAAGGTCTCGTGCGCGTGAACGGTGGTCGTCACGCGGTCGAGGTGGGATCGGTGGAGGGTGGCGTCGAGCTCAGCGGAGCACGCGGTCGGATCGAGGCGCACTCGGTCAACGAGTTCGTGTCGCTAACCGACGTGGTTGGCGATATCGAAGCGACGACCGTGAACGGCCCGGTCACGCTCGAGCGCTGTGATACCAGGAGCCTGGAAGCATCTTCGGTCAACGGTGCGATCGTCTTTCAGGGTCCTATCCATCCCGATGGGTGGTACAGCATGGAGACGCACAACGGGACGATCGAATTGACGATCCCGCAGAACGCCAGTGCCACGATCAGTGCGTTCACCTACAACGGTGATTTCCAGGCCGACTTCCCGGTGACGGTGACCGAGGCCGAGCCCGGGAAGACGACGACGTTTACGCTGGGCTCGGGAGACGCTCAAATCGAGCTCGAGACCTTCAATGGCTCGATCGTGCTGAAACGTTCGAATCGATAGGAGAAGGAGAGGCAGATGAACTTCACGAGAACGTTGCTCACGCTCGCTGTGCTGACCGTCCTGCCGACGACAACGATGGCGCAACAAACGGCGGAATTTCGGTGGGATGGAGCGATCGAGGCCGGCAAGGCACTCGAGATTCGAGGGTTAAACGGTGAGATCGATGCTACGCCAGCGAGTGGATCCAGAGCCGAAGTCATCGCCGTTCGACACGCCAAGAAGAGCGATCCGAACGAGGTCGAGATCGTAGTCGTCGAACACGGTGGCGGCGTCCGCATCTGTGCGGCGTATCCGCTCGAAGACGGCGGCGTCAGCGACGTCTGCGGCGAAGACCATAACGATCACGACGAGAAGCACCAGAAACACAAGAAGAACGACATCGCTGTCGACTTCACCGTCCGGGTACCGGCGGGTGTCGATTTTGTGGGCAAGACGGTCAACGGCGCGATCGAAGCCGATGGTCTCCGCGGGGACGTGCAGGTCCATACCGTGAACGGAGCCGTGAGCGCCTCTGGCACGGGCACGGTAGAGGCTCACACGGTGAATGGCGCGATCGATGTTTCGATGGGTCGGGAGACTTGGAATGGCACGCTCTCGTTGCACACGGTCAACGGATCGATCACCGTGGGTCTGCCGGCCGACGTCAACGCCAGCGTCGTCGCCCAGACCGTCAACGGGGGGCTGAACAGCGACTTTCCGTTGGCGGTCGCCGCCGGGAAGCGGTGGGGACCGCGTCGGATCGAGGGTTCGATCGGGACTGGTGGCGGCCGACTCGAGATGCAAACTGTGAACGGCAGCATCGAGCTGGCGCGAAACTAAAGCCCGACCAGCGGTACCAGATTCAGCGCGAGGCGGGTTCCACGGTCACATTGTGGAGCTCGCCTTCGTGCTCGTACACGAGCGGGTAAGAGACTCCCGCCTCGAGATCCGAAAGCACCGCCGTGTAGCCGTAGACGTCTTCGATCTCACGATCGGCGAGCTGCAGCAACACGTCACCAGCGGATACGCCCGCCACATCTGCCGGCCCGCCTGGTCGCACCGAAGCCACCCTCAACCCCGGTCCGGGAAAGCTGTACTCGGGGATGACCCCGAGCCCGACGGAAAAAGCCGCCGCCCTGCGCTGGGTCGTGGGGGCCACCGCGTAGGGAATCTCGAGCCCGGTGCTGGCGATCGTTTCGGTGATCGTGGAGACGAGGTGTGCAACTCGAACCGCCCCGGTACCGTTGATCGTGCCTAGATCATCAGCGGGCCGGTGATACTCCTCATGAGCGCCGGTGAAGAACCAGAGCACCGGCACCTGGGCGCCGTAGAACGAAGATTGATCGCTGGGCCCAAAGCCATCCGGTACTCGCGCCAGCGACACACCCTGAGCGTCCAAGTCGTCGAGGACCGTCGTCCACGCGGGCGAGGTTCCCGTACCGTGGACCGTCAGCTGCTCCCGCAGCCGGCCCACCATGTCGAGGTTCAGCATGGCGACCGTCTGCTCGAGCGGCCACAACGGGTGAGCGACATAGAACTGGGAGCCCAGCGTACCCAATTCCTCCCCACCAAAGGCGATGAAGATCAGCGTTCTCCCCATCGGCCGCGCCATGAAGTGTTGCGCTAGCTCGAGCAGCACGGCGACACCGGACGCATTGTCGTCGGCTCCGTTGTGGATCGCTCGCTCACCCGGTGCCAACGAACCTTGCCCGCCGAATCCCAAGTGGTCGTAGTGGGCGCCGATCACGACGGCCTGGTCAGCCAACTGTGGGTCGCTGCCGGGCACGATGCCGATGATATTGGCGGTCGACAAGGTCTCGTCATCGCCCGACGGTTCGGAACTGGCGTGGGGGTCTCGACGCACCGCGGCAGAAAACGTGAATGACTGGAGGTAATCGCCGGCGAGCGGCTCCAGACCGATCGAATGGAAGCGCTCGGCTAGATAACGGGAAGCGCGCTCACTGCCCGGGCTGCCCGCTTCTCGGCCTTCGAGCGAGTCGGCCGCGAGCACCGCGATGGTCGCGCAGATCTCGGCGGCAGTAATCTCCAACTGTGACGATGCACGAGCGCCTTCGGCGGCACAGGTGTTCTCTGCCGGATCTTGCGCCCAGAGAGGCGCCGCCAGCGCGATGAGAGGCAGAACGATCGTGAAAGACTTCATGATACTCCGTCGATAGGGATTCACATCAGCAAACGGGAGCGAGAGAACATGGCCCACCAGATCAAGATTAGCGTCCTCTGTATGGCCGCCGCCGTGATGGCGTGTGGCGGAGCGGCCGAGGATCCAGCACCGCCGCCCGAGCCCGCGATCGCGACGACCGCTCCCGAGCCCGGGGAGGCAGAGCACCTCGATAATCTCCAGCAGATCACGTTCGAGGGCCAGAATGCCGAGGCTTACTTCAGCCCCGATGACGCGCGGCTCATCTTCCAGGCCACGCCTGATTCGATTGGTTGCGATCAGATCTTCACCATGCGGACGGATGGGTCTGAGAAGCGCATGGTGTCCACGGGCCAGGGCGTGACGACGTGTAGCTACTTCGCATACCCCCAGGGCGACTGGATCTTGTTCTCTTCGACCCATCTGGCCGACGAGGCTTGCCCGCCTCGCCCTGACTACAGCCAGGGATACGTTTGGCCGATTCATCCAGGATTCGATGTCTTCACCGCGCAACCGGATGGAAGCCAGCTCGAGAGATTGACGGATGTGCCGGGCTACGACGCCGAGGCGACGTTCAGCCGCGATGGATCGAAGATCGTGTTCACGTCGGTGCGCGACGGCGATCTGGAGATCTACACCATGAACGCGGATGGGAGCGACGTGACGCGACTGACCCACGAGGAAGGGTATGACGGTGGCCCGTTCTTCTCCTACGATGGCCAAAGCATCGTCTACCGGGCACATCACCCGCAGGAGGAAGGCGCGCTCGCCGATTATCGCGCGCTACTGGCGGACAACCTGGTGCGCCCGGGCGTGATGGAGCTTTGGGTCATGAACGCCGATGGCTCCGAGAAGCGTCAGATCACCGACAACGGGGCCGCCAACTTTGGACCCTACTTTTTCCCCGATGGCGAACGCATCATCTTCGCCAGCAACATGCACGACCCAGAAGGTCGGAACTTCGATCTCTATGCCGTCAACGTCGACGGTACCGGTCTCGCTCGGATCACGACCCACCCCGACTTCGACGGTTTTCCGATGTTCAACTCCGACGGCTCGAAGCTCGTCTGGGCTTCCAATCGGGATAACGCCAAGCCGGGGGACACAAACGTCTTCGTGGCCGAGTGGGTGAGCCGCTGAGGGCGTAATGTTTCGTTACGCTCTAGCTGCAACAAAGCATCTCAAAACGATAGGAAAAAAGATTTCTCTGGGGAGGGAAAAAGGTTTCCGTCGATCGGCCTAACCCTCTGTTCTGAAAGGGTTTAACCCGGATAGGATGGACGAGCCCCCGTGCTAGCGCGAGTGTTGCCCTTGCACTGGGTGACCCCCGGCGAACCGATCCCCCAGAGGAGCCGATTTCGAAGTGAGGAAGTACTGGCCAATTCCTAGGCGGAATCGTCACGGCCCTCGCCGTATTGTCGCTGACGGCCTGTGGCGATGAGACAGGCCCGACCGATCCGACAGAGACGTTCCCCAAGTTCGTCACCGTCAACGGCGTCAAGCTGCTGACGTTCAAGGACGGCATGGAGCTGCGGGTCGCCAACGATCTGGAAGCCAAGTGGATCGAGAAGGAGGTCGGCGGGATACTGTCAACCGACGACGCGACGTTGACGATTTTGCCCAATTCGATCCCCACGGATCTTTGGATCAGCATGGCCCAGGCAACCGATGGTACGGTTTCGTTCCTGTATTCTCCCAATGGGCTGCAGTTCAGCCAGCCCGCGATCCTGGAGATCAACGCTGCGAGCGCTGAGCTTACCGGCGTCGATCTCTTCAAGCTGAGAATCGCGGTGGCGCAGGACGATGTCGATGATTGGGCGATCGTTGACGAGGCGGTCTACGACCCGGCGCAGAGCGTTGTCCGCGCCGAGCTGAGCCACTTCTCGCGTTACGCTCTCTGCATGGAGTAACGCACTCCAGAGACGTTCTTATTGGGCTGAGCGCCGGACCGCTCTCGGCACAAGTGACACTGCCACCGCTGGTCACCGATCGACCCGACTTCACCGAGAGCGCCTCAGCGGTAGCACCGGGCCACGTACAGCTCGAAGCGGGCTACACCTTCTCACACGGCGACGGCGTCGATGAGCACACGCTGGGTGAACTTCTGTTCCGAATCGGGCTGTGGGATAGGATCGAGGGCCGAGTCGGGCTCAACTCGATCGCTTGGGTGAACGACGGTGATCAGATCGGTATCGAGGATCCGTCGCTAGGCGTGAAAGCGGCATTGGCCACGGCTCGGGGAGGGCGGCCGGCGATCGCGATTCTGGTCGCCAGCACGCTGCCGGTTGGTGATGATGACATCGGCGAGGACGATTGGCAACCGGGGGTGACGGGCGCGTTCGCCTGGGACCTGTCGGACCGGTTGGGGCTTGGGGCAAATGTAGGCTATACGTACGCCAGCGAGGCCGACGAGCGGTTCGATCAGGGGTCGGCGAGCGTGGCTCTTGGCGTTGGTATCACGGAGCGAACCGGAGCCTACCTGGAGGCGTTCACCATCTTCCCCGCGGGTGACGACACCGGCGACGATGTTACGCTAAACGGCGGGATCACATATCTCGTCAACAACTCTTTCCAGCTCGACGCGCGTGTTGGCGCGGGACTCACCGACGATGCACCTGACGTTTTGGTCGGCTTCGGTGTCGCTCGACGCTGGTAGCCACTGATCACTACTACTGGAAGCGGAACGTACGTACGGCAGCTAATGCCAGAACGAGCGTTCCGACGATCAACGCGAGTAGGTGTGGGACGGCGCTCGACGCGCCAGCTCCGAAGCTGACGAGCTTGTGAAGCGCACCCATCGTCCAGCCGGTCGGTAA
>JBDHED010000064.1:0-10215 GCA_039591175.1 Gemmatimonadota bacterium | reverse complement strand
TTTTTTCTGGCTGCAGCAGCCATACGTTTTTCCTCCTGAGCTCAGTCCACTGCGATCGTTAAGACCGCGCGACAAAAAAAGTCTATCACAACGCACTGTTTTTTCGCAATACTTATCGAAAGTTTTTTTAAACGAGTTTTCTGGTAGTTTTTCGATCGGTAATTCCCGGAGCGTCGTTTTATCCCGCCAGTGTGTTGACGAGTGCAAGTTGCGTCGGATCGATTTCGCGTTTTTCCGTTAGTGCTTCGGCGAGCTTTGTTTCACAGATCGATCGCGAGCTCACACCGATGAGAAGGTCCTTTCGACCACACGTTGCGGCGTCAACGGCGACAACGCCGAGTCGGCTCGCTAGCACCCGATCGCGGACGGTAGGGTTCCCACCGCGCTGGATGTGACCGAGGATCGTGACGCGCGCTCCCGCACCCTGCTCGGCTTCGAGCGACACCCCCCTCGCGTCCAACTCGTCAAGCACGCCCCGCGCCCCACCCGGGTAGGCGGAGCGCGATGAAGCCGCAGTGACGCCCCATGACTTCGACCAGGAACAGTCGGTCCAGGGTGTTGGCGGAATCGCGAATGCGGTCGATCGCTTCGAGCGCGGTATTGCATGCGGTGTCAAAGCCAATCGACCGGTCGGTACCGCCGAGGTCGTTGTCGATCGTAGAGGGGATTCCGATGACCGCCCCGCCCCATTCCGATTGCAGCTTGGCAGCACCGGTCTGAGTTCCGTTGCCGCCGATCGTGATCAGGGCGCTGCATCCGCGGTGGGTGAGAACCCTCCGCGCGCGCTCTCGCGCCGCGGCGTCGTAGAATCGATCCTCTCGGGCGGTGTCGAGGATCGATCCGCCGCGCTGCAGAATGTTGGCTACCCCGCGTGCATCGAGATCGATCGCGACGTCGTCGACGAGCCCAGAGTAACCGCGGCGAAAGCCGATCACGTCCCACCCGGCGCGGGTTGCCGCCCGGACGACTGATCGAATGGCGGCGTTCATGCCGGGTGCGTCCCCACCGCTGGTGAGTACCGCGAGTCGCTGCACGGTCGACACGTCGACAACCTATATCGCGGCCTCGCGGGGGTGGGAATCGCAGTGTCCTTGGAGGTGTCCAATTGGGAGGACGTCTGTACCGATCAAGTAGGGGCGGAACAAAATAGAACGCGTGCCGCTATTACATCGGTAGCGGTCCAATGAAGCTGATTTCCAGAGGAGGATATCATGCGCTCTAGCGTCTACCGATCATATCCAATGGTGCTCGTGGCGCTCGCCGGCCTGGTCGCGCTGGGGTGCAACCGAGAGGGCGAGCAAGTGGACCCGGATCTGCCGATCGTCGTCGAGGCCCAGGGCCCGATCGCGCTGGGCGAGGTGGAGCCGACCGAGGAGGAAGTCGACTTTGTCGAGGAGCCCGAGCCCGAGCCGCAGGTCATCACGCGCACGGTCATCGTCCGCGAGACGCCCCCGCCACCCCCGCCCCCAGCGGAACCCGAGGCTCCGCCTGCTGAGGTACGGCCGGCGGCGCCGACCGCGATTCCAGCGGGCACGCGGATTCCGACAACCTTGCTGTCACGAATCGATTCTGAGAACAATGAAGTGGGTCAGGAGTGGACGGCACGGGTCAACGAGGACGTTCTCATCAATGGGTACGTCGTCATCCCGAGCGGGGCCACGGTGAGAGGTGTGATCGCGGCCATCGACGAAGGCGACCGCAACGATGGGTACGGCTCGATGACACTCGAGGCGCGCACGGTCGAGACGAGCTCCGGCTCGCGGGCCATCGCGGCTGACCCCGTCGCCGCCGGAGAGAGCTATCGAGACAGCGGCTTCCCGACCAAGGAAACCGCGATTGGGGCCGGTAGTGGCGCCGTGATCGGCGGCATCATCGGTGGCAAGAAGGGTGCGGTCATCGGCGGTGTCATCGGCGGCGCCGGAGGTGCCGGAGTGGGTCAGGCACGCGGGGACTACGAGGTCGCTGTCGAGTCGGGCACCGGCCTTGTGTGGGTTACGACTAGTCCGGTCGGCTTGTAGCCTCATTCGACGTTTCTATTTGAAGGGGCTGCCCGACGAGTCGGGCGGCCCCGTTTTGTTGCCGGTAACTTGAACAACCGGCGCGCGAGCCTCGTTTTTCCAGATACTGTTGCAGCCATCACATAAGGGAGGTCCGATGCGAACGTTACTCGCGGTCGCAACGATCGTCTGGACCGCGCCGCTGTTTGGCCAGACCCCGCTGCCGATCGACAGCAAGACACTCGACAACGGTCTAGAAGTGATCGTCATCGAGAACCGCTCGGTTCCGTTGGTGACGATTGAGCTGGACGTCAAGAACGGCGCGTACACCGAGACGCCGGAGTACGATGGTTTGTCTCACCTCTACGAACACATGTTCTTTAAGGCCAATCGCACGATACCCAATCAGGAAGCGTACCTGGAGCGGCTAAACGAGCTGGGTGCGGCGTGGAACGGCACCACCTCGGGCGAGCGGGTCAACTACTTCATCACGGTTGGCGTGGACAGCCTCCGACCGGCATTGCAGTTCATGGAGGACGCCATCCGGTATCCACTATTCCTCGAGGAAGAGCTGGTGCGCGAGCGACCGGTCGTACTCGGCGAGTACGATCGGGCCGAGTCGAATCCGTTCTTCCATTTCGGCCGAGCCATCGACACGCTGCTATGGTCGCCTGAGTATTGGTCACGCAAGAACGTGATCGGGGATCGTGAGGTTCTCAGTACGACGCCGCCCGAGAAGATGCAGACGATTCAGGAGCGGTTCTACGTCCCCAACAACACCGCGTTGATCCTCTCCGGCGCAATCAGCCCAGAGGAAGGCTTCGCGCTTGGCGAAGAGGTGTTTGGCGACTGGTCCCGGGGCGCCGACCCGTTTGCCGCGCCGATCCCGGATCCGCCACCGCTGGCCGCGACCCGAGCTATCGTCGTCGAGCAACCCGTCAACACGGTCACTATCCAGATCGACTGGCAGGGGCCGAGTGTGACCGGGGACCCGGGCTCGACATACGTGGCGGACGTCCTGATCCCGATCCTCTCAAACCCGGCCAGCCGGTTTCAGAAAGCGATGGTCGATACCGGGTTGGCGTTCAACGCGGGGTTTGGGTACTCGACCATGGCGCACGTGGGCCCGATTTCGATTACCGCGCAGACCACGCCCGAAAAAGCGCTCGAGCTGCATCGAGCGATTCTGGCCGAGGTCGGGAAGCTGGCCGAGCCCGGCTACGTCACCGAAGAAGAGCTCGCCGCGGCTCGCAACCAGGTCGCGGTCAACCAGACCTACGCTCGCGAGCGCGCTTCGTCGCTCGCCCACACGGTGGGCTACTGGTGGGCCGTCGCCGACCTCGACTACTACCTCGGGTACGTGCCCAACCTGCAGGCCGTGACGCTCGACGACATCGCCGCCTTCACCCAGCGCTACATGCTTGGCAAGCCGCACGTGTCGGGCGCGCTGATCAGTCCCGAAGCACGGGCATCGGTGGATCTCGATGCCGAGGACCTGTTGGCCCAGGAGGTGACGCTGTGAACCGGATCTCCATGCTTCTCGCTGCGCTCATGCTGGCGTCGTCGCCGCCCTCAGCGTTGCACGCCCAGGATGTGCAAGAGTTCACCGTGGCTGGCATCGATGTCGTGCACCGCTCGATCGAAGCCAACGACGTGATCGCCGTACAGCTGTACGTAAAGGGTGGCAGCGCCGCGCTGACGCCTGAAACCGCCGGGGTCGAGCGGTTTATCGGTGCTGTCGCCACGCGCGGCACCGAGGAATACGACAAAGACGCGTTCGCCTCTCGCACCGCTGCCACCGGTGCGGCCATTGGAGGCCAGGCGTTTCACGACTACTCCGTCATGACGCTGCAAGCGGTGACCGATTATTGGGATGAGTCGTGGGATCTTTTCTCGCAAGCGGTTCTCCATCCGACGTTTCCGGAGAACGAGGTCGAGTTGGTGCGCGAGCAGATCATCAATGCGCTCAAGGGCCGCGAGGACAACCCTGATCAGCACCTGGCCCTGTTGGCCAACGACCTGTTGTACGCCGGTCATCCGTACGCCATCGATCCCAACGGGACGGTCGAAGCGATCGAGTCGATGACCGCCGAAGACCTGGCTGCCTGGCACGCGCGTCGGTTGACCAAGGAGAACTTGTTGTTCGTCGTCGTCGGCAACGTCGATCGAGCCGATCTGGAAGCCAAGATCACGGCCGAATTTGACGCTCTGCCGGAGGCTGGAGGGACGGCCGCCGAGACGGTCGATGCGCAGCCGGGTGGACCGGACGTCAACGTCGTCGAGCGCGAGCTGCCGACCAACTACATCCGCGGCCAGTTCGTGACGCCGCCGCCGGGCGACCCGGACTACGCGCCATTGAGAGTGGGGCTCAACATCTTGTCCAATCGGTTGTTCGAGGAAGTTCGCACCAAGCGCAACCTGACGTACGCGGTCTTTTCGGGACTCTCGCAGCGGCGTGCCAACTACGGACTGCTGTACGTAACGGCGGTCGAGCCGGACACCACGCTCAAGGTCATGTACCACGAGGTCGAGCGACTCAAGACCGAGCCGATCACCGAGGAACGGCTCCAAGAGAGCGTCAACGTGTTCGCGACGCGTTACTGGATGGGTCAGGAGACGAACATGGGTTTGGCCACCGCGCTGGGCACGTTCGAGTTGGCTGGCGGCGGCTGGGAGCAGGCGCTCGAGTTCATCGATCGCGTCCATGACGTCACGCCGACCGATATCCAGCGGGTCGCCGCTGAGTACCTGAAAGATCTCCATTTCGCTGTTCTGGGTGATCCGGCGAAGATCGACGAGGGGCTCTTCACCTCGTTGTGACGGGGAGTTCTTCAGCCACGCCTTAGGCCGGGCGCCGATCGGCGCCCGGCCGTGCCGTATACCCACCGCTCGCGGGCCTCGACTACGTGTCGGTGCGACCGCCCCTGTGTGACTTGCGGTGGGCTCGATGCTCTGCCTGCCGTGAGGCCCTGATCTCGCGGAGCTGAGCCATCTGATCGGCGGTCAGGACTTCAGCTAGCTGCGCGTCGGTCTGCTCCCTGATCGCCTCCATTTCGGGTCGCAGGGCCTGCATCTGCGATCGATCGGGGCGGCCTTGACCGGTCCGGGCGCCCTCGAACAGGGCGCGCCGTTGGTTCATGCTCTCTTCGAGGATCGGACGCACCTGGGACGCTTGATCGGTGGATAGATCGAGCTCGTCGATCAGCTGGTCGATGTGCGCTGCGGGATCCCCGTGAGGGCCGCCCTTCTTTCCTCGCTCCTGCGCGGTCGCCGGGATCGCCACACCGAGCATGACCGCCACGAGGAGCAGGGTTCTCAACTTGAACATCGTTTGGTTCTCCTTTCTGAGGGGTCTCGATATCGAGATCTCTTGGCTGCAGTCATTTCATTAGAAGCCCCACGGGGCCGATCGACTCCAAGTCGGTCTTGGGAATGGAGTCACCCGATCCGGGGTCTAACGGGCAGATGAAGCTGGAGTTTTGGAAGGTTTGGAGATGAATGCTAAACATGAGGAGAGCGCGAAGCGCACCCTTGGGTGACGCGTCGATCGCCGAGCGGATCGCGGCGCACCGCGAAGCCGTAGCCGGGATCCTGTCCGACACCCAGATGGAGATCGGGAGCCTCTACCACGCATTGCGCGCGGGTGCGTTTCGAGGAGATGGGCGTGGCTCCCGGGGCCCGTTGGGTGGCTTCCGCGGTGTCTGATGGTGCCGAGAAACGGTTTTGCGACGTCGCTTCCGCGACCTAGAATCGAGGCCAGGGATTTGGTCGCGGGCCGCGACCGGACATCTGCATGCAGGGACCGACGAGCGAACGAAAACGAGCAGCAGCTCAACCAACTGACGAGGAGCTCCTCGATGCTGCTCGGCGTGGAGACGATGCCGCGTTTCGGCAGTTGGTCGAGCGCTACGAGGGGCGGGTGGCGGCGACAGTGATCGGAATGCTCGGCAACGGCGAAGAGGCGGAGGATGCCGGTCAGGAAACGTTCATCCGGTTCTACCGCTCGTTGGACAGGTTCCGGGGAGAGTCGTCGATCGCCACGTACCTTACGCGGATCGCGATTAACCAGTCGCTCGACGCGATCAAACGGCGGCGGCGATGGACGAAGCGCTTTGTCAGCCGCGACGAGGAGGAAGTGGTGTTGGCCGAGCCCATGTACGACGCCACAGAAGAGATCAGCGCGCGGGAACGCGCCGAGCTCGTGCGGGGCGCGATCCAAACGCTGAAGGCCGATCATAGATCGGTCGTGGTGTTGCGTATGATCGAGGGCTACTCGACGCGGGAGACGGCGGAGATATTGGGGCTACCGGTGGGGACGGTGACGTCGCGTCTATCGCGCGCGTTGGACAAGCTCGAATCGGTGCTTGACCCGCTTGTACGTGAAGCTTAGGAGAGTGAACAATCAGATGAACGACGATCGCCTGCATACATTTCGCGGTTGGTTGGATGGTGGGGAGCCGAGCCGGTTCGCACCCTTTTTCGCGTCGCGCGTGATGCAGCGGATCGAGGCCGAGGGATCACGTAACGGTCTCGAGTCGATCGATGCTGCCTTGCGTTGGGGGTTTCTGCGCGTGGCGACCGCCGCAGTCGTCCTGGCGATCGCGGTCGGCGCGTACAACGTGATGGAGCCGGGCAACCTGGGCGTGTACACGTCGACCCTGGAGTCCGTGCTCGGATTGCCTTCGCAATCGCTTGAAACTTTGTTTCTGCTCTCGGGGGCGTAAGTGCGAGCGCGCACGAAATCGGTGCTGATCTTGAGTGCCACCTTGCTGATCGGGATCGTGCTGGGCGGAGTCATCTCCGGCGCGATCGTCAACCGGCGGTTGCAGCACTTGACCGAGCTCCGGCGCCCGGGTGGGCTCGCGTTCTTTCTCGAGCACGCGATCCAGCCCGAGGACGAGGAGCAGGCGGCGGCGATCCACGACGTGCTCGAGCGGATGGGTCCCAGGTTTCACGAGATACTGGAGCGGTCGCACAGCGAGATGGAGGCGCTCCGTGATTCCGTTCGTGCCGAACTCGACCCGATATTGACCGAAGAGCAGAAGGAGCGACTCGAAACGCGCACCCGTATGCGACCGGGTTCTATGCGTCCGCCGGGCTTTCGTGGTCCACGACCACCGCGTGATTGGGACCGCGAGCGGCCCAATCGACCGTTTCGCCGAAGCGGGCCTGATACCATCAGCGGCTCCCCTCGGGAGTAGCCTGACAGCCGCCGACAACATTTTCGAAGTGTCGAGTGTCGACGAGGCGCGCGAGGCGCTCGACTACTTCAACGGCTTTCATGACGGATTCATGAAGCGGATCGCGATCGTCTCGCAGGACGACATCGACGAGGAGTACGGGCAGTCGTGCACCGGGCGTTTTGATGTCGAGATCGACTTCGCCCACTACAACTACCGGTTCGACGACCGACCACCGCACGACCAGATCGTTCGCGCCGTATTCCGCGATGTCCAAGACATCTTCGTTGACTTGAGCGAGGGGTACGTAGGCAACACGATCCAAGTTCTCTACGTCAACGCGGCAAACCGACGACAGGGTGGCACCACGACGGTCGAGTCGGCGATGGTTCTGAGCCTCGAGCGAAGCTTCTTGCTGGAACAACACCGCCGGTGGGAGAGCCGCCGTACGGAGTTTTTTACCTTCTCAAAGGCGACGTTTCACGAGCTACTCTGAGGGTGGGTGAACGACCTTCTCGTCGAGGATGCGCTCGATCGATGGGAACGCGGCGCGTGCCTCGACCGGGATCGGACGCCACTGGGTCGCGTCCGGTCGGTCGGTGAAATAGTCAAACGGTAGGCTCCCCGGTCCGGTCGGTTCACCGACGATGATCCGGCCGACCATCCCCACGGTCTCATGGGGTAGGCAGTAGTAGTCGTACACCCCGGGGACGGTCAGCGTC
The DNA here is from genome assembly GCA_039591175.1 of Gemmatimonadota bacterium. Classification (GTDB taxonomy): domain Bacteria; phylum Gemmatimonadota; class Gemmatimonadetes; order JACCXV01; family JAHWKZ01; genus CAMYLR01. The sequence goes on along the minus strand of JBDHED010000064.1, from coordinate 2,316 downwards.
ACGTCGAGCGTTTCGCCCGGCTCGACCAGGACACCAGAATCCCATGGCGTAGCAGCGTCGGGGATACGCAGGCTCTGGTTGAAGTTGCTCGGGTGGTAAGCGGTGGTGCTGTGGACACCGCTCTCCAGCACCCAGCGCACCGTCTGCCCCGGTGCTATGAGCAACCCGATCGGGTCGAACAAGAACCGGTCGGCTGCATCGTTGAGCATCCGGATCTCGATCGGCTCGGGTCCGATCGCCGGAGGCCCGATCCGATCTCCAGCCAGGCGTGCGGCCGAGCGAGCGAGTCTCGGCGCAGCGGCCAGGCCGGTGAGCGCTAGACCACCAAGCCCTAGAAACGTGCGTCGATTCATGCGGCTCTATTCCGGTGCGCCGGATCGCAACTCTTGCAGCAACCGCTGCTGCTCGGCCGTCAGCGCGTTCTTGACCTCTACCAGCATCGTGATGTGAGCGCGCTTGATTTGGCGCTCGATGTCGAGAACCTCGTCAACCTGCGACAAAACGGCCGATTGGTCGACTTCCGCCTCGCTGACCAACGTAGTGAGCTCCTCGGCGGCCGCCGACATGTCCCACTGAAGCTGCTGAACGTCGGCCTGCAACTCCTCGATCGCACGCGACACTTGATCCCGCTGCGCGGCGGTCAGGGCGACGGCCTGCTGGTGTCGCATCACGAGATCCGGTGGAAACAGATGGCGTTCAAAACCGGTATCTGCTTCCTGTGCGGCGACCGGGCCGACGAGCGTGGCCAACCCGAGAACGCCGATCGTGATAGCGCGAATCCGATTCATGTTCGATTCCTCCGTTCTGGATGTTCTCTATCCTCTCTTATCAGCCCTCCGGTCCGACCGAGCTCCGGGACTTCCTGGAGCAGCTCCTGGCTCGGGAGCTGGAGCAAAAAGTCGGTCGGCGAAGTCCAAGATGTCGTGCCGAGGTCGACCACGTCGACGGCCTGGCTGGCACCCGTGATGGGGCCCTGCGAGGGGGTCCAACGCGCCCGCGAGATCGTCAAACCGACGATTAGTGCCAGCACGGCCGCCGCGGCTGTGATCCGGACCCACGACGCACGGGCCAGCGCCGGCCGAGGTTCGATCGGCTTCGAGAGGACCTGGTGAAAAGGCGTCGCCTGACGGCGCTCTTCGTCTCTCAACCGAACGAACTCGTCGCGCAGCTCGCGCTCCGGGTCGTTGTTCCCGGGGTGGTGCTCAGACGTCATGCTCATCTTCCTCCAGCAACTTTCTGACGCGCTTCTTTCCGCGATCGTAGTGTGTCCGCGCCGTGCCGATCGAGACGCCCAACACTTCAGCCGCTTCACGAATCGTCAGCTCCTGGTAAAACACCAGGTGCAGCAGATCGCGCTGCCGCGGTGGCAACCGTTCGAGCGCGGCGACCAAGCGGCGCGTCGACTCCGAGCGAACGATCGCGGTTGCGGGGTCGATATCCGGGTCGGCGCTCTCCGAGCGGCCGTCCAATAAGTAGAGCGGCAACAGACGGCTGGCCCTGGACGATCGGTGTTGCTCGGCCGCAGTCCGCCGGATGACCCCAAAGAGCCAAGTTCGGAAGCTCGATCGGCCTTCGAACCGGGCCCGACCGTCGAGCACCTTCAGATAGCTCGCCTGGAGCGCATCCTCGGCCGCCATGCGGCTGCCGTGGCAACACCGGAGCGCCCAGCCAAAGGCGTCGGCGTGATGCCGCTCGAGCTCGGTTTCGAGTTCGACGCGTTCCATCCGGCGTTCCTGGAGATGAGTGTGGCCCGGAGGGGCCTTATATGACCGGTCGCCCGGCTAAACTTTGTTGTACAGTTCCCCCCGGCGCCGGAACTCGGCCGATTTCTCGGCCATCCCTTCGGTCAGCGCCTCGCGGTCCCGGAGCCCGTGCTCGCGGGCGTAGTCGCGAACGTCCTGGGTGATCCGCATCGAGCAGAACTTGGGGCCGCACATCGAGCAGAAGTGGGCCACCTTGGCGGCTTCCGCGGGCAGCGTCTGATCGTGAAACTCACGCGCGCGCTCCGGATCGAGTCCCAGGTTGAACTGGTCTTCCCATCGGAACTCGAACCGCGCCTTCGAGAGCGCGTTGTCGCGCGCCTGCGCGCCGGGGTGGCCCTTTGCCAGGTCGGCCGCGTGGGCCGCGATCTTGTATGTGATCACGCCTTCGCGCACGTCGTCTTTGTCGGGCAGCCCGAGGTGCTCCTTGGGCGTCACGTAACACAGCATCGCGGTTCCGTACCAGCCGATCAGCGCCGCCCCGATCGCGCTCGTCAGGTGGTCATAACCCGGCGCGATGTCGGTCGTCAACGGGCCGAGTGTGTAGAACGGCGCC
>JBDHED010000063.1:0-9732 GCA_039591175.1 Gemmatimonadota bacterium | reverse complement strand
GCTGGACGACACCGCAGACGTTCGAGTGATAACAGAATTCGATCCCACCGGACAGATCGGTCATGGTGTCGGGGATCCCATCGGATGGGGTCGCAGAGCCTACGAGATTGCGTTCGAGGAGATCCGGATTTGCCTCGAAGGTTTTGTGGAAAACCATCTTCGACGGTTGTCGGACGGTTGACGAATCGAGCACGAAGAGTTAAAATCAATTGTTACGAATCCAATCTACCAACTCCCCAAACTCACAATCTCAAGGACTACTTTCTTTGCCAGTTCGGATTGCATCTTTAGGCCTGATCGTTATCGGCACGCTGTTTGCCACGCACTCCGTGGCAGATGCCGAGACCGTCTTTACCGACGAAGCGGATTCGTTGTACGTGTTGGCTGGTGAGCTGTATGTAGAAGGACGATACGCGGACGCAGTCCCGCTTTTTCGCAGGGTCGTCGAGCTCAAGCCTCAACACGGCAACGCGCATGCGCTACTCGGCGGATCGTATCTGCACCTCGGTGATTATGGAAACGCGATTGGAGCGTTCGAGCGAGCGATCGAGTTGGACGATGGGATCCGTCTCGCGTACCTGGGGTTGGTGGCGGCCAACTACTTCACTGAACGCATCGAGGCCGCGGAGCACTGGCTCGAAAGGCTAGTGACGATCCTCAGCGGTGATGAACGCAGTCGCTATCTGGCCACCATCTCGAGCCAATTCCCCCGCTTGACCCTGCCAGGCAGCTAGTCGCCAGCCAAAACGCCCTGCCACTCGAGGTGGGGAGATAGCTTCATCGACCGAGATCGTAGCCGGAGCCCTTGGGCTCGTAACGGACCTGGTATTGCCTCCGCGGTGCATTCACTGCGGCGATCGCCTAGCGACCGCCCGTCCCGCCGTGTGCAGCCTGTGCATCTCGCAGCTGGAACCGCTCGGGGCTCCACGTTGCGCCCGCTGCGGGTTGGTCATGGCGCATCGAGCTATGGTCTGTTGGCGATGTCGCGACTGGCCGCCGGAGCTCACCTCGACCGCTGCTGTTCGCTACCAGGGTGTGGCGGAAGCGATCGTGCGGACGATCAAGTACGGTGGCTGGCGTCACTTGGCTGACATTTGTGCCGAGAAGATGGCCGACACGATCCGAGTTCGAGGTCACCGATTGGACCTCCTCGTGCCGGTGCCACTACATCCCCTCAGGCACCGTGAGCGTGGATTCAATCAAGCTCGGCTGATCGCCGACCGGTTGGCGACGGGGATCGATCGCCCGGTCGTCAATGTGCTCGAGAGATCGCGAGCGACGCCACCACAGGTAGGGCTTGGCCGAGCCGATCGCGTCGCCAACGTGAGCGGCGCGTTCGCGAGCCGAACCTCGCTCGACTCAAATGCCACGGTTGGTCTGATCGATGACGTCGCCACGAGCGGAGCCACGCTTCACGCCGCCGCCGATGCGCTGATCGTGGGCGGCACGAGCCGTGTCGTCGGAGTGACGTTCGCCCTCGCCACCGATCGAAACGCCGGATAACTTACTGCCGTTCACACCTTTCTAGATTTCGCTCTGACGTTACCGATTCCCAATCACACGGAGGTCCAGGATGCGTCTCGCCATCAACGGGTTCGGCCGTATCGGCCGCATCGCGTATCGGTCACTTCGACGAACTGAGCGAGATCTCGATCTAGTGGCGGTCAACGATCTGACTGATGCTGCCACGCTAGCTCACTTGCTGGAATACGATTCGGTTCACGGTCGGCTTGGAGTTGATGCTCGGGCCGAAAACGGGAAGCTCCGTGTCGGAGATGATGTGATCGAGGTCGTTTCGGAGCCAGACCCCGCCAAGTTGCCATGGGGTGACCTGGGAGTGGACGTGGTGATCGAGTCGACAGGTCTCTTCCGGGATCGCGACAAGGCCGTCCAACATCTGGCAGCCGGCGCACGGAAGGTGATCATCTCTGCGCCAGGCAAGGAGTGCGACATCACCGTTGTGATGGGCGTCAACGAGGATCGTATCGAGGCCAACCACGACGTGATCTCGAACGCGTCGTGCACGACCAACTGCGTGAGCCCAGTTGCAAAGGTGATCATAGACACGGCGGGTTGGGTGCACGGTCTGATGACGACGACCCACGCCTACACGGCCAGCCAGAACATGCTTGATACGCCAAGTAAAGATCTGCGACGCGCGCGCGCCGGAGCGCTGTCGATGATCCCTACGACAACTGGCGCAGCCAAGGCGGCGGCGATGGTGCTTCCCGAGTTGACGGGGAAGATCGATGGTATGGCGATCCGCGTGCCGACCCCGGATGTGTCGCTGGTCGATTTGACCGTCGAGGTCGAACACCCGACCGATGCCGAGCAGATCAACGCCGCCTTCCGCGAAGCGGCAAAGGGCCGGTTGGCGGGCGTGCTGGCGGTCAGTGATGAACCGCTGGTTTCGATCGACTACGTAACGACTACCGAGTCGGCGACCGTGGATGCGTTGTCGACGGCGGTGATTGACGGGACGTTGCTCAAGGTGCTGGCCTGGTATGACAACGAGATGGGTTACGCCACGCGGCTCGTCGACTTGGCCCAGTACCTCGGCAAGTTCCTCTAGGATCGAACGTGGGAACCGCCCTGACGCGCCGCACGGTTGGTGACCTCAAGCCGCAGGAAGTGAACGGTCGACGAGCGCTGGTACGGGTCGACTTCAACGTTCCGCTAGAGGGTCAGGGCGACAGTCTGCGAGTGGCTAGCGACGCTCGGATTCGAGCTACTCTGCCAACGGTGACCGGACTCATCCAGCGCGGTACGACGGTCGTACTAGTCAGTCATTTGGGGCGACCGGGCGGCGAACAGCGAGCTGAGTTGTCATTGGCTCCGGTGGCGCGATGCCTCGAGGAGCTCCTGGGACGACGGATCGTCTTTCTCTCAGAGCCGTTTGATGAACGGGCCCTCAAGCTGGTCCGCATGGGCCAACCCGGTGACGTGTTCCTGCTCGAGAACCTCCGCTTCGAACCGGGTGAGACCGCCAATGAACCCAGCTTTGCCGCTCTCCTGGCGCGCTTTGGCCAGTTCTTCGTCCAGGATGCTTTCGGGACTTGCCACCGCGCGCACGCCTCGACCGTTGGGGTCGCCGACCATCTGAGCCCGCGGGTTGCGGGTCAACTCGTTGAGCGCGAGCTGAACGCGTTTCATCGACTGCTGGAGCCCGACCGACCATTCGTGGCGGTACTCGGGGGTGCTAAGATCGCTGGCAAGCTGGAGATCGTTGACGAGCTCGCCGGCAGATGCGACCGGGTTTGCCTCGGCGGCGGAATGGCGAACACGTTTCTGCTCGCCACCGGCGCGGAGGTCGGCGACTCATTGGTTGAGCCGGACCGCGTGGCGGCAGCACGCCAGATCTTGGATCGATATCCGGACGTGCTGCTGCTGCCAGGCGACGCGGTCGTCGCCGCTGACATCGATGCGGATGCGAAGCGCGAAACCGTGTCTTCGGACGCGGTGCCCCCGGCTCAGAAGATCCTCGATATCGGCCCCGCTTCGGTTGGGGCGATCGTCAACGCGTTGAAGGGAGCACGTACCGTTTTCTGGAACGGTCCGCTGGGAGTCTTTGAAACGCCACCGTTTGATGCCGGCACGTTGGCGGTGGCGAAGGGGTTGGCTGATGTCACCGCCCACGGGGCTTACACCGTCATTGGTGGTGGCGACTCGATCGCGGCACTCGAGCGTGGCGGTTTGACGGGTGCCGTCAGTCACGTCTCAACGGGTGGCGGCGCAGCGCTCAAGCTCGTTTCTGGGGCCACCTTACCGGGGATCGAGGTGTTGGACCCAGCGAGCGAAAGGAGCACGGCGTGAGCGCGTCAAACCGGCCCACCATCGTTGCTGCCAACTGGAAGATGTACAAGACCATCGCCGACGTGGGTCCATATATGAGTTCCTTTTACGCCGCGCTGCCGGACCTGGGCGCAGGCGTTCGGCTGGTGTTCTTTCCGGCTGCGGTCTTGGTCCCCGAAGTGGTGGCGGCGGTCACCGAGCGGGCTCAGGTAGGGGGCCAAAACTGTCACTGGGAAACGGAGGGCGCTTACACCGGCGAGGTCGCGCCTGGAATGCTGGCTGCGGCTGGAGCGGAGTCGGTCCTGGTTGGTCATTCTGAGCGCCGTCAACTGTGTGCCGAGACAGATGCCCAGTGCGCGAAAAAAGTCGTTGCCGCATTCAGTGCCGGCCTCGATCCGATGTTATGTGTCGGTGAGACGCTCGAAGAAAGGGAAGCCGGCCGGCAGCAAACGGTCGTTCTGGGCCAACTCTCTCGAGCGATTGACGGACTATCGCGTGATGAATACAGCCGTCTCGCACTGGCGTACGAGCCGGTTTGGGCGATCGGCACGGGGCGCACGGCGGCCCCCGCCGATGCGCAGCAGATGCACGCGACGATACGCGACGCAGTGGCGTCGATCGCGTCCCCGTCGATTGCGTTGGCGATGCCGATTCTGTATGGCGGTAGCGTGAAGCCCGACAATGCGGCTGAGCTGCTCGGCCAACCCGACATCGATGGTGCCTTGGTCGGTGGAGCGAGCCTAGACCCGCACGATTTCGCCGCGATCGTCGTCGCCGCCGCCGGCGTCGCTTCTTGACGAGTTCGTAGGTCGGGGTAGATTGTAAACCTCTATGTACAGTGCACTTATCATTCTATTGATGCTGGATTGCCTAGCGTTGGTCGTAGTCGTGCTCCTGCAGTCGGGGAAGGGCGGCGGGCTGGCGGCCGGGTTTGGTGGAGCCGGTACCGGGATGGAGATGATGGGCAGTCGCCAGACGGCCACGTTCCTCCACAACGCGACGAAGTGGCTTGGGGGCGCGTTTCTGGTCATCTGTCTGGCGATCTCGTTGCTCACGGTGCGTGGGACGCGGCCGACAAGCCTGATCGAGCGCGAGCTCCAGGGTGAGGGTCAGGCTCCGGTGACGGAGTCTCAAACCCCGACCGATCTCCAAGGCATTCTCGGTGGCGAGACCGCTGCCCCGGCCAGCGACGGTGCGGCGGTGCCAAGCGAGGCGAATCCTCCGGCCACCGCAGACGAGAGCGCGGCTCCCGCCGGCGAGTAAAGCAGCACCAGCTGGCCCAAGTGGTGGAATTGGTAGACACGCTGTCTTGAGGGGGCAGTGGCCGAAAGGCCGTGGGAGTTCGAATCTCCCCTTGGGCACCAATCGATTCGCATAATCCTTCCACCAGCCGGGAGGACATCGTGCTAAAAGAGTTCAAGGAGTTCGCCATGAAGGGCAGCATGCTCGACATGGCGGTGGGTATCATTATCGGTGCTGCGTTTGCGACGGTGATTGGCTCACTGGTCGCGGACGTGCTCATGCCCCCGATCGGGTTGGCGCTCGGCGGGGTGGACTTCGCGAACTTCTTTGCGGTGCTGAGCCAGGGCTCACCGGCTGGGCCTTACGCGACCGTCGAGGCGGCACACGAAGCGGGCGCGGTAACCCTCAACTGGGGGATGTTCGTCAACAACATCATTACGTTTGTCATCGTCGCGTTCTCGGTCTTCCTCGTGATCCGTAATGTCAATCGGGCCAAAAAGAAGGAAGAAGAGGCGCCAGCGGAGCCGCCCAAGCAGGAGGTCTTGCTGGGTGAAATCCGCGACTTGTTGAAGAGTAGGTCGTAGCGTCGAAGCTGGACGCATCGAAGGAGCAGTCATGTTTGCGAGAGTGAAGGCGTTCGTTGTGGGGGTCGGGGTCGGCATCTTCGTGGCCCCTCTGGCAGGTAGAGAAACTCGCCAGTTGGTGCTCGAGAAGATCAGTGAGTTGTTCGAGCTCGGTGGGCAACAGATCGACGACCTGGAGTCTGAGCTCGATGAGCGGCGGACCGAGCAGTATCCGGCAACGGAACCCGACATCGAACCGGAAACAGAGCCATTGGTCGACGAAAAGCCGGCGTGAGCCGTCCGGCGTTGCCGCTCGTGGTTCGATTTGGCGAGCGGGCGATCTCCGATGTTGTCGATCACGATCTACCCGCTGGCGACGTAGCTAAGCGCGTAGCTTTTTACCTGGCGCACGATCTACCGGAGTCTGCCGCAGTCAGGCTCGAGACAGATGTGGATCGTCGTGTGCTGGACCCGGCACTGCCGATCGGCGGTCAGGTTCGGGCTCACGCCCAGTTGTGGCTCGGGGTGAGCTGAGCAACAGCTTTCCACCACCCTACCGCGTTGCGGTCTACGGCGCAGCGACCGAGTACGCTGAGCTGGTGCCCCGGGCGCCAAATCTCCAATGCGTGTTTCACAAGGCGGGAGGCAGTGGTTCGCTCCCTCCCGAGGTTGATCTGGTAGTCTTGGACCTCGACTTTGTCGGTGGGTACTCGGGCCAGATACTCGCCGATATCGTTGGTAGAACACCACAGCCAGCGGTGCTCGCGGTTACTCGGCAACCGACCGCCGATTCGGCGGTGCAAGCGCTCACGGGTGGGGCTAGCGACTACTTCGCGCTGCCGCATGATCGAGGCCGTCTAACCGCTGCGATCGATGATTTGCATGCTAGGTGGTCCAGGGCGGCGAGATCGATAAGTGGGACCAATAGGTTCACCGTAGCGGTTCCACCGGGTGGGCTTCGATTTGATGAGTACGAGAAGCGCATTATCGCTTTTGCGCTCGAGAGAAACGATTGGAACCGCACCGCCGCCGCGCGCGAACTAGGTATCAGCCGGCCACGTCTCAAGCGGAAGATCGAGAAGTACGATCTTCGTCGCTGCTGACGTCCCTGGCGCAGCGAACTGAGCCAGCACGTCTCGTCCCGGCACAATCCAGCACATCCCACGTGTTCACATCTCGATCGATGCTTGATCTAGTTCAGGTATACTGCTACGGATCAGCCTTTTAGCCTGTTCTTGAGAGAGGCTGGCATAAGGGTTGCGACGTTTCGCAGGTACCCCCTACGAACGGCCCCCGGCAACGGACGAAGACTTCAAATGGTGCCGACACGAGAGGCAGCCACTCAAGCGATGGAAAGGGCGCACGCGGCGATCGGTCGTCGGCGGCTCAACGAGGCGCTGTCAGAGTTCATCGCCGCCGCCGAGATCGCTGCCAAAGTGCCGGAGTGCGAACAAACGTGCTCCGATGCCTGGCGCGAGGCGGCCGAGATCCGGATGCGACTCGGTCAGTGGGATCGAGCCATAGAGGACGTTCTCGCGAGCCGAGATGCGGCCGCGAACCTTGGCGATGAGCGGCTGTTGGCCGAGGCCGAGAATCTGCTCGGAGTGATCGAGTACGAGCGCGGTAACTGGCACGAAGCGAGTCGTCGCTACGGTGTCGCCAGGGAGCATGCGGGAACGATCGGTGACGAGCATTTGTTGGTTGAGATCGAAACCAACGAGGGGTTGCTGTGGACGGCACTTGGAGATCGTCAGCGCGCAAAGGAGTCGCTCGATTGGGCGCTGTCCCGTTTCGAGGAGCTGGATTACGACAATTGCGGGCCGCGATTGCTCAGCAACATGGGGACCGTGTTGGCGGGTTTGGGGCGGACGGATGAGGCAGACGCGCTCTTCGACCGTGCGGTGGACGAGTGCAAACGACGCCTCGATCTCTACCTGGGAGCAAAAGTAATGATGAATCGCGCCCGGTTGGCGCTGGATCAAGGGGATTTGATTCGCGCCCACACACTGGCCAAGACGGTGCAATCCTTTTGCGAGTGGTTCAGCAGCAGCTCGCTAGAGGCCGAGACAGTGTTTCTGCTGGGCGCGATCGCTGGTCGAATGGGATACTCGGCCGAAGCCGAGAAGAGCCTGAAACGGGCGCTCGAGATGTGCGCCGATGGTCGCGCGCCAAACTGCGAAGCCGAAGCTTGGGCGGAGTTGGGAGAGCTGTTGATTGGGCAGGACAGAAACCAAGAAGCACTCGAGGCATGGCGCGAAGCCCGGCGTTGCTACCGGTCGTTGGGTGCCAATCTCGAATCCCTGCGCTTGGGTGATCACGAAGATCCCCACGGCCATCACGAGAAGCTACGAATCGTCTAGTCACTAGGGCTAAGTGCCCCTGCACCGCGGTTGCTGCCGACCGTTTCCACTCCTAACATGCCAGTGTGACACCCGGCAAGTTCGTCGAGATCGACCACACGGCTGACGTCGGCCTCGACTTGGAGGGGGCGTCCCCGGCCGAGGTGCTGGAGGCTGCCCAGCGTGGTCTGACCTGCCTGCTGATGGCCGACACCTCAGATCTCGTATCTGACGCTGAGCGCGCGATCGTGGTGACCGCCGACGGCTACCCGGATTTGCTCAAAGCGTGGTGTGAGGAGCTCTATCGGTTGCTCGAGGAAGAGAGCTTCGTGGCGCTCGAGTCGCAAGTTTCCTCGGTCGACGCCGAGGGATGCGTCGGGTTGGTGAAGGGGGCTTCGGTGTCGGCCGAGCGTCTGGCCGAGGCGAGTGAGCTCAAAGCCGTGACGTATCATCAACTCGCCTTTGAGCGCGATGAGACTGCCGGGAACGAGCTCTGGAGGGCGCGGGTTATTTTCGACGTGTAGCGTCAATTTCTAGCCTGATGAACGAAATCGAAGTCCGAAAGATCGAGCCCTATCTCTGGGAGATCCCAAAGACCGGTGAGATGTGTGTACCGGGACGGATATTCGCGTCCGAGGAGCTCATGGCCGCGATTCGGACCGATCATAGCCTCGAGCAGGTCCGCAATGTCGCGTGCCTGCCGGGCGTTGTCGGGTGGTCGCTTGCGATGCCCGATATCCACTGGGGTTATGGATTTCCGATCGGTGGTGTCGCCGCTACCGACGCCCAAAGTGGCGCTATTTCACCGGGTGGCGTGGGCTACGATATCAATTGCGGCGTTCGCTTGGTGCGTAGTGACCTGCTGTTCGGTGATCTCGATGACAAAGTGCGTCGATCGCTCATCGATCGGTTGTACCAGGTCGTGCCGAGTGGCGTCGGAGCATCGGGTGCGATCCGCAAGCTATCTCGACGCGACCTGGAACATGTACTAGTAAACGGGGCCCGGTGGGCCATCGAGCAGGGTTATGGGGATACGCACGATCTCGAGCACACCGAGGCCAGCGGTCGCCTAGGCGGCGCCGACCCCGATTGCGTCTCTGATCGTGCCAAGAAGCGCGGGCTCGGGCAGGTCGGCACGCTGGGATCGGGCAACCACTTTCTCGAGGTGCAGCGGGTGGCCCGATTGTTTGACACGACCATGGCCAACGCTTTTGGGCTGTTTCCCGATCAGATCGTCGTCATGATCCACTCCGGTTCGCGAGGGTTGGGCTATCAAGTTTGCGACGACTCGCTCAAGAGAATTCGGCCCCGGCTGGCGGACTTCGGTTACCAGCTCCCTGATGTTCAGCTCGCTGCGGCGCCGCTTGATTCACCCGACGGCCGGTCTTACTTGGGCGCGATGAGGTGTGCGGCCAACTACGCTTGGTGCAACCGACAGGTCATGTTGCACAAGGTGCGCGAGGCTTTCCAGGAGATCTTCGGCGTGCCCGCGGCCGGGCTTGGCATGCGGCTTGTCTACGATGTTTGCCACAACATCGCCAAGATCGAGGAACACGAGTTCGATGGGCGAAGGATGTCGGTGTGCGTTCACCGGAAAGGCGCAACCCGAGCGTTCCCAGCAGGACATCCGGAGGTCCCGCCAGCGTACCGTGACGTTGGGCAACCCGTGCTCGTACCGGGTAGCATGGGTAACTACTCCTACGTCTGTGCGGGGGCAGCCGGTGCGATGGAGAAGACCTTCGGCTCCACGTGTCATGGCGCAGGTCGCAAGATGAGTCGTACACAGTCCAAAAAAC
>JBDHED010000062.1:0-11658 GCA_039591175.1 Gemmatimonadota bacterium | reverse complement strand
ATCCTGGCCCGCGTCTCCGAAGAGCTGGGCACGGACGCAGCGATGGTGGGGCTCGAGCAACTGACCGAAGAAGAGCTCATGCAGACCCGCTCGACTTGACACGCAGTCCTACGATCGGAGTGCTCGGCGTTCAGGGCGATGTCTCCGAGCACATGGCGGCGGTCGAACGAGCCGGCGGAATTGCGCGCAAAGTCAAACGTCCCGATGAATTAACCGACGTCGCTGGTCTTATCCTGCCTGGCGGTGAGTCGACGACCCACCGTCGATTGCTCGACTACGAAGATCTGCTATCGACGATCACCGACCGGTACCACGATGGGATGGCGGTCTTTGGTACGTGTGCCGGGGCGATCCTCTTGGCCACCGAAGTCCACGGCGCGCCTACTCCCCACCTTTCGCTGGTCGACATCACCGTCAGGCGGAATGCGTTCGGCCGTCAACGCGAGTCGTTCGTCACCGATCTGGATGTCGTCGGGCTGGCGGGCGGACCGCTACGAGCGGTGTTTATTCGCGCACCGATTATCGAGCGTGTGGGCCCGGGTATCGACGTGCTCGCGACCGTCGATGGCGAAATCGTCTTGGCCGAAAGCGACCGCGCGCTGGTCGCCGCTTTCCACCCCGAGCTCACCGCCGACGATCGACTGCACAGGCGGTTCCTGGAAAAGGCTGCGGCCGCCCAGCTGGCGGGCTAGCAGCCCTCCCCCGAGTGGTTCGAGCTAGCCCCGCGCGCCTACTCGGGTCGAAGAGCATCCAGCCGAATGATCGCTTGACGTGCTCCCGCCACCAGCGGTTGCAACTCGGGATCGGCGTCCTGCCAGTACGTCAGGAAGTATCGGTACGACTCGCTTGCCTTGTCGTAATCCTCCAATCGCTCGTAGACGCCGGCGACCCGTAGCTGGACGACACACCTGGGTGGAGCATCGCGGTGGCGATCAACAACGGCGGCACAGTGGCCGGCTGGAGCAGCACGCTGGCGGGTGTCGAGCACGCCTATCGCTGGCACAACGGCACCATGGAAGACCTGGGCGCGCTTGGTGGTGGTTTCCCGGAGAGCAAGGCCCTTGCGATCAACGATCGCGGCAGGATCGTCGGCGTCAGTGTGCCCGAGCCCTTCTCCGACTTCGTCGGGCGAGCCACGATGTGGGACCCGGGTGCCGAGCCGCTCGATCTGGGCTCGCTACACGAAGGCGGCAACAGCAGAGCGTTCGCGGTCAACAACCAGGGTGTGATTGCGGGCTGGAGCGATACACCATCGGGTGAGTTCCACGTCGTTCTCTGGAGGCCGTGACTGTTCTACGTGACTTCGCCCCCCGGACGTACTAGCCGGGGGGCGAGAGATCTCAACCCTGCGGCCGCAGCAACTCCTGAAACGGCTCGTAGTCCCAGAGCGGTTCGAGATCGGGATCGACGTGGAGCTCGCTGGGATCTCGGGAAGCACCCTCTTTGAAGGCCTGCCGCAACAACCCCACCGCTTTTTCACGATCTCCCAAATTTGCGGCCAGCCGCGCGCGCCACAGCGTATACTGCCCATGGAAGTTGTAGGGTTCGCCTCCGAACCCCTCCATCCACTCGGCGGTTCGGATCGCGGTGTCACGATCGCCATCATGTAGCGCGATAACCGCTAGCCGGCCACGGAAATCGGGGTCGACCGTACTCGGAGACGCCAACGACTCGTAGTGTGGCTTGCTTTCATCCCACCGTTTGGCAACGTAGAAGAACGCGCCCCTCGACTGATGAAGGAGGGGACTTTCATCGTCAACGGTTGGCTCGGAGAACCACGGCAGGGCCAGTTCGACGACCTGCCGGGCGGAGTCCTCGTGCCCGTGAGCGCGAAGCTCCATGATCAACTTAAACAGGTACGTGAACTGCCACGGCTTCTGAATGGAAGACTCTTTAACAGCACTCTCGGGCCGGTGCTCTTGTCCACGCTTGATGATCTCGAGCTCCGTTTCGTAATCCCCAAGATCATGATACGCTCTCGCAAATGTGTCCCAGTAATGCGGCCAGGTCAGCAACCATCCGCGCGGCTCTAAACTGGTCAGGATTTCGGCTGCCTTGCGCGGGAAATTCAGGTACAGCGCTTCAATGGCAAGTCTGTAGAGCCACTCCGAGTCAGGCGTGATGCGAGTGACCGTCGTCATCGCCTGATACGCACTGACATGGTTGCCACGCTGGAGCGCCGCATGATAGTCGAGCATCGCCCGATCCCACGGCGCCAACCGATCGCGAATCTCCTCCAGCGCCCGAATAATCGAGTCCGCTTCAGCCCACTCACCTAACCCTTGGTGAGAGAAAAGAGCCCACATCAAAGGAGCCGTAAAGGAGGGATCAAGAGCGGCTGCCTCGTGGAAAAGCTCAACGGACTCCGCGTGTCGGTTCTGGAAGAATCGATCCAATCCGACCGAGAATCGCTGATAGGCGTCGTAGCTCGGTGGCTGGCTCGCTGCTTGTGCCCATGATACGAGGCGGGAATCGTAATGCGTCGCCAGGGCTCCGATCGTGCGTTGTCGTAGAACTTCAACCGCGTCCTGAGGGGCCCCGATCGGCGCCGAGACGTTATCGATCGTCCGCAACACCTCACCCGAGGGAACCTCTACGATCTGCGCTTGGAAAATCAACGCGTTATCGTCGCGGAAATAGGACCCGGAAATCAAAACTCCGGCACCCATCTCCTCCGCCAACGACTGGACGCGCGCCTCGGTCGACCGGTTTCCGTTCTCCTCCTCCAGCCTGTTCACGATCTGCTTCACCATGCTGGATGAAACCGGCTGCACGAAGCCGGTCCCGGCGAGCCCCTGCGTAATCCAATCGGTGGCCACAAGCCCGAGTGGGTCCAACTCCGCGTCACCGGTACGGTTCTCGAACGGTACGACGACAACCCGCCGGTTGTCGTACTGGACGCTCTCGGTACAGAGGATCAGAAAGGTGGCTATGGCGGTCGTCAGCAACGTCACGCGCTTGAGTTGCAGGCCTCCCAGCCATCGCGGCCCTGTCGATCGGCTTGGGATCTCAAAGGATCTCCAATGCGACTCGATCTCTTGATCCACGCCGTCGGAGCCGTTC
This sequence comes from Gemmatimonadota bacterium, assembly GCA_039591175.1. GTDB lineage: Bacteria > Gemmatimonadota > Gemmatimonadetes > JACCXV01 > JAHWKZ01 > CAMYLR01. The sequence goes on along the minus strand of JBDHED010000062.1, from coordinate 8,595 downwards.
GCGGGCGCTTCGCGGAGCCGCTTCGCCAGAGCCTCGACATCGGGATCGGGATCGGCTTCGAACTCATCGCGCAGGAGCTTCGTGTGGACACCGGCCAACTCCAGCGCTTGTGCCCGGTCCCCGTTGGCTTCGAGCGCCAGCATGAGCCTCACCATAACACGCGCGCCAGACGGGTCTTCCGCTGCTAACCGCCGCCACCATCGAATCGCACCGCTTATGTCACCAGACCCCTCTGCCTTAACTGCGAGATTCTCGAGGGCAGTCCGGTAGTGACGGGCGAAGTGTTCTCTTTCTGTGCGCGCCCACTCTTCGAATTCGAATCCGTTTCGCAAGTGGAAGCCATCGAGGAAAGGTCCGCCGTATGCCGCCACGGCGTCTTCCCACTCTTGCGCCTCAATCGCTGTCCGAAAACGCGTGATGTCTGAATCGACAACATCGGTGTTGAGACACAGATCATCGTTGATCGTCAGGATCGCGTCCCGACCGAGTGCCTTGCGAAGTTCGTGAACAGCTACGTTAAGCGAGTTACGAGCCCGGCGGGCATCGCTTTCGGGCCACAGGAAAGCCAGCAGTTTGTCGCGGGTAATCTGCCTAGGTGCCGTAGCTAACAGGGTCAAAACGGCGAGTTCTTGATGTCGAGGCGCCAGCGCGGCTAGGACTCCGCTCGAGTCTTCGACAGACACACCACCGAAAACGCGAACATAGACCATGTTTACTGTCCTCAGTCTCTAACCCTGCGTATCAAAGAAAGCCTAGAACTTTATCCTACCCTTGTTCGCGTGGCACTGCAAAATCCGCCGTTCACGAGCGCGACTCGCGCACTCTCTGCTCCGCCAGCATGCGATCTCGAACCAGCTCTACGACTACAACTGAATCCCGGTCCCCGCGCCTTATGAGATCTTTCTTGCGCCGCCCTAGATCCTTCACAGTTTCGTTCAAGTCACTGGTCGATAGCGACCCGATCGCACCATCGAGCCGACCCGCGCTCAAATCGGTCGCGAGTTGTCCTGAGGCGACCGTCGAAGCCAGCCTCATGAGAATTGCCGCCGCGGAACCCGTCACGTCACAGTTTGCCTTAATACGGTCAGCACACCTCCACCAGGCTATGGGCTGAGCAGCAGCTTGCCGGCCTCCACCGATGTGATTCAATCAGCGAAATCGGCAACCGGGGCTTCATCTTCCATACCTCCTTTGATGCCGTTCCACCCTAGTCGAGACCGCTTAACCGGCTCTTAATGCGCCCTTATTTGGTCGGATTGTCCTAGTAGGTGTGCTGAGGCTGGTATCAGAGCTAGCGAGGCCCGAACATTTTCTTCGCTTCCAACCCCGAGTTAAGACGCACTTAATAGGACAATAAGCGCCGATCGCTACGATACCAGCAGTTCGGCAGCCAGCAAACCCAGACCGCAGTTGGCACCAACCGTGATGCGGTATGGACGCTAACGATTCAGGAGGAGTGAGCATGAAGAACCTGGTAGCACTCTCAACGGTGGTTCTTGTGACGTTTCTGGTCGCGAACTGCCAGGATGAGTCATCAACACCACTCGGAGCTGACACCGAGTCGATCGTACCCCGATCTCACCACAACCCCGGACACGGTGGTGGTGGTGGCGGCGGCGGTAAAGGCGGGAACGACACCGCTGACATCTCGACAACAGGAGCGTTCATCGTTACCGGCACTAACCTGCCCATAGAGCGGGACAACAAGAACAACTTCTGGTTGGGGCGGGCCATCGTAAACGGCACGACCAACTTCACTGCAAGCGCTGCGAGCCCAGCTTGCACCCTGGATGATCCGTCTAACGGTGGGTCGGATGGTGGGGGGAGCGTCGCCGGGCGCTTGCAAGACGCCCTCGTCGACACGGTAAGTAAGGACCGCGCGATCGGCCGTTTCCGGGTGTTCAAGAACATCCTCGGAGAGCCGGGGCACGGCGTCGCCGTCAACTCGGATACGGGCAAAATTGGTGAGGACGTCGGAACAGTCTCCGTCATGGTGACGGGAGCAACCGCGAGTGCCGACGTCCCGGCCAATCAGTGCTGTGTCCCAAGCGTTCTAACTTTCACCGGCGGTAATCTCCGCGCCATCACAAAATGGGACGAAAACGGGAATGGCGTTCTGGAAGCACCTGAACCGATCGCCGCGCTAGAGTGCCCACACCTGGACACGCTCGTGGCCACATTGTCGGAGCCCACACCGTAGATCTTCACCGGGGCCAGCCGGTCGGTGGCGTCCCTTGGGACGCCACCGATAACCCTACCCCTTAGGCCCCATCAACTCCTGATAGGCGGCGTCATCCCAAAGCAGCTCGAAAGCAGGGTCGATGTGAGTTCATGCGCGAGCTGGAGCATTGCGCACCGTCAGCTGTGTACCGATTCTGCCCCTACTGCGAACGGACGAGCTCCTCGAACGGAGGGTAACCCTTTAGGGATTCGAAGTCGCCATCCCAGTACAGCGGGTGAGGGTCTCCTAGGGACATCTGTTTGTTGACGATCGCAACCTTCATGAGTCTCGCCGCCTCTTGACGATCACCTAGGAGGGTTGCGATCAGAGCCCGTTGGACAAACGGGAGCGCGGCTCTGCGAGCCGGGAGGGATGCACTCTGGATGTCACGAAGACGCTCCGAATACTGCTCGGCCGTCTCTCGATCTTCCGATCGTGCAGCGATCCGGCCCAGGTAGCCGAGTTCCCAAAACAGCGGGGGACCCGCTGGGTCCGCTGCCTCTACAAGTGTTTCGAATTCAACGCGCGATTCCTGCAACCGGCCAGCCTGATAAAGCCGTTGGGCCAGGACAAAGCGGGGCCACGTTTCATCCGGCGTGTTTGCGAGACGCTGTCTCGCTTGACGGATCGCGTTCTCCAGTATCGGATTCGCGAGTTCCGGATACCCATGGATTCGGAGCTCCGCCACCAGTGCCTCTGTCGCCAACTCGGTGACAGTTGCTGATAGCTCGTTGATCCGGCGCTCGAGCTCTTCTGTTCGACCCGTTGAAGCGAGCACGCGGGTTTCAGTGACAAAGTAGGACGAGCGCGGTTTCGGATAGCGCGCGCGCCATTCCTCGAGAACCTTCCGCTCCTGGTCGTACTCCTCGAGCCGGTGATAGATCGTGGCATAGGTATTCCAGAACGATTCCCAGTCCCGGATCCAACCCCAGTCGGCATCGACGTTTCGCATATGTTCGAGCGCCTCGCCGGGACGATTGAGAGAGTTAGCGTACCCGGCTAGGGAGTAGTATCGCTCTGGGCTCGGGGTGATCCCCGCGACCCGACGCATGATGTCGTAGGCACCCTGCCGATCGCCGCGCCGAGAGAACGAAAGGCGCTCGACTACCGAGCGGTCCCAAGGTGCGAGCTGCTCGCGGCGGTTCTCGAGCACGACAATGAGGGAGTCGGCCAGGTCGTCTCGCTGGAGGTTTCGGTACGATTGGACGGCCCAGATCAATGCTGCCGTAAACGTGGTATCGGCTCCGGCAGACGCACGAAAGTGCTCGGCAGCCTCCTCAAAATCGTAGGCTAGAAATCGGGTCATGCCCTCCGCGAATTGTTGGTAGCTGGCGAAGGTGGGGGGCTGGCTGACGGTCGCTGCCCAGGTGCCGAGCCGCTTGTCGACGAGCGTAGCGAGTGCACCGATCGTTCGCTGGCGCAGGGTCTCGACCCCTTCGAGAGGTGTGTCCGCAGAGCCAAAGACACCGTCGATCCCGCGCAAGAGAACGCCGGTCTTAGGATCCGTGATCTGGACATCAAAGCCGATCGAGTCGCCCTGCCGAAAGTAGAAGCCGGAAACGAGGAGTCCTGATTCCTTCTCGGCCGCCAGGCTGCGGGCGAGTGCGGTGAGCGCCGTCTTGTCGCCCCGCTCGGCGTGTGACCGTGCCGCACCCAGGACCGTCAACGTTGGCACCACTTGAACCAGTCCTGTTTGGGCAAGCCCCTGGGTCACCCAGTCGGCGGCGATCACACCGAGATCGTCCAGAGCCGGGTCGCCGGTTCGGTTTTCGAGGGGCGCGGTGACGACGCGCTGCATGTCGGGCGCGAGGCTCTCGCCCGGGCGCCCGACGACTATTAATAAGATGACTGCCGCCCCGACTGCCGGAATCCCGATGACTCTCGCAAGCGAGGTAACCCGGCGCCTTGTCGGACGATCGCCAATGAGGGCCGCGCGAGTCTCCCGGCTCCGTTCCTGTAGCATCAATGTCGTGACGTGCGGAACCCCGTTAGGCGCTTCGCGAATTCTCTCGGCCAGTGTCGACACCTCGGGATCAGGCTCGGCGCCGTACTCTCCCGCGAGGAGCTGAGCGTGAGCCTCAGCCAGCTCGAGCGCTTGACCCCGCTCGCCGACTGCCTCGAGGACCTCCATGAGCCGGATCGTCACCCGGGCGTTCGATAAGTCTTCGGTACGCAGTTTCCTCCACCACTCGAGCGCCGCGCCGAACTCACCGTTCGATTCGCCCTCAACCGCCAGAACCTCCAAGACTTGTCGGTAACGATCGGCGAGCCGCGTCCGCTCCGTTCGGCTCCATTCCTCGAACTCCAAACCATCCGGCAGGTGGAAGCCATCGAGGAACGGTCCGCCGTACTCCGCAACCGCGTCCTCCCACGCCCGGTTGCGTATGGCACCCTCGAACCGACCGACGTCGGTCTCGATCATCTCGACATTGATCCGCAATTGGCCGTCGGTCGCCTCGATCGCCTCGCTGCCGAGGGCTTTCCGGATCTCGTAGACCACGACTTTGAGCGAGTTACGGGCGTGTTCGGTGTCGCTTTCAGGCCACAGGAGGGCTAGGAGCTTATCGCGGCTCAACCCGCGTGCCGGAGCGGTCGCTAGAAGAGCGAGAAGGGCGAGTGCGGGGCGTTGCGTGGCGCGTCCGCTAAGAGGTCCGTCGGGCCCCTCGAGCGAAGCGCCACCTAGGAAACGAACGGTAAACATGATCTTCTTCGCGAGTTTACCCGCAGTTTACGCGGGGCTTACCAGCGATCCGTAGAGTACTCCTCATCAAAAAGCAATGCAAGTAAGTGCCCTGATCACCAAAGGGAGGTCAACGTGAAACAGTATGCAGGCATCATGGCGGTTCTCACGGTCGTGTTTGCCATCGGGTGCAACGAGAGCCCAACCGAGGTGGAAACCGCGACTACGGCACGATTCCACCACAATCCTGGCCATGGCGGCGGCGGGGGACCGGGCGGCGGCGGTGGGGGCCCCGACTTTCTGGCAACGATCGAGGACTTCGGGGGCCCCGACGGTGGATTGGTTACAGATGTGGCGATTGAAGGTGTGAACTGCCCAACAGATGGTAGTGCCGTGAACCTTGTCGCCGACTGCCTGGTTGTCCCCCTGGTCATCGGCGGCATCACGATGGTGGAACACGGCTTTGATGATCTCCTAACCGTGAGCGGCGGCAGGGGCTCCAAGGAAATCGTAGCGATCAAGCTTCGATTGATGGATGACACCGGCCAAAAATATCGGTCTGACCCACTGGCGACCGTCGCCCAGCCGAAAGCGCTGGATCGAAAAGCGACTGAGGAGCAGGAGCTGGTTGTCCAAGCGGCCGATATTCGGATTTGCGCAGTGGAAAGTTGGTCGTCGGAGGAACCCCCTTGTTCGGATTCGGATTTGGTTGGCGAGGTCCGGATCGGCACCATCACGTACGTGAAGCCGTAACGGAACAACTAGTCACAGGCCAGGAGAAAGGGGCGGTTCTTCGGGGCCGCCCCTTGTTGCGACGCGGGGAAGGCGGGGCGTGCCCCGCCGCACCGGGACGATCACATACAAGAAATCGTAGACGCCAGTAAACAACGCGAGCCGCGCAGATCCTCGGGACCTAGAACCGAATCTCCGCCCCGAAGCGAACCTGGCGCGGCTCGCCGTAGTTGAAGACCGAGTCGGCGGTCCCAGCAATCAGCGCGTTGACCAAGCTCTCCGACGCCTCGTCGAATGTGATCACGCCGTCGCCGTCGAGATCTTGCTTGCCAATCGCGTCACGGAACTCAGGCTTGATCTGGTCGACGCCGATCGGGAACTCGGTCGGCGTTCCCTCCTCCGTGAACTCGCGGTTGATCCTCGGAGGTCCGGCAGAATCCTCAAAGCCGCTGCGGTCCGGTCGTCCGGTAACAGCACTCACCCGCCGAATGTTCACGCGATCGAAGAGGTTTCGGATGTCCATGAAGAGGTCCAGGTCCAAACCATCGTTCAGTACGAACCCTTTTGTGACTCGGAGATCCACTGAGTGGGTCCAGGGAAGACGACTCGCCCGAAGGTCTTCTACCGGGAGCTGGTCGATCGGGTCGACCCGCGTGTACGGCGTGCCAGAGAGTCCGCTGTAAACGATGTACAGGCCCGAATTCCGAAAGATCGTGCCTGGTGCCGTGCCATTCCGAAAGTCGGTCGGAAATCGCAGATTGAACTGGCCATTGATGACGTGCGTGCGATCAAACGCTTCGGGGGACTGCTCGGTCGGAGGGGCCAACCTTTCCCCGGGGAAAAGCGGATCAAACTGTACGCCGAACCCCGAGACAACGAAGTCGGCCGGCGATGACGTCGTCCCGCGTGCCCACTGGAGCGACCACGCAAGGTCGGCCGACCAGTATTCCGAGAGACGTTTGCTCAAAGTGATGTCGAGACCTCTAACGTTCCCGTCGTCACCGTTGACTGGTAGCGTGGTTTCGGGGATACCTTCGCCGAGCGCATTCAGCGGGAAGATGTCGAACCGGATTGCGCCACGTCGGTCGCGATTGTAGCCCACCACATCGAGAACCAAATCCTCCGACAAAAGGTGTGTGACACCGACCTCTAATGCGGTCGTCTGAACGTAGGTGAGGTTCGGGTTGCCATAGGGATGGCCACCCGCCAAATCGAAGTCGGAGTTGAATCGAGCGAAGTAATGTCGTAGCTCCGGGAGTTGGTGGAACGTACCGTACGAGAGCCGGACCTGGGTCTGGTCGGTGATCGGATGCGCGACCCCTAGCCGCGGAGCGAGCTCATTCCTGGTCGGTGCGTCGACCAACGCCGCGTCGTCATCGCAGCCGATCGAAGACGGGAACGGGTTGATGGCGCAATTCACTACGCCCGGCTGGAGCGGAAAGCGGGTGTTCGGATCCCAATGATCCCACCGCAATCCTAGGTCGATCACCAGGTCGCCGTAATCGAGCCGGTGCTGAGCATACACAGCGCCGACCCGAGGGTTGACGTCGTAGCTCTCCCCGCTCACAAAACCGTTAAAGAAGCCTTGATTCGTTTCGAGATCGATCCAGCCCCAATCGACACCGAGCTTGGTACGGTGCACGCGGTCGAGCTGTGCGTCGAGGTCGACTCGAACTCCATAGCGTTGTTCGCGACGATGGAAAAAACGCGCGTCAAAGCCATCCGCGATCCAGAACTGCGACTGACCAAACACCCGATCAGGGGGGCTGCGATCGATCCTGGGTAAACCGAACAGCGTCGAATGGGTCGAGTCCTCGAAGAAGAACTCGATGTCACCGAAACGATAGTTCAGAAAGTCGTCTTCAAAGGCTGACTCATCGACGTCGCACTCGGCCCCGCACGCGTCGCCCAGTGCCCGCTCCAGAGTGGCCGCCATCTCAGGAGACTTGGGGATCCCGTCATGGTTTGTCGCCTGATGGTAATTGCCACGCACCTGGACGCGGAGGCTCCGCTCAGCGGTCTGGGCCACCAGGTGATCGTAGCTCAGGATCACGTCGTGGGTCTTGGTCCGATCGGCGCGAGACACAAACTGGTTGATGGAGCTGCTGCCCGAGTAGTTCTCGAACTGCTCACGTGAATAGAGGTACGTGCCGGTGACCTTCGATCCAGGTTTCAGAAACGCTGCCAGCTTCGCCTGGACGCGCGTCTGGTCGCCGCGATTGCCAGGCAGAATCGTTTCCGTCGAGCCGCTCGAGTTCGCCTCCCCCACGGCTGGATTGAACCCCGCAGCTTTTGGATCGATGTCGGCCGCGCCGGTGACGTCGATCGATCCGAAGAACGTCAACTTGCCGGGGACGATCGGTCCGCCCATCGAACCCAGGAATTGGTTGAAGCCGCAACACTTTTCGTTCTTAAAGACGACCCGCTCATCGGCGTCGTAGCCGTCGGTCCCGAACCGACCATCGGTCCTGAACTGGATCGCACCATGGTAGGCGTCACCGCCCTCCCGCGTGACGATGTTCACGATTCCCGACTGCGCGTGCCCGAACTCGGCGCTGAACCCACCGGTAATGACATCGACCTCTTCGACAGCGAACAACCCGACATCGGTTCGCGCAGCTTGGACATCGAAGTCCGTCACGATCGCCCCGTCCACGTACGTGGCGGTCTCCGACGCACGCCCTCCACGGATAATGAACGCTCCGTCGGCTCCGCTAGCGTCGCGGAACGGCAAGGGAACGAAAAGTGAGCCCCCAGGCGGGCCACCGAACGAACCGTTGCCCCGGGGCGTGTAGGTCCCAGCGCCCAGGACCACGACCTCGGAGATCGCATCAACGGGAAGGGCCTGCACCCGTTCGCCTGTGAACTGGTGTTTGGACACTGTATTGTCTCGCACCACTAGTGGCTCGGCCTCAATCGTCGCCACCAACGGATCCTTCACCACCGGATCGGGTTCGAGTGC
>JBDHED010000061.1:0-9821 GCA_039591175.1 Gemmatimonadota bacterium | reverse complement strand
CGCCAGCTGGATCGTGGCGCGTTCGCGCTCGTCGACCGTCAGGTGCGATAGAAACAGCCTGGCGAGCACGGCGGTGTCGCTCAGATGTTCGAGGGCCGATGGATCGCGGGCCTTCATGAGCGTCACCAAACTCGCAACGGCGCCTATCTGACGCATGATCTGCTGGTTGGTGTGCAGCCCGTCCAGTGCGTCGCGCACGGCACGAATCACGGTCGAGTCGTGCGGTCTTGCCTGACGCGCGAGGTCAAACGCCTCGGCGTCCTCGTTCGCGTTTGTGCAGTTGGTGTCGTTGTAGCGCATGATCCGGTTGCGACCCTGGTGCTTGGATGCGTACAACGCTTGGTCGGCGGCGCGAACGAGGTCGGTGTACGATGATGCGTCATCGGGGTATGCCGCGAGACCCATCGAGACGGTGACCGCCTCGCGCACACCGTCGTGGCGCCAGGCCTCGATTCGTTGTCGGAGCCGCTCGGCCACGAGCATCGCTCGCGAGCCGCTGGCTTCGGCCAACAGAACCGCGAACTCCTCGCCGCCGTAGCGCGCAACGACGTCCAGTTGTCGCACTTCCTCGGTCAGCGTGTGGGCGACGTTGCGCAACACCTGGTCCCCAATCGGATGGCCGTAGGTGTCGTTGATGTGCTTCATGAAATCGATGTCGATCATGACCAGGCTGAAGGCGGCACCGGTGCGCTCCGATCGCACGATCTCATCCGTCAGCGCCTGCCGGAACGCACGTACGTTGTAGAGCCCCGTCAGGGGGTCGCGGCGAGCGGCTTCGGAGACTTCGGCCAGATGGTCGGCGCGCTGGATCGCCTTCCCGGCGATGTCGGCCATGAGTTGACAGAACCGGATCTCCTGTTCGCTGAACATGCGGTACGATTTCTCCAATCGGACAAACACGACGCCGTGGACGTCGTTCCCTTGGCGGATCGGTGTCACTAGGATGGTGGCCCCCGCCGCTCGCGGCGTTAGGTATCGCCTGACGCGTTCGAAGTTGGGATCCTTCTCCGGTCGCTCGACAACGACCGTTCGCTGCTCGCCGATCGCGATCTGGATCTCGGGGTACCGCTCGAGCTCAATCTCCAGGTCTTGGACCACCTCACTGACGTCGATCGCCGACACTATCCGGCCGGTCGCTTCGCCGGGCTTAGCGAGAATGACCGCCACCCGGCTGGCGTGGAAGAGGTGTCCCAACACCTCGGTCAATCGTTTGTACACGCTCTCCACCTCGATCGCCTCGGCCAACAGCGTGGAGACTTCGAGCGCACTCTCGAACTGGCTGGACAGCAGCTCCTCGTGACCGAGCTCTTCGGTCAGGAATCCGACGATGCCGGCGGTGGTGAGCAGCGTCCCGACCTGGAGGATGATGGCTCCGATCGGGCTCGTACCGCTATCGATCAGGATCAGTGCCAACGCGAGCGCGACGGCAAGACCAAGCCCGAGCGCCCACGCCAAGCGTCGCGCGAGGGCGGCCAACAACGCGGTCAGGAGGAACAACGGATAGACGAACCACGATTCGGGGCCGCCGTAGAGGGCGAACATCGGGCCGAGCAAGGCTATCTCCACCGCCACGAACGTGAGGTCGAACCGCCGGCGCCGGAACAAGTGCGCGGGGAGCACCAGATAGATGAACGTGGTGCCGAAGTAGAGCGCCCACGGGGCGATCAGCCAGCCGGTGAGCCCGGCCGCCGGTGGATAGAGGATGAGCAGCGCGCCGGTCGCTGCCGCGATGCACAGACGCAGCGCGATCAGCGTGGCTTTCTTGTTCCAGCTCCGAGTGATCATCATCGGACTAGTCCCTTGGCGGAACGTGTTTTGGAGCCACGGGTACGGGCCATGGCCGGGCCCGGGAATCGGTCTAAATTCTCGTCGCACGGATCATGCCAAGTCGGGTATCGTTGTACTCATTCATTATCAGGAGAGGTCAAACAATGTCGATCAGAACTGTGTTCGCGATCGTCGGGTTGACGGCGCTGATCGCGCTGCCGGGAACGTCCATGGCGCAGGTTCTCAGGTACGGTGGGGAGTCGGGGGAGTCGCACACCTACACGCGCATGCAGGAGGATCACGTCGCGCAGACCGTCAACGGCACCGAGCAAAACATCGATATCGAGAGTTATTGGCGGTTCACGACGACGCTCCGCGACGTGGCGGACGATCACGTCACGGTCGAGATCGTTCACGATTCGGTGAGCATGGTCGGGATGCCGGGTGCTGGTGAGCTGGACTTTTCTGCACTCTACGGAGAACCGGTCGTGGTTACCCTCGGGTCGCGCGGTGAGGTAAGCGACATCGCGGTGCCGGAGTCGTTGCCTTCGGAGCTCGACCGACTCGACCTGGAGACAACGTACCGAGCGTTTTTCCCGAGCCTGCCCGAAGAAGAGATCAGCGCCGGTACCACGTGGACCGACACGATCTCCGTTCAGACCAACCAGAACGGGATCGACATGGACGTGCACCGAATCAGCACGTACACCGCGATCGGTAACGCCGATCACGCCGGCCACGACGCGGTGCAAATCGAGTTTACGAGTGATATCGAGCTCGAGGGAAGTGGAAATCAGATGGGGAACGAAATCTCGCTCAGCGGTGGCGGTACCGGATCGGGGACGATCTACTTTGATGCCGGCGGTGGGAAGTTCCTCGGCGGATCCGAGTCAAACGAGATCAAGATGGATGCGTTTGTGGTGGCCGGTGGGCAGAATCTGTTGATCCCGATCGTACAGAACAGGACCGAGACGATCGAGCTGGTCGAGTAGCGCTCGACCAGCTCGCGTCCGCGGTTGAGCTGCCGTCTCTAGTCCGCGGTGCTGAACTCGATCTCGGTGATCGTCTTGTTCCCGTTCATTGCGATGGAGAGGATCTCGGCCTTGTAGTCCGCGCCGGCCTCCATAAACTCGCTCGGAATCGTAACGCTCGTGGCGTCCGGTCCCAGCTCCACGCTGATGGAGAAGCCGGAGTCTTCGTTCCCGACGATGACTTCGTAACTATCGAGTCCGCCGATCGCGTTCCACGAGATGATGGTGTTGTCGGGGTCCACGTCGACCGCTGCGGGCGAAGTAAAGACAGGCGCGTCTGGCAGCGCGGTGGAGAGGAATCCCGTGCTCCCGAGCGTGAGCGCCTCTTCGACCGTTCGCCCACGGAACTCGTAACCGCCCGCAGAGAACAAGGCCAACACCTCGGCCGGTGATGGCTCGGCGCTCTCAAAACGCAGCTCCGTGATCCCCAGATCCCCGAGTGCTTTTTTGGCCCTGATGTCGAGGATTTGCTTCCCGGCTGGATCCCGCGCCTGGACTATGTCCCACCCTTCAGCGTCGAGAAAGACCTGGAACCCGAGGTCGTTGTCGGTCGAGTTGAACTCGAAGAAGACCTCGAGGTCGGCAAAGTCCATGCTGGCTCCGCCGAACCCAAACAGGTCCAGCGTGGACTCGCCAGTGGTGGGCGTGTCGTCGACCAACGCCCCTACTGGGCTGGCCGGTTTATCGTTGCAGCCGATCAGCAGAACGAACCCCACGACCAGCGGGGCGGCGTAGCGAAAACGGTGTACTTGCATGTCGTCCTCCACGGTTGTCTGTACCAACAGCCGGCGCGCGCTCCGGTTGGGTTGTCGTAATGGGAGCGCGCGAGGGGGACGGTTTGTGACGCCAAGAGGAGTCGATGGTGGAACATGTTCCCGGAGCTGGCGGTGTGCCGTTCACTCCGCGAGCTTGAAACAACGATTCGGACCCCCGCCTCCGCGACCTGACCCACAACTATGGAGGGCGCCCGATGGCCGACCAGCCGAGCGAAGCCAGGAAGTTCCAGCGCGCGTTCCTGCTGCTGTTCGTAATCGCGATCTCGCTGCTCTTTTTCGCGATGATTCGCCCGTTTCTGATGGCGGTGTTTCTGGCCGGGATCTTCGCCGGGTTGTTCCACCCGACTTACGAGCGGATCGCCCGTCGCGTGGGCGGGCATATGTCTTGGGCGGCGGGGCTTACAGTGTTGCTGTTCCTCGTCGTGCTCGTGATTCCGGTCAGCATCTTTCTCGGCATCGTGGGCTCACAGGCCTTGGAGGTGAGTTCATCGGTCGCGCCATGGATCGAGGCGCAGATGGCTCAACCCGACGAGATCGACCGCTGGGTTCGGCGGCTACCGTTTGCCGATGAACTGGCGCCCTACAAAGATGAAATCCTTACCAAGTTGGGTGAGCTCGCGGGTGGCGTCGGGAGTTTCGTGGCCCGGCTCCTGGCGCAGGCCGCACGCGGGACCGTGGTGTTCTTCTTTATGCTGTTCATACTCCTCTACTCGATGTTCTTCTTCCTGAAGGACGGGCGGAAGCTTCTGGACAAGATCGTCTACTACATGCCCTTGGAAGCCGAGGACGAGATGCGGATGGTCAACAAGTTCATGTCCGTCTCGCGGGCGACGATCAAGGGCACGCTGGTCATCGGGGTCGTCCAGGGCGGACTCGCCGGGCTCGCTTTCGCGGTCGTCGGCATTCCGGGCGCGGCTTTCTGGGGCACCGTGATGGCCGTCCTCTCGATCATCCCGGCGCTCGGTACCGGGCTGGTCTGGATACCGGCGGCGATCTGGTTGGCGGCGACCGGACACGTTGGCCCGGCCGTCGGGCTCACCGTCTGGTGCGCCGCGGTGGTGGGTACGGCGGACAACTTCCTGCGCCCCTGGCTCGTCGGTCGGGATACGGAGATGCCGGACCTGCTGATCCTGCTCAGCACGCTAGGCGGCTTGACGATGTTCGGGGCTTTCGGTTTGGTAGTCGGGCCCATCGTGGCGGCCCTGTTTGTCGCCGTGTGGGAGATCTACGGGGACACGTTCAAGGACGTGTTACCAGTGGGTGCGACGCTGGACAAGGTGATGGAGGTTGAGGCCGACCCGAAGCCGTCGGATTAGGACCACCACGCAATGGGACCTCGTCACGGGGTCAGGAGTTCGACGGACGTCGTCTCAGGGTTTTCCTGACGGTGGTCGCAGTCGCCTCCTGACAGAGGTCAAATCCCGCCCATGTTAGACTCAGACTGAGCAGAAATGGGCATCACGACCCTCATCGGAAAGAAGGGTTGTGAAGATGAGACAAACGGTCGGTTGGCTGGTCGTTGCGACGGTGCTCGGTTGGGTCCTCTACCCGGCCCCCGCGCACGCCCAGGACGACTTCCAGACGTGGCACGCGGTCACGGGCCAGTATGCGAAGCCCGGCAAGTGGACGTTGGGCGTCGCCGGCGAGTTGCGCTTCGACGACGACTCATCGCACCTGTGTTTCATTCGCGCGACCCACATAGCGCGTTACCAATGGCGGGACGATTTGGCCTTCGACGGCAACGTTTCGTACATGCAGCAGCGGCTGCTCTTCGGACCCGAGATCGACAACGTGCGGGCCGAGCTGGCGCTGACGCCCCGTTGGAAGCTCGGTCCACGAACCCAGTTCGATGTCCGTAACCAGCTCGAGTTGTGGTGGCGAGAGGGCGACGTGGCCGACGACGTCCTGTACCGCGTCTATCCACGGTTCGTGTTTCAGCTCGGCGGGACCGGCAGGGCAAGATCCCTGTTTGTCGGCAACGAACTCTTGTTTGCCAAGGAGCTCGACGGGCTGTTCCAGAATCGCTTTTACCCGATCGGCGCAACCCTCGCGGTGGGCCGCGGATGGATCGACGTGTACACGATGATCTTCTCGAACGACTTGCCCGTAGGCGGCTGGGTTCACGGCGTCGTCATCGGCCAAAACTGGCGCTTCTGAGCACTCTAGATTCGGCGGTGCACGACTTGCAATCGATCGCTGTGTGCTGGCGCGCGTCTTCACGGCTGCCCTAGCTGGGTTTACAGCACGACCGATCACGGTCGAAGTCGATCTTGCGCGCGGTCTCCCGGCCTTTCACTTGGTCGGTCTTCCCGACGGAGCGGTCCGTGAGAGCAAAGAACGCGTTATGGCGGCGCTCTCGAACAGTGGATTCGAGGCCCCGCTGCGTCGAATCACCGTCAATCTAGCTCCAGCCGACGAGCCCAAGAGCGGGACCGGCTTCGATCTGCCGATCGCTCTGGCGATCCTCAAAGCTTCGCGCACCATCGCCACGCCGACCGATCATCCACCGATGGCGGCGCTCGGTGAGCTCAGCCTGGACGGACGGGTGCAGCCGGTGCGGGGCGTTCTGCCGATCGCCGCAGCGCTGAAGGCGATGGGGGCGCGTGAAGTTCTGGTTGCCCCCGAGAACGCTGCAGAGGCGGCGCTCGTCGACGGATTGATGGCACTCCCGGTTCCAGCTCTGGCAGCGGCGGTTGATCACCTTTCGGGCGCGAATCCGATCCAACCGGTTGCGGTACCGTCGCGTTCGCTCGCTCGGATCGAGCGTGGCTCCGGCTGGTCGGAGGTCAGGGGTCAAGTGGTTGCCCGTCGGGCCCTCGAGATCGCTGCAGCCGGCGGGCACAACGCGTTGTTGATCGGGCCGCCGGGGGTTGGCAAGACGTTCTTGGCGCGTCGGTTTCCATCGATCTTGCCACCCCTCGGGTCAGGTGAGGCGCTCGAGGTGACCGCCATTCACTCCGCCTGGGGTCGCTTGTCGCCGGAACGACCGCTCATCCACGCGCCGCCGTTTCGAGCTCCGCACCATACGGTCTCGGCGGCTGCGTTGCTCGGTGGCGGACGCCCTCCACGGCCGGGGGAAGTCAGCCTGGCTCACCGTGGGGTGCTCTTTTTGGACGAGTTTCCCGAGTTTCGACGCGACGCGTTGGAGGGATTGCGACAACCGTTGGAGGAAGGCGAGATCATGATCGGACGCGTCGCTCATTATCGCCACCGTTTTCCCGCGCGGTTCATGTTCTTGGGTGCGATGAACCCATGTCCGTGCGGACATTGGGGTGAGGCGCTCAAGCCGTGTACCTGCTTACCGGCTGCCCGTCAGCGGTATCGGGCTCGACTGTCGGGTCCGCTGCTCGATCGAATCGACCTTCATGTCCGCGTTCGTCCGGTCGCGTTTGGGGACTTGATGGGTGAAGCCCCGGGCGAGTCGGCAACCGTCGTTCGGGCGCGGGTAACCGCCGCCCGCCGCAGACAGGGCAATCGAATAGGCCCCGGGGGATTGAACGCGCGGATCGACGGACGTCAAACGAAGCGCTGGTGTGAGCTCGATCCCGAGGGAGAACGGTTGCTCGAGGCGGCTTACGATCGGCTCGGGCTGTCGGCACGAGCGCACGTACGAATCCTGCGAGTGGCGCGCACAATCGCCGACTTGGCGGGGGTTAGCGTGATCGAGCCGATGCACGTCGCCGAAGCGATCCAGTTCCGAGTTCTCGATCGGCATGCATCGGCTCGGCCGTCGGCTTAGCTTCCGGCCTCGCATGACCCACCCTGCTCCGACCCTTACCGGCCGCGACCGTCTGTCTGACAAGGAACGTCAGCTCGAGGCCGTCCTGGCTGACTGTCGATCGGTCGTCCTCGGCTATTCGGGTGGCGTCGACTCGACGTTGCTGCTGAAAAAGGCGATCGACGCCCTGGGCGCCGATCGCGTGCTGGCGGTGACCGCCGCCAGTGCGACCTACGACCCGGACGAAGTCGACGAGGCGACCCGGTTGGCGGCCAGTATGGGCGCTCGCCATGTGCGGCTCCAGTCGACTGAGCTGGAAGCCGAAGGGTTCGTCAAGAACCCGCCCGAGCGTTGCTACTACTGCAAAGCGGACCTGTACGGCGATCTCCAGCGGTTGGCCGCGGAGCACGGATACGAGACCGTCATCGATGGCTCGCATGCCGATGACGCGCTCGATTATCGACCCGGGCTCAAGGCGCTCGACGAACGCGGGATCGTTAGCCCGCTCAAGGAGGCGGGCTTCACCAAGCCTGACATCCGGGCCCTCTCGCGCCGGCTGGGATTACCGACCGCCGACAAGCCGGCCAACGCGTGTCTGGCGTCGCGCTTTCCGTACGGACGATCGATCACCGTGCCAGAGCTCGAGCGCGTCGGGCAAGCCGAACGGGTGCTGCGCGAGGCTGGTTTCGACGTCGTGCGAGTCCGTCATCACGGTGACGTGGCCCGTATCGAGGTCCCGCCCGCTGACCGCCGCCGACTGCTCGAGGCGGTCGATGTGATCGTGCCCGCGCTCAAGGACCTCGGCTACACCTGGGTGTCGTGCGATCTCGAAGGGTACCGCAGCGGCAGCATGAACGAGGCGTTGTGAGCATCCGTCCCGACCATTGGATCGCCCGCATGGCTCATGAGCACGGGATGATCGAGCCGTTTCAGGAGACCCAGGTGAGAGAAGGCGTGATCTCCTACGGCCTTTCGTCCTATGGCTACGATCTTCGAGTGTCCGACGAGTTCAAGATCTTCACCGACGTCTATGGCGCGACGGTCGACCCGAAGGAGTTCGACCCACGCTCGTTCGTCGACTGGACCGGTACCACATGTGTGGTTCCGCCCAATTCGTTCGCCCTGGCCAGGTCGATCGAGTACTTCCGCATCCCCCGGAACGTTTTGACAGTTTGTGTAGGGAAGTCGACCTACGCCCGCTGTGGGATCATCGTGAACGTGACGCCTTTCGAGCCCGAATGGGAAGGACATGTGACACTGGAGATCTCGAACACGACGCCGTTACCGGCGAAAATCTACGCCGAGGAGGGGATCGCGCAGGTGTTGTTCTTCGAATCCAGCGACCCCTGCGATACGTCGTACGCCGATCGTCAAGGCAAGTACCAGGCACAGCGCGGCCTGACCCTACCCCGAGTATGAGGAGGAGCACGTGAGGAGATCGCTCGGATTGAGTGCTGCGTTGCTGTTGCTGGTGGTGATTGGCTACGGTTGTCTCGCCAACCCGCCCGCCAACCTGCCGTCGTCTGTGCGCGTCATCTACTCGAAGGCGATCGACGATTCCCTGGGCAAGAGCGAAGACATCTACTTCCTGGTGGCGCGATCGGGGAACGAGCTGCGGCTCACCGGTGAAGACGGGTTTGACGGCTCTCCCGAGTTCTCCGCCGGCCTGAGAAAGGTCTTCTACACCCGCGTGGTGGCGGGCTCCAGGCAGATTTGGTCGGTCGGGTTGGATGGCAGCGATGAGGGCGTCGTGCTCTCGGCGATAGGCGAGGAGTTTAGCGATCCATCGGTGAGTCCGGACGAGACACAGATCGCCTACACGCGCACGCAGGGCGGACTGTCCAGCATCGAGATCGCCTCCGTCGATGGCTCCGAGCCCAGGACCTTGTTGGAGAATGGAGGGCCCTGGCGTCAGCCCCGTTGGTCAGCGGATGGAGGATCACTAGCGGTGGTGGGTGTCCGCGATGGCGTGACGCGGATCTTTATCGTCGACGCGCGAACCGGAGCCTCGGAACCGCTGACCCTCGGCGAGACCGGTCCGCAGAGCGATCCCAACTGGAGTCCTGACGGGAGCCGGATCGTTTTCAAACATGGTACGGGATCCGCGGCGGAGATCGCGTTGGTGGAGCTGTCGACCAAGCAAGTAACCCGGCTCACCGACAACGAGGTCGAGGACTCAACCCCCTCATTCAATCCCGCCGGTGACAGGATCGTGTTCGTCTCCCGCCGTCCGCACGGTCGACACAATCTGTGGGTCATGGGAGCCGATGGCAGCAAGGTCGAGTCGCTGACCCGAAGCAAAGAATCAGATGCTCGAAATCCTGAGTGGATCTAGGAGGCGGGCTCTACTTCTTCTTCTTTGAGCTTTTCTTCGCGCTCTTCTTCTTCTTCGACGCGTTCGTGGCCTTCGAGCGGCCGTTGGCCATCGTCTTGTCGAAGTACTCGGTGGCTTTCTCGTAGCTGTAATCCTTGATGAGCGCCATTTCGCTCACCAACAGGTCCCGGCACTTCTCGAAGATCCGCTGATCG
>JBDHED010000060.1:0-9854 GCA_039591175.1 Gemmatimonadota bacterium | reverse complement strand
TGTCGACGTGGCACCGGGCACGCTGCTGGATCGAACTCACCGCCTCGTCGTCGATCGTCAGATTCGGTATGGCCGAACGCGTGGCGTCCCGTGGGGAGTGTCCGAGTCAGCCTATAATGCGCGCGACCTGAACCTCAACTATCAGTACTCACATTTCGGGATCCCCGGGTTGGGCTTGACTCGTGGATTGAGCGAAGACCTCGTGGTCGCGCCCTACGCGACCGCCTTGGCGGTCATGGTCGATCCCAGCGCGGCAGCGCAGAACTTCGCACGCTTGGCGGATCACGGTGCACTGGGTGTGCTGGGGTTCTACGAAGCGCTCGACTTCACACCCGAGCGGGTTCCCAAGGGCCAGTCGGTGGCGCCGGTTCGCGCCTACATGGCCCACCATCAGGGGATGACGATCGTTGCCATTCACAACGCGCTGAATGACGGTCTCATGCGACGCCGATTCCACTCTGTGCCGATGATCAGCGCAAGCGAGCTGCTCTTGCAGGAGAGAATCCCGCGTGACGTCTCGGTGGCGCGCCCTCGGCGAGAGGAAGTCAGGGCAGCCCGTCATATCCGCGAGATCGTCCCACCCGTGGTGCGTCGCTTCCGAACGCCGCACACCAGCTCGCCGCGCACGCACTTGCTGTCGAATGGTCGATACAGCGTGGTGATCACTCATGCCGGCTCTGGATACAGCCGGTGGAACGACATCGCGGTTACGCGATGGCGGGAGGATCCGACGCGCGATTCGTGGGGCACGTTCGTGTATGTCCGGGACGTGGCAACCGACGACATGTGGTCGGGCGGCTATCAGCCGACCGCTGCCGATCCCGATCACTACGAAGTTGGCTTCTCAGAGGACCGGGCCGAGTTCCAGCGCCGGGATGGTGCAATATGGACGTCGATGGAAGTCATCGTGTCACCCGAGGACGACGGCGAGCTACGCAAGGTCACGATCAAGAACCTCGGCGGTGGAACGAAGGAGATCGAGCTCACCAGCTACGCCGAAGTGGTTTTGACGACGCCAGAAGCTGATATCGCGCACCCGGCGTTCCAGAAGCTATTCGTTCAAACGGAGTTTCTACCGGCCTTCGAAGCGCTCCTGGCGAGCCGGCGACCACGGTCGGAGGAAGAACCAGAAGTATGGGCCGCACATGTCGTGACGGTCGAGGGTGATACGGTTGGCGGGCTACAGTATGAGACTGATCGGGCGAGGTTTCTCGATCGCGGACACGGCGTTCGGAGACCCACCAGTGTCACAGAGGGACGACCGTTGTCGAATACGACCGGCGCTGTCCTTGATCCCATCCTGAGCTTGCGGCGGACGGTGCGGCTAGGCCCTGGCGAAACCGCTCGCGTCACGTTTTCGACGTTGGTGGCCGGGTCACGGGAATCGGTGTTGGCCCTGGTCGATAAATACCGCGAGACGACGACGTTCGAGCGCGCGTCGGAGCTCGCGTGGACACAGGCCCAGGTGCAGCTGCAGCACCTCGACATCGAGCCCGATGAGGCTCATCTCTTTCAACGGTTGGCCGGCTACATCTTGTACTCGAGCCCTGTTCTGCGGCCGCCATCTGCGGTGTTGGCCCGCAATCGACTCGGTCAATCGACGCTCTGGTCTTACGGGATCTCGGGCGACTTGCCGATCGTGCTCGTGCGGATTGACCAGATGCGAGACCGGGAAATAGTACGGCAGCTGATTCGCGCTCACGAGTACTGGGGTTGGAAGGGCCTGGGAGTGGACCTCGTCGTGGCTAACGAGCACCCCGTCTCGTACGCTGAGGAGCTGCAGGAGTGGCTCGAGCGAAGTCTTCGGCTCAGCCAGTCGCGTGGCCTGCACGAGGTTCACCGACGCCACGGCGAAGTCCACATCTTGCGCGTCGATCAGATGCCGGAGGAAGACCGTGACCTGTTACGCGCTGTCGCCCGAGTTGTGCTGCTCAGTCATCACGGCTCGTTGAGTGAGCAACTCGAGAGCGCAGTCGAGCATCGACCGGCAGCGGTTTTCGGAACGGCGTGGAAAAAGGCGCCCGCGGCTCCCGAGGTGCCGCCACCTAGGCCGCGACTCGCGTTCTTCAACGGGCTTGGAGGCTTCGCTGAGGGCGGCCGCGAGTACGTCACGATCCTCGGTGAGGGGCAGTGGACGCCAGCCCCCTGGATCAACGTCATCGCCAATCCCGGTTTCGGCTTTCAGGTTTCGGAGACGGGATCCGGCTACACGTGGGCGTCAAACAGTCGTGAGAACCGACTTACACCCTGGTCCAACGATCCCGTTACCGATCCGCCCGCCGAGGTGATCTACTTGCGCGACGAGGAAACCGGCGAGATCTGGACGCCGACCCCGTTGCCGATCCGCCAATCGTCGCCTTACGAGATCCGCCACGGGCAGGGTTGGACACGATTCGCGCTCCAATGTCACGAGATCGCGACTGAGCTCACCCAGTACGTTGCGGTTGACGATCCAATCAAGATCTCGCGCCTGGTCGTCAGGAACCTGTCAGATCACACGCGCAAACTTTCGGTCACTGGGTACGTCGAATGGGTGCTGGGAGTCGAACGAGATCAAAACGCCGCTTCGATCGTGACCACCCTCGATGCGGAAACGCAGGCACTGTTCGCCCAGAACTGGTGGAGTGGTGAGTTCGCCGGCCGTATTGCGTTCGCCGATCTAAGTGGTCAGCAAGACGAGTGGACCGGGGATCGGGGCGAGTTCGTGGGCCGCCACGGCACGCTGCGTGAGCCGGCCGGGATGGTCCCGGGATCGAGCCTAACGGGACGAGTTGGGTCGGCGCACGACCCGTGCGCGGCGTTGCGGCGGTATCTCGTTCTCGAGCCGGGAGCGAGTATCGAGGTCGTTTTCCTGCTCGGGCAGGGAGTCGACGCCGATCAGGCTCGAGCGCTTGTAACCGAGTACCGGATCACCGACCTCGATAGCGTATTTGATGCGGTGGTAAAGCGCTGGGAGGATATCCTCGGCGCGTTACAGGTTCGAACTCCCGATTACTCGATGTCGATCATGCTCAATCAATGGCTGCTGTATCAGGCGCTCTCGTGCCGCATCTGGGCCCGGTCCGCGTTCTATCAGTCCGGCGGGGCTTACGGATTCAGAGATCAACTCCAGGACGTGATGGCGCTGGTCGTCGCCGGGCGGGAGATCCCGCGAGCACATTTGCTACGAGCCGCCGCGCGCCAGTTCCCCGAAGGCGATGTCCAACATTGGTGGCACCCGCCATCGGGTCGGGGAGTGCGGACTCGAATCTCCGATGACCGGGTCTGGTTGCCGCTGGCTCTCGTCCACTACCTCAACGTCACTGGCGACGAGTCGATCCTGGACGAGAGCGTACCGTTTCTAGCTGGTGAGGTGTTACCGGAAGACGAAGTTGAAAAGTACTTCCAACCCGCACCGGCTGACGCCAGTGCCTCGTTGTACGAGC
Organism: Gemmatimonadota bacterium; assembly: GCA_039591175.1. Taxonomy (GTDB): domain Bacteria; phylum Gemmatimonadota; class Gemmatimonadetes; order JACCXV01; family JAHWKZ01; genus CAMYLR01. The sequence goes on along the minus strand of JBDHED010000060.1, from coordinate 6,429 downwards.
ACTGCGCGCGAGCCCTCGACGTCAGTCTCGGAGTCGGCGCACATGGGTTACCGCTAATCGGTTCCGGGGACTGGAACGACGGCATGAATCGAGTTGGAGATCAGGGGCGGGGAGAGAGCGTTTGGTTGGCTTGGTTTCTTCACCTCGCGATCGACGGGTTCATCCCGGTCGCCGAAGACCGCGGTGATGGCGAACGCGTGGCCCGGTGGAAGACGTATCTGGATGCACTCAAACCGGCGATCGCGGAGCACGGTTGGGACGGTGACTGGTATCGGCGTGCCTATTTTGACGATGGGACTCCGCTTGGTTCCGCGGCCAATGAAGAGTGTCGGATCGATTCGATCGCGCAGTCGTGGGCGGTGCTGTCGGGTACCGCCCGCGGCGATCGAGCGGAGCGAGCGATGAAGGCGGTCGAGCAACACTTGGTCAAGCGGGGCGACGGGCTGGTTCTGTTGTTTACGCCGCCATTCGACAAGACACCGAGCGACCCAGGCTATATCAAGGGGTACCTGCCCGGCGTGCGAGAGAACGGTGGGCAGTATACTCACGCCGCCATCTGGTCGGTGTTGGCCTTCGCAGAGCTGGGTGACGGTGACAAGGCGGCTGAACTCTTCTCGATCCTGAACCCGATCAACCACGCGAGCACGAGGGCCGGGATTCACCGCTACAAGGTCGAGCCCTACGTCGCGGTGGCCGATGTATACACCGAGCCGCCTCACGTAGGCCGCGGAGGTTGGACGTGGTACACGGGCTCCGCCGGGTGGATGTATCGAGCCGGGGTGGAGTGGATCCTCGGTTTTCGCATGCGCGGAAAGACGCTCTATCTCGATCCGTGCATTCCGCGGGATTGGCCTGATTTCGAGCTCTCCTTCAGGTATCACTCGGCGCAGTACGAGGTAGTTGTGAAGAACCCCAACGGTGTCATGTACGGGGTCCGGGAGGTGAGTCTCGATGGCCGCGATCTCGAGCTGGATCACGAACGTATCCATTCGCCGACGACGCAGCGCGCTCGGCCCGGCGCCGGCGCCCGAATCGAGCTGGTCGATGACGGGGCGACCCACATGGTCGAGGTCATTCTGGGCTAGATGACCGTGCTGACTGGGTGCTCTTCTGAGGATATCTTCTCGGTGTACGTGCGGAGAGGTGTCCGAGTGGTCGAAGGAGCGCGACTGGAAATCGCGTAGACGTTAACAGCGTCTCGCGGGTTCGAATCCCGCCCTCTCCGCCATCGAGCTGTGAGGCGGCCGCGGTGATCAGCCCAGAGAATCTGAAAGCGCCAGCGATCGTGATTCCGGCCTACCGGGCGGAATCGACGCTATCGAGTGTGATCGAGCGCATCCCAGCTGTGTTTTGGGAGACCGGATCGGTCATTATCGTGAACGACGCCAGCCCCGACGGAACCGGGCAAGTGGCGCGCGAACTGGCGGCTGACAACCCGCGCATAGCGGTCGTGGATCACCCTGAGAATCGCGGTTATGGGGGAGCGTTGAAGAGTGGGCTCAGGGTGGCATTGAATCGTGAGGCCTACGGCGTTGCCATCGTTCACTCCGACGGGCAGTATGCGCCCGAGAAGGCTCTCGATCTTCTGGCCCCCGTCTTGCACGACGATGCATACATCGTTCAAGGATCACGGCTACTGGAGGGTGGCGCACGGGGGGGGGGCATGCCTCTCACCCGGTACATCCCAAACCGCGTGCTGACGACGATCGAGAACCTGGCGTTTGGTACCCAAATGAGAGAGTTCCACAGTGGATACATGGTATATTCTCGTGCCCTGCTGGAGCGCGTCCCATTCGAGAAACTGCAGGACAACTACAATTTCGATGCGGAGATGATCTTGATGGCGCACCTGGTCGGAATGCGGTGTGCCGAGATCGCGATTCCAACTCGCTATGACGAACACAGTTCGAGCTTGTCGCCGATCCCGTACGGTCTGAACGTGCTGCGAATGATCGGTCGTCATATCGCTGGTCACTATCGAAATCTTCTTGAAGAACATAGACAGGCCACGGGTGCATCTATCGGATGATCTTCCGTCTTCGGGACTACGTCCTCCATCCGCTGGCCATAAAGCGGTTTCACGACTTGCTCGACGAATCTCAACATTGGTCGTTGGACCGTCGTCGTGGATGGGTGCAAGAGCGACTCGATCGGACGCTGCGACACGCCGTTCAGAACGTACCCTACTATCGGAGAACACTGGGTCCGTATGAGTCTGACTTCACCGAAATGGTCGACCGACTCGACATCAGTGCCTTGCCAGAGCTCACAAAAGACACGGTGCGTGAGAACTTCCGAGAACTGCGCGCCGAGAATCTGGACGATTACGACCCGGTCCCGACTGAGACCAGCGGCTCGACCGGGACACCTACCAAGTTCCTCCTAGATCGGGAGTCGAACATCACGCAGTTCGCCTCGATTTGGAGAGTGCTGAACTGGGCCGGGTACCGATTCGGCGACCGTTTCGCCGACCTGACCGGGTTCTTGATCAAGGGTGATCGCCTCTTCCGGTACGACCCGAAGTTGAACTGCTTGCACTTGTCGTCGTTCAACTTCAAGAAGGAGAACATGCCGCTCTATGTGCAGCGGTTGAAGAGGTTCAACCCGGTGCTGATCAAGGCCTATCCTTCGTCACTGGAGTTGTTCTGTCGTTGGCTGCGCGAGCTGGAGCTGGAGGATTATCATCCCCCCAGTGTCCTGACGGCGGCCGAAACTCTGCTCGAGCATCAGGAGGCGATCATCAGAGAGGTGCTGCAATGCCCCGTGTTCGATTTCTACAACCAGAACGAGAGAGCGGCTCTATTCAGCACGTGTGGTGAGGGCACGCATCACGTGCACGAGGAGTACTCGTTCGTGGAGATCGTCGATAGATCGGCCGACGGTTTTGGGTCCGGTGGGGCGGGAGAAATCGTTGCCACGACCTTCCACAACCGGGCCATGCCCTTGATCCGATACCGAACGAACGATCTAGCCGAGGCTGATGATTCCGATTGTAGCTGCGGCCGTACCTATAGGACCGTGCGAAACATCATCGGACGAGTCGAGGACGTAGTCATCACTCCGGACGGGCGACATGTGGGCCGGCTCGACGCCGCTTTCAAGGCTTCACCTGGAGTCCGACTTAGCCAAATTGTGCAGGATACCGTAGACACCCTGGAGGTCAGGCTTGTGAAAAGTGTCTCATTTCAACAGTCGGATGTAGATAAGATCGAGGAAGGACTTCGGGCCCGAGTTGGAAGCGAGATCGGGATACGCTTCGCTTTTGTTGACTCGATTCCTCCGGGCACGAACGGCAAGATCCAGTTCGTGATCTCAAAGCCTGGACGTGAAGCCGCCGTAGGATCGGTAGGAGGAGGCCGATGATTCTCGTTACTGGTGGTGCCGGCGTCATGGGCACCCAACTCGTCAAGGGATTGATCGAGCGCGGATTCGAAGTCCGGGTACTGGATCGCCCGGGAACTTCGATCGAAGGTGTAGACGTCGAGATGCGTCACGGTGACGTCAGCGATCCGAAGACGCTCGAAGGGGCGTTTGAAGGCGTAGATATGGTGTACCATTTGGCCGCAGTGATTATCGCCCACGACCCGAGTGTGTTTCAGATCGTCAATGTGGGGGGAACCCGCAACATGGTTGAGGGGGCGATTGCCGCCGGTGTGAAACACTTCGTGTTCGTCTCGTCGGCGTCAGTTCTGTATCCGTTTACGACTCCGTACTCGGAATCAAAACGCGAGTGTGAGCACATTGTCAGTTCGCAAACCGCGATGAAGTACACGATCATTCGCCCCACGCTTTCCTACAACGAGCACGGTGGGCTCGAGTTTAGGATGTTCCTCGATTACCTGGAGCGTTTCCCGGTGGTGCCGTTTATTGGAACCGGCAAGTCACTGAAGAATCCCGTCCACGTCGACGATCTGCTGAAGGGTTTCTTGGCCGTTGCTGGCAATCCCAAAGCTTACGACAAGACGTACAACTTCAGCGGCGGTGAGGCGATCTCGATTTGGGACCTCGCCAAGCTCATGCTGAAACATCGCAGCAAGCAACGTCCGTTCATTCCGATTCCGGTATGGGTGTGCAAAGTGTTAGCGAGGGGCATGGCGCTGATAATGGAGAAGCCGCCGCTGACCTGGAACGTCATCGCGGGGATCATACAAGACGCCGACCTCGACCACTCGAATGCGACCGAGGATCTGGGGTACGAGCCGATCGGCATCCATCAGGGCTTAGAGCAGATCTGGCCGAGCAGCTAGGTGCCTCAGGCGGTGTCTGTCCGCCGCCCGATGGCGTAGATCAGACCCAGCAGAATCCCCGTTCCGAGAACGATCGAGATCCACGGTGAGAGACCGTAGGCGGTAGGGATGTCGCCGATCAGCATGCCGACGACGCCGACCGCCAGCGCGTACGGGATCTGAGTCCGAACGTGGTCGATGTGATCCGAACTGGTGGCCATGCTCGAGAGGATCGTGGTATCGGAGATCGGCGAGCAGTGATCGCCCCAGACCGCCCCCGCCAGCACCCCCGAGACGGCACCGACGAGAACCGTGTGTGCGGCTGGTGCCGCCAACCCGGCGTCTGCTGCCAGCGCCACCGCGAGGGGCACGACGACCGGCATCATGATCGCCATCGTTCCCCAGGATGTCCCGGTGGCGAAAGAGACAAAGGCGCACATGATGAATACCAGCACCGGGAGCAATCGCGGGTCGAGATTGCCGGTCAACAAGCTCACGACGTAACCGGCGGTGTGAACCTCTACGGTGATCGAGCCGATCGACCAGGCGAGCGTCAATACGATGCACGCGAACAACATCGCCTTGAGTCCCGCGACCCACGCGGCCATCGTCTGCTCGAGGCTCAGAATCCGCTGCAAAAGCGTCATGACTGCCGCCACCACGCAGGCCGCAAACGAACCCCAAATGAGCGATGAGAATGAGTTCCCGTTGGCGATGACGTTCTGGAGGCCGAGATCGGGATCGCCCGCCGCCAGCACCGCTTCACGACCGGTCGTGTACATGCCGATCAACGTGACCGCCGCGACGACCCCTATCGGTATAAGCGCATTCCACCAACGGCGTGGCTTGCCTTCGATGGGATTCAAGATCTCGGCGTCAAAATCGCTCGCGGGGTTGGCGCCTTCGCGGAGAACCTCTCCCTCCCGGTGAGCGCGCCGCTCGGCCGCCAGCATGGGGCCGTAGTCGCGGTTCGTCACGATCACCATCAGGACGAAAGCGAGCGCCAGGATCGGGTAGAACCGGTACGGGATACTCTGGACGAACAAGACATACGGCTCGACGCCCAGATTGAGCGGCTCCAGCGCACTGTCGATCAACCCGACCTCGAAGCCGACCCAACCGCCGATTAGAGCGATCGACGCCACCGGCGCAGCGGTCGAGTCAACGATGTAGGCCAATTTTTCACGGCTGATCTTTAGACCGTCGGTCACGGGGCGCATCGTGCTACCAACGATCAAGGTGTTCGAGTAGTCATCGAAGAAGATCAGCAGACCCATTACGTACGCGGCCAGCTGTCCCCTAATGGGGCCTACCGCGTGCCGCGTAATCGAATCGACGACACCGTGGGTACCGCCATTGCGGCTGATGATGCCGACCATGCCGCCGAGCAGAAAGGTGAAAATCAGGATCTGAGCATTGTTGGGATCGGTGATCGCCTCGACGATGTACTTGTCGATTGTGCGAATTATCGCGGTCAGCGGGTTCCAGTTGTAAATGAACAGCGCTCCCAGCCAAACGCCCGCCAAGAGCGAGATCACCACCTGTCGAAACAGCAGCGCAAACGTGATGGCGATGAGCGAGGGCAGGACCGATAGCCAACCTGGGAGAACACGTGTTTGCGCGGTGGTCGACCCCGCCGGCGTCTCCAAAGTCACCCCGGTACCGGGTCGCTCGAGCACCAGGCTCGTCACCTTGATCGAGTCGCCGCCGGCCACCGTGCCGCGGCTAATGGCTTGCGCCGCACCCGGTATCGTCACGATGAACGAAAGGCTGTCTCCGGGCGCGGTCCTATCGGCTACGACCCAGCCCTCGAACGGAACCCCATCCAGGACAACCTTCGGTAGCTCGAGCCGCGCCTCGTCGGTAGTGGGTAGATCTTGTGCCAGCACCGAGGAAGCGGTGCAGGCCAAACCGATCGCGATCGCGAGAACCGGTCTTATCAAAACGGTCTCCGTTTGGAGAATCGAAGGATTCTCCCAAACTAACCGCGAGAGGCGTCTAGGAAAGCCCGCCGGTGGTTTTGTTGACACCCTAGCGTCTTCGATCGTAGGTTCGGCTCTGCCTTTCAGAGGGGCCACGAACGGACCGAAAAACCACTCACAGGAGGCGCGGTTGGGTACCGTGATCATGGACGCGCAGGCGATCGACCGCGCGCTGACGCGGATCGCTCACGAGATCGTAGAGGAAACCGGCGGTGTGGGAG
>JBDHED010000059.1:0-13505 GCA_039591175.1 Gemmatimonadota bacterium | reverse complement strand
CGCAGTCGTTCTTCCGGCGGCTGATTGGGGCTGGGACGATGTAGGCTCGTGGGAGGCGCTCGCCCGCTGGGTGAAGACCTCGCCCGAGGGCAACACCGAGCTGGGGGACTGCGTGCTCGAGGAGTGTCGAGACGTCATCGCGTTCTGTCGTCAAGGACAGGTGGCAGCGCTCGGCGTTTCAGACTGTGTCATCGTGCGCACCGAAGAGGCGACACTCGTCGTCAGTCGTGACATGCTCGACAAGCTGAAGCCATTTGTGCGGGCGGCAACGGCGGATCGCCCAGACCGATGAAGGCGACCACTCTCGCGTCGTCGATCCTGATCGTCGCGGCGGCGTGCGCGTCTCCCTATCGCGACGCTCCACCCGAAACCACGGCCCGACGCCCGACCACCGAGCGGCCGACTTCCGTCGAGGACGAGCCGGTTTTGGAGCCCCAGCCCACCCTCCGTGAGGTCGACGACCAACCGACGGGTGTTGCCGATGCGTCGGAGCAGACGTTGGTCGGCTCTGTCGCGGCGGATGGGAGAGTGCGTGCGGATACACTGGCTGGTGCTCGGCCCGATACGTCGCGAGTGGTGCGCGAAACAGTCGTGACCGGTGCAATCCGCTCGACGACCGGTGTCGGCGCCTTGGCCACCGGTTACCGGGTGCAGGTGTTTGCCGCCCGCGATCGAGATGTGGCCGCCGGTGCCGTCCGTCGCTTGCGTGAGCAGCAGGTCGCCAATCCGATTTATATGGAGTGGGTCGACCCTTGGTACAAAGTACGGGTCGGCGACTTCACCGATCGCCAATCGGCCGAGCGGCTGCGCGGGCAGCTGGTCGAGGTCGGGTTCCCCGAGGCCTGGATCGTCCGCACCACGATTCGGACTGCCCGTTGAGCGCCGTCCCGCTCGTTCTTTGTGATCCGGACCGCTCGCCGTTTTGGCCGCTTGCCGAGACGCGACCGGTGGCTGAGTTACTGGCTGGAACGCGCTCCTTTCGTCAGCGGTGGGAAGCGCACGCGGGTCCCGTCGGCATGGTCTATTGTGATACTGAAGTCACCGGGTGTGCCTTCCACTCGAACGAGCGGCCATGTTTGAACTCGTGGCCCGAGGCCGAGACCGGCTTGCGGGTTGTGATCGCCAGTTGGGTCCCGCCTCGCAATTGGCGTTTTGGGACCGAGATGGCCGAGTATCGCATCGGAGAACGACCGGTGGCGTGGCGGCTCGACCCGACGGTCGCGCGAGAGGCTGCAGAGCTCGACGGTGGCCCAGTCGCTCTCGTGGAGTGGTTGTCGGCCCTGAATCTCCCAGCCGAGGAAGCCGGTGGTCGACTCTTCGACTCGCCGTGGGCGATGGTCGAGGCCAACGCCGAGCTGATCCAGCACGACGCTGAGGAGTTCACGACCGCGGAGACGGTTACCGGGGTCGATCCCGTGGCTCTGCTCGGTGACGGTCTGAAGGTCCAGCGGGACGTGACGATCGGTCCCTTTGTCGCGCTCGACACAGAGCCCGGTCCGATCGTGCTAGGCACCGGGGTCAGGGTCGCGCCGCACACCGTGCTCGAGGGCCCGCTGTACGTTGGTCCCGGCAGCGTCATCCTCGGTGGCCGGGTCGGCAGTGGAACCTCGATCGGAGCCGGTTGTCGTATCCGAGGTGAGGTCGAAGCATCGATCGTCCAGGCGTTTTCCAACAAGGCGCACGACGGTTTTGTTGGCCACTCGATCTTGGGCGCGTGGGTCAACCTCGGCGCCGGCACGACCACCAGTGATCTCAAGAACACCTACGGACCGATCCGGCTCACCGGACCCGATGGCACAGTCGACACCGGCGTTCTCAAGTTGGGCGCCTTTCTCGGTGATCACGTCAAGACCGGAATCGGGTCGCTGCTGACGACCGGCGCGCGGTTCGGGGTCGGCACTCACTTCTTTGGCGGTCGTCGCGTGTCACCCACCTTCCTGCCTGACTTCTGCTGGTTCGATGGCGACGAGCAGCAGGTGGTGCGGCTAGAGGCATTCCTGCGCACAGCGGAAAAAGTGATGGGCCGCCGTGATCAGGTGCTCACCGAGGATGAACGCGCGATGCTCGAAGCTTTGCACCGCCTGGGAGCAACGCCGCGCTGAGACCCACGAGGGCAGGTTGCTGCTCACATCCAACAATCGCTAAATTTTCATTTTTGCGCGCCTTATCAAAGCGCTTGGCGCCCCTCCCACACCGATCGAAATCACGGAACGCATGCGTATTCTCATAACCGGCAGCGAGGGTTTCGTCGGGCACCACCTAGCTGCCCGGTTGGCGGCCGAGGGTCACATCGTGGTCGGGTCGGTCTACCGGTCTGCATCGACGATCGGTGGGGCCGACGAGGTGGTCCGGCTCGACATCCGCGACCGGATCGGCGTCAGCGCTGCGATCACCGATGCGCGACCAGACGTCGTCGTGCATCTGGCCGGAGAAACGAGCGTTGGCGAGTCTTTTCGCGACCCCGCGACGACGTTCGATGTCAACGCGGTAGGTGCGATAAACGTTTTGGAAGCGTGCCGCGAAGCGTCTGTGGAGCAGGTTTTGCTGGTGACGTCATGCGAAGTGTACGGCGATCCAGACCCGAGTCAGGGTCTGATCGTCGAAACCGCTCCCTTGGTACCGATCAACCCGTATGGCGCGAGCAAGGTCGCCCAAGATGTCCTGGGGTATCAGTATTGGCGCAGTTTTGGAGTCCCAGTGGTCCGCGTGCGGCCGTTTCCACACACCGGGCCGGGGCAGGCCAGCCAGTACTTGTTTCCATCGGTGGCGCGACGGATCGCGCTGGCCGAGACGGGTTTCGGGCCGGCGACCATCAGCGTCGGTAACGTTGCGACCATTCGTGACCTGCTCGATGTTCGCGACGTCGTCGAGGCGTATGTCGGTCTGATAGAGACCGGTGAACCTGGTGCGGTGTACAACGTGTGTTCCGGAAAGGAGCATCGATTGGTCGAAGCTCTTGACACGCTATGTGAACTCGCGGAGACGCCAGTGCGAATCGAGGTCGATTCGGAACAGCGCCGGCCTGCTGACTTTGCGTGGATGGTGGGTGACCCCACAGAGCTAAAGGCCGCCACGGGTTGGCGGCCTCGCATCCGTTGGGAGGAGACGATGCGAGATCTGCTGTCGGACATGCGCGCGAGAATCGATACCGACGCGCCGATCGAGATCGTGAAGCGCGATGGTTAGGCCGGCAACCATGCGGTCTCTCCTGGTCGTTGTGGCGGTGTTCTTCGGGGCTACCGCGTGCGATGAGGAGAACCCGTTTCGGAGTGTAGAACCGGTTGTCAACGAGGGCGATGACCAGGTGTGGGAGCTCGCTTTGGCGGGGTTTCCGAGTGGTTGGGATTTCCCGGCCAGCGAACGGTTCTTTATCGGGACCAGCGAGATCGGCAGCACTTTTGGTACATGGGTTCTCGCCTCGCGGGACGATGGCACGCTGATCTTTCGGCCGTTCTCGACGCTTGCACCCAACCTGTCCTTTATCCGAACTGGGATCATCGACCTCGGCACGGTGTCGTTCGATGCGGTTGAGAGCGCGCCAGCGGGTGGATACAGCTCGGTCAACGATGCCGCCGGCGTGCCGGTGATCGAGGGACACACCTACGCTTTTCGCATCAGCTTCGTCGCCACTGGCGGCGTTGTGCCGATCAACTACGCCAAGCTCTCGGTGATCGACCTAGATCAGGAGTTCGCTGGGGACCCGAACTCACGGTTCATACGTTTCGAGTGGGCCTACCAGGTTCAACCTCTCAATCGCCGACTCGTAGCGGATTTGTAATGCTCGATCTGCGGCTGCTAAGAACCGATGCCGATCTACTGCGAAGCGGGATCGCCAAGCGGGGCGAGGCGATAGACATCGATCGGTTGGTCGCGCTCGACGCCGAGCACAGGCGGGCTCTCAGCGAGGTTGAGAAGCTGAAAGCCGAGCGCAACGCCCGCTCGAAGGAGATCGGCAAGTTGCTGTCGGTTGGGGGGCAGGATGACGCCGAGTCGCTGAAGTCCACCATGCGCCAGGTCAGCGAGCGCATCAAGGAGCTCGACGAGCGCGCGGAAACGCTCAAGGGGAACCTCGATGGATTGTGGCTCGAGATCCCCAATCTTCCACACGAAACGGTTCCAGCGGGCGGTGTCGAGCAGAACGAAATCGTCCGCACGTGGGGAACGCCTCGGGAGCTGGACTTCGCACCCCGGCCGCATTGGGATGTCGGTGATGGATTGGGAGTGCTCGATCTGGGGCGAGCGGCCAAGATATCAGGCTCCGGGTTTGTCGGGCTGATTGGCGACGGGGCGGCGCTATCGAGAGCATTGATCGCTTTTATGCTCGACCGCCATCGCGAGACCGGCTATCTGGAGATCGCGCCGCCGGTGTTGGTAAACCCAGCGACCGCCACGGCGACCGGGCACCTGCCGAAGTTTGAGGATCAGCTCTACGCGGTTGAGCGCGACGGGCTGTACCTCATCCCGACCGCGGAGGTACCGATCATGGGGTGGCACCGGGACGAGATCTTGTCCGCCGACGTGCTCCCACTTCGCTACTGTTCTCACACGCCCTGTTTTCGACGCGAAGCCGGTGCGCACGGAAGCGACACGCGAGGGCTGATACGCGTCCATCAGTTTGACAAGGTGGAGCTCGTCAAGATCGCGCGTCCCGATGACTCGTACGATGAGCTGGAATCGCTGACGACGGATGCAGAGTGGGTTCTGCAGGCGCTCGACTTGCCGTACCGTGTCGTGTTGTTGGCTGCGGGTGACATGGGGAACGCGGCCGCCAAGACGTATGACCTCGAAGTGTGGTCGCCCGGCGTTGAGAAGTGGCTCGAGGTGTCGTCGTGCTCCAACTGTGAGGCCTATCAGGCTCGACGTGGTAACCTGAGATATCGATCTGAATCGAACGACGGAATTCGGTTTCCGCACACTCTCAACGGATCCGCGGTCGCGCTACCGCGCACGCTGATCGCGATCTTCGAGAACTATCAGAACGCCGACGGTACCTTGACGGTGCCGACCGTGTTGCGTCCCTACCTCGGAGGGAGCGAGACCCTGGCTCCAGGCCGATGAACCTCGACCGCGGCCCCCAGCATCGGCCGCGGATCTGGCCGATCGTCGCCATCGTGGCCACGATTGCGCTGTTCGGCGGATACGTGTGGTATACACGGGCGTTGGTGTCCGACATCCGTCTGGACACAGAGCGCCTGGCGACGTTGTATGCCAGGGCGTTGAGGATCTCGTCGCCGGAAGACGCTCAGATCCTCGTCTTCGAAGAAGTCATCCAAGAGTTCCCATACCCGGTCGTTCTCACCGATCCGGAAGGCAACCCTCTCGCTTTCAGGAATCTCGCGAAGCTCGAGATCGCGAACGAGACCGGTCCATGGTCACCCGCTGAACGGCTTGCGTTGCGCCAGGAAACGGCGCGTATGGATCGCATCGCCGACCCCTATCCGGTCACCGATGAGACTGGCGCCATCATTCAGCAGATCCACGTGAGCGAGGCCGGCACCATTACGTTGCTCAGGTACCTGCCTTATATCCAAGGTCTGGGTTTGGCGACGATCGGTTTGATCGCTTTCTGGCTGATCCGGTACAACTTGCGGGTGCAACGCGGACAGATCTGGGTCGCCATGGCTCGCGAGAGCGCGCACCAGCTGGGAACGCCGATTTCGTCGCTGTATGGCTGGGTCGAGCTTTTGCGTGCCGAGCGCAAGGCGGTCGCTGTCCCGGGAACCAGCGGCGGTGAGCCGGAAGTCGACGCCGCGATGGCACTTGACGCCATGGAACAGGATGTCGACAGGTTGTCGAAGGTCGCCAACCGTTTCGAGCTGATCGGCCGACAGCCACAGTTGACTCCCATCGACGTGACCAACGTGATGCGGGATCTGGAACAGTACTGTCGCGCTCGGTTGCCACACCGCGGCAAATCGATCCGACTGATCACGGAGTTTGAGGTTGTGCCTCCGGTTGCCGCCAACCTGACACTGCTCGAGTGGGCGTTGGAGAACCTGGTCAAGAACGCGGTCGACGCGCTCGAGGGTCGAGGCGGGGAGGTCACGCTCAGAACCACTCGCGATGTGGCGAGCGAGACCGTGGAGGTCGAAGTGTCTGACGATGGGCCCGGCATTCCACGCGCGCTGCGGAAGAGGATTTTCGAAACCGGTGTGTCGACCAAGCCTCAGGGCTGGGGCGTCGGGCTCTCGCTTTCCCGTCGTATCGTTGAGGACTATCACGGGGGGAGCCTAGACCTGGTGACGACGGACGATGCGCTGGGCACGACGTTCCGGATCACGCTGCCAGTGGCTAGATCGTGACCCACTCGTTGCTCGAGGGACTCAACCCGACCCAGCGAGCGGCTGTCGAGCACGGACCGGGACCGCTCCTCATTCTTGCCGGCGCCGGAAGTGGCAAGACTCGGGTGCTCACGCATCGCGTCGCGTACATGATCGACGCGCACGATGTCGATCCGGGCAACATCCTGGCGGTCACGTTCACCAACAAGGCGGCCCAGGAGATGCGCGAACGGATCGTGCGCCTTCTGACCGACCGCCCGGATGGCATTCAGGGCGTCTGGGTCGGAACGTTCCACTCGGTGTGTGCGCGCGTGCTCCGCATCATCGCCGATCGCTTCGACTACCCGCGCTCGTTCACGATATACGACGGCGACGACACGCTTCAACTCATCAAGCGTGTGATGGACGACATGAGTTGGTCGATCGGTTCTGTCGATGCCTACGGAGTTCGGCGCCGAATATCGGATGCCAAGAATCAGTTGTTGTCGCCCGACGAGTACGCTGCCGCTCATCGCGGACACGTGGAACAGGCGATAGCCGAAGCGTATCGCGAATACCGCCGCGCGTTGCGAGCCAACCGAGCGTTCGACTTCGATGACTTGCTGATGGAAACGGTGGTCGCGCTACGCGACGACGAGCGGCTGCTGGCCGGGTATCGTCGCAAGTTCCGGCACGTGCTGGTGGACGAGTATCAAGACACCAATCACGCCCAATACCAACTGGTTCGACTGCTGACCGCCGGGCATCGCTCGATCACGGTGGTTGGCGACGACGATCAATCGATCTACGGATGGAGGGGAGCGGACATCACGAACATCTTGTCGTTCGAGGACGATTACCCCGAAGCCACCGCCGTTCGTCTCGAGCAGAATTACCGCTCCACGCAAACGATCCTCGAGGCTGCCCATGCGGTCGTTGTCAAGAATCGCGAGCGAAAGGCCAAGAAACTGTGGACCGATCGTGAGGGCGGTCATCCTCTCCACGTCCACGCCTCGGCGGATGCTGGCAGTGAGGCGGGTTGGGTAGCGAAAACGATTCGCCGCCTCGAGAGAGATGGATATCGCGCCAACGATGTCGCCGTTCTGTACCGCACAAACGCTCAGTCGCGGGCTTTGGAGGAGGGGATGCGTCGACGCGGGTTGCCGTACGTAATCGTCGGTGGGACTCGATTCTATGAGCGGCTCGAGATAAAAGACGCGATCGCCTACTTGCGCGTCTTGTCGAACCCCGAGGACGACTGGTCGATGACACGTGTCTTGAAGGTGCCCAAGCGCGGAGTCGGTCCCACCACGCTGCAGCTGCTGGAGGACGTTGCCGCCGAGCGTGGCGCACCGCTGTCAGTCGCGGTCGGCGACCCGATGACGGGCCTCGGGGTCAACGCCCCCACCGTCGAGGCGCTGAGCGCGCTGGCTGACCTGCTCGGGGAGTTTCGAGCACGCGCGGCCGAAGAACCGGCCGGGATTTGGGTGGCCGAGTACTTCGAGCGCGCTGGGCTCTTTGCTCACTACCGGGCGTCGAGCGACCCGCGGCGCGAGGAGCGACTCGAGAACCTCCATGAACTAGTGGCCGGTGTGCAGACGTTTAGCGGGGAGCGCGGAGAAGATGCGGGTGACCTCGGCGCGTTTCTCGAAGAGGTAAGCCTCTTGACCGATATCGATCAGGCGAACCTCAACGGCGGCGTGGTGACGCTCATGACGCTTCACAACGCCAAGGGGTTGGAGTTCCCGATCGTCTTTCTGACCGGATGCGAGGAGGGGCTATTCCCGCTCTCCCGGGCTCTCGATTCGCCACGCGAGTTCGAGGAGGAGCGGAGGCTGTTTTACGTGGGTTTGACTCGTGCGAAGGACAGGGTTTTTCTGGTGTACGCCTACGAGCGGTATCGCTGGGGCCAAGCCTCGGCCGGCGGGCCGTCACCCTTCTTGCTCGAGTTGCCCGAGGAGCTGATCGAGTGGGAGGAAGAACCGCTATCCGGTTGGGGCGGTTCGTACGGCCGGCGAACGTCAGCGCAAGATGCGGCCGGGGGAGCGGCTTCGGCCTGGGACACGCTCGCGGTCGACGATGTGCCGGCCGAGGTGACCGCTCAGGACGTGTCGGACTTGGCGCCCGACTACCGACCCGGAGAGCGCGTCCAGCACAACGAATTTGGCGCCGGCACGATCGTAAACGTGAACGGCGCGGGTCGCGATCTCAAGGTCACCGTGCGCTTCGATCGTGGGGGTGAGAAGCGGCTGGTGGCTCGATTTGCGCGACTCGAGAAGGAGTGGTGAGCGTTCACCGCGGCGATCCACGAGGGGAAAGGGCACTCTGCAAGCGCGTTTCGGGTATGAGGCTTGGAACCGCGCTTGCCGATATCCCGGTACGGAGATTCCCCCTTGAAACGGCTTGGATATTGCAGGATAATCGGGGAGCGTTAACGTCAACATTCTCGAACTAGGGCCCTGTCCAAATGACCGCTAAGCATGCCATTTGCACCCTTTTGGGTGCCTTTCTTTTCGCCGTCGCAGCGGTCGATGCGTTCGCCCAGACTGGCCCGACCCATAATACGGCTCCCGCCGCCAGCGCCAAGATCATCGGCACCGTGTTCGACAGCGAAAGCCGCGAGCCACTGATCGGCGGCATGGTGATGATCGACGGTACCGGGCTCGGCAACGTCACCAACAACGACGGCTATTACTTCATCACCGATGTGCCCAGCGGTCTCGTAACGATTCGTGCCGAGTACCTTGGCTACGCTTCGATCTCGCGGGAGCTCGAGATTCCGGCTGGAGAGACGCTGACCGTAGACTTTGGCTTGCCCAGCGAGGTCGTGCTCGCCGACGCGATCCTGGCGATTGTCGAGCGGGAGCCGATCCCGATCAGCGAGAGCATCGACAAGTCGTACACGATGACCTCAGAGATCCAGGTCAACGTGCCTGATGCGCTGCCTGAGGAGACGTGTCGCGCGCCGGTTATCGTGCACGGCTCGTACATCGTGAACGGAAAGTGGCAGATGCAAGCCACGGTGGGGCAGCTCATATGTGGCAACCAGCGCATCGAGTGCCGCCCGGTGGTCGTCTATCAACCCCTCGATGGGAGCAAGCCGACGGTCGTCACCGAAGCGACCGAAGCACCGACTGGCGAGCCCCAGTAACCAACCCACAAATCGAGCTTTAACTGGCCGGCGCGCTGCCAGCCGCGGTAGGGGTCTGTATCTTGGCGTCTGCCATGAAGATCACACCCGAAGAGGTTCGTCACATCGCGCGCCTGGCGCGGCTCGAGCTGACCGCCGATGAAGTCACTCGGTTTCAGGTCGAGCTGTCGCAGATCTTGGACTACGTGGCCCAGCTGGAGGACATCGAAAGCGGTGTATCCGCTGAGCCAACGCCTCCCGATCAACCGCTCCGACAGGATGTCGTCGAGCCCTGCGCCGATCCTTCGTCGATGGTCTGTTCCGCGTCCCGAGGGTCATCGAGTGACCCGCACCGTGTCTGCGACCGCGATCTCGGCGAACGTCCGGAGTGGTGAAACGAGCGCGGTCGATGTCGTTGATGCTGCGTTGGAACGGGTCGCAGCATTGGACCTGAACGCTTTCTTATCGGTGCGCGCTGAAGCGGCGCGGACGGATGCCGCCGATGTCGATCGTCGAGTCGCCGAAGGCGAATCGCTGGCGCTGGCCGGCGTCCCGGTCGCTGTGAAAGACAACATCGCGTTGAGGGGTGGTCCGACCACGTGTGGCTCGCGACTTCTCGAGCCGTACGTCTCTCCGTACGACGCCACCGCGGTGACGCGCCTCAAAGCGGCAGGTGCGGTCGTCGTCGGCAAGACAAACCTGGACGAATTCGCGATGGGATCATCGACCGAGAACTCGGCGTTCGGGCCGACTCGCAATCCACACGATCGGGATCGCGTAGCGGGGGGTTCCTCGGGCGGGTCGGCGGCAGCCGTTGCGGCCGGGGCCGTACCCATCGCGCTTGGCAGCTCGACCGGTGGCTCGGTGCGACAGCCGGCCGCGTTCTGCGGCGTCGTCGGCGTCAAACCGACGTACGGGCGCGTCTCTCGTTACGGGTTGGTCGCGTTTGGGTCGAGCTTCGACCAGATAGGAACATTGTCGATCTCGGTCGAGGATGCGGCCCAGCTACTGGAAGTCGTGGCCGGTTCGGATCCGTCGGATGCCACCACGCGTCCCGAGCCGGTTGAAGAACTGGCCGCCGCTATCGACAGTTGGGAGCCGCGCGGAGCTCGAATCGGGTGGCCCAAGGAGTACTTTGCGACAGGGTTGGACCCGGAGATCCGTTGCGCCTGCGAAACAGCGCTCGAGCGGTTGGCGGCCGGCGGTGCGGAGATCGTTGAGGTGTCGTTGCCACACTCGGAAAGAGGTGTGGCCGTCTATTACATCGTTGCCATCGCCGAGGCGTCATCGAACCTGGCTCGGTACGACGGTGTGCGGTATGGCTTTCGAGCACCAGCCGATGACCTGCAGTCGATGTACTTCCGTACCCGGGCCGCGTTTGGTGCCGAGGTCAAGCGCCGCATCATGCTCGGTACCTACGTGTTGTCGGCCGGCTACTACGAAGCGTTTTACGGCAAGGGCACGGCGGTACGCGCCCGAATCACGTCCGATTTCGATGCTGCGTGGGAGCAGGTCGATGTGCTGCTCGCACCGACGACACCGACGCCGGCATTCAGAATCGGCGAGAAGGTCGAAGATCCACTTGAGATGTACTTGAACGATATCTACACCGTCAGCGCCAACTTAGCGGGGATACCAGCGATCTCGATCCCGTACGGGGCGATCGATGGACTGCCGATCGGCGTGCAGCTCATGGGGCCGTCGTTGAGCGAGCGCCGGTTGTTCGAGGTCGCGCGTTTCCTCGAGCGCGGCGTCGGTTCCGGGTCGAGTCCGTGAAGGCAGCTGAGCTGGACCTGGTGCTCGACCGCTACGAGCCGGTGATCGGTCTGGAGGTGCACGCCCAACTCAAGACCGCGAGCAAGATCTTCTGTGGGTGCGCGACGACGTATGGGGCACCGCCCAACACTCAGGTTTGCCCCGTATGCCTGGGTTATCCGGGTGTCCTACCGGTCTTGAACGCTGGTGCCGTCGAGTTGGCGGTTACCGCCGCGCTGGCGCTCGGCTGCGCCGTACACGAGACATCGCTCTTCGCTCGCAAGCACTACTTCTACCCCGATCTTCCGAAGGGGTACCAGATCTCTCAGTTCGATCGACCGTTGGCGACCGGCGGCTCGCTGACGATCGTGCGTGACGACGACGCGGAAAAGTCGATCGGCATCACTCGGGTCCACCTCGAAGAAGACGCTGGTAAGTCGACGCACACCGAGTCCGGCACGTTGGTCGATTTCAATCGCTGCGGAACCCCGTTGATCGAGATCGTGAGCGAGCCCGACCTGCGGAGTCCGCGGGAGGCGTACTTGTATCTACGGTCCCTCAAGCAAACCCTCGAGTATCTCGAGGTATCCGATTGTAACATGGAGGAGGGTAGCCTGAGATGTGACGCCAACGTATCGCTTCGCCCGGTGGGCAGGTCCGAGTTTGGCACCAAAACCGAGGTCAAGAACGTCAACTCGTTCCGCTACGTAGAGGATGCTCTGGCGTTTGAGATCGAACGCCAGGCTGGATTGTTGGAGGCCGGGGAGGAGGTCGTTCATGAGACGCGACTTTGGGATAGCGCCCGCGGGGAGGCCCGACCGATGCGCTCGAAGGAGGAGTCGCACGACTACCGCTACTTCCCCGAGCCCGATCTCGAGCCGTTGGCGGTCGACGCCACGATGAGCGAAGGGATTCGCTCAGGCCTGCCGGAGATGCCGCGGGTCCGTGCGGCCAGGTTCGTAACCGAGCACGGGCTGCCGGCGTACGATGCCGAGGTGCTGACGGCGACTCGCGCACTGGCCGATTACTACGAGGCGGCAGTCGAGTTGTTCAATGAACCCAAGGAAGTCTCGAATTGGGTCATGGGAGAGGTTTTGCGGTTGGCCAACGAGCGCGGTCAATCAGTTCGGCTCGAGCCGACTCCACAGCCGATCGCGCCCGCGGATCTGGCGCGGCTCCTCGAGAACAAGCAAGGAGGGAGAATCTCAGGGAGCGCAGCCAAGGAAGTCTTGACGATCATGGTCGAGGAGGGCGGCGGTGATCCTCTCGTCATTATCGAAGACCGCGGCCTCGAGCAGATCTCCGACGCGACCGCGTTGGAGACCGAGATCGAAGCCGTGATCGAAGCCCACCCCGAGGAAGTGGAAGCGTACCGCGGTGGCAAAGTGGGGTTGCTGGGTTTCTTCGTGGGTCAGGTGATGAAACGGACCAAGGGCCAAGCGAACCCTGAGCTGGTCAACCAGATCCTGCGTGAAAAGCTAGGCTAGCGAGTAAGCGAACGCTGACCAGAAACGGTTGACATCGCTCGTGTCGATTTGGCTCGCTGACAACGCAGGCCACGGTGGCTCGGGGAAGTGCTCTTCGGCGTGAAGCTCGATCATCGCCTGCGTCTTGGCGCGGGCTGCAAAGAACCGGGCTGCGTCGTTCAAGGTGAGCGTCGAGACTGGCGCGTTGGCTAGATCGCGCTTCGTCTCGCGGCGTGCGGCACGAAAGTGTCCGCGCCGGAGTCGCTTCGCGAGAGCCAATCGCTCACGTCCGATCGGGTCGAGTTGCCGTGACAAGCTGGATCCGCCCAACGTCAAGAAATCCCGCACGTAGGCGAGCGTTAGCTCGACGTGCCGATCCACGGTTTCTGAGGCCAGCCCCCACCGCGAACCATCCGCCATCCGGACCCAAAGGTTGTTCCAGCGATCGCGATTGGACAGATGGATAATGTGCTGGAAGATCCGCTTGTTGGTTTGAAACGAGAAAAACGGTTGGGTGAGCACCTGCTCGAGCAGTGCGTCGGGCGCGGCGTGATCATCGGTCACGATCTCACGCGCCAGGCGTAGGTACTCGTCGCCGAGTTGGGTGTCGAAGCGGTACTCCCAATACGTGTGGCCGAGCTTCTTGACGTGCGGCGTCGATACCAGCTGCCGTGGGACAAAGACGTTGTGAGCGATTGTGTCCGCTGCCAGGTGGCTCAGGTAGCCCAGTGCGAACGCCTGCAGTTCGGGTGTATCGGCTTCGTCGAGGACCTCGAAACCGACCGCCCAGTTGTGACAGTGGCGGTTGTACTCGGCATACTCCTTGGCCTGGGTGATGTCGGCCGAGAGGTTACCGTACAGAAACCGTTGCGGATGGGCCGCTAACAGTTCGCG
>JBDHED010000058.1:0-10063 GCA_039591175.1 Gemmatimonadota bacterium | reverse complement strand
TGTCGATCTTGGTATCGGTCATTGTCGTATCGTCCTACGTTGAGCGTTTAGAAGGATGAAATTACCGGTTTTTACACCTGATAGGCAACCACGTGCCCTACCGCAGCCGCGCATCTACACGGGACCAGACCAGCTGCCCCGGGGTATCCGTGGATTCGAGCGCCTATGAATGAAACCAAACGCATACTCTGGGTCGACGACGAGGTCGCCGGCCTCAAGTCGCACATCCTGTTCCTCCAGAATCGGGGGTTCGAGGTCACCACCGCGCCAAACGGCGAGGACGCCCTCGCTCTTATCTCCGAGAATGGCTACGACTGCGTGCTGCTCGATGAACAGATGCCTGGCATGCGCGGGATGACCGTATTTCAGCGTATCCGAGAGAACCATCCGCGCCTGCCGGTGGTGATGGTCACCAAGAGTGAAGAGGAAGGTCTGATGGACCAGGCGATCGGTAGTCGGGTCGACGACTACCTCGTCAAGCCGATCAATCCGAATCAGGTGCTGTCGGTACTCAAGCGCCTGCTCGAGGGATCGCGAATCCGGCATCAAACGATCGCCCAGGCGTTTAGCCAGCGTTACATCGAGCTCGACGAGCTGCGGAAGGGGCGCTCATCTTGGAGCGAGTGGGTCGAGCTGTACCGTGAGCTCCTCAGTTGGGAGCTGCGGTTGCTCGATGCCGGCGAGCAGGGGCTGTTGCAGAGCCAGGCCGAGCTGAGCAAGGCCGCCAACAGCGATTTCAGTCGCTTCGTCCAGACCCATTACTGTGAGTGGGTGGCGTCCAAGCCGGGCCAGCGACCACTGCTGTCGCCGGACCTCGTCGAGGCGCACGTCATCCCGCTGCTGCGAGCCGATCCGGGACCGGTCTTCTTCGTGTTGATCGACTGCCTGCGACTGGATCAGTGGTTGGCGATTCGTGACACTCTGGAGACCCACTTCACGATCGAGGAAGCGTACGCGGGCTCGATACTGCCATCGGCCACACCGTACTCGCGCAACGCCATCTTCAGCGGTTGGCTACCCGGCCAGATCGCCGAGAAACGACCCGATCTGTGGCTCGGCGACGCCGACGTGGAGGGCTCGCTCAACCCACACGAGCGCGAGCTACTGGAGCTTCAATTGGCGCGCAAGGATTTCGGCGATGTAGGCCCGGTGCAGTACACCAAGGTCTTCACGGCGGCTGAAGGCACAGCAGCGCTCAAAAAGCTGCCCCACTGTTTCCAGAGCCGATTGTCAGCCTTCGTCTTCAACTTTATCGATGTGCTTACGCACGGACGATCGGAGTCAGAGATCCTGCTCGAGATCGCTCCCGACCAACAAGCGTTTCGATCACTGACCCGTTCGTGGTTCCTGCACTCGCCGCTCTACGACCTGCTGTTGCAGTCCGCCCGTCAGGGCGTGCGCGTGGTGCTCACAACCGACCACGGCTCGGTTCACTGCCTGCGTCCAGCCACCGTTTACGCCCGACGCGACGCCTCACAGAACCTGCGCTACAAGTTCGGCAACAACATCCGCTCCGAGGAACAGGAGGCCGCTTTTCGAGTCGCAGACCCGGGCAGCATCGGCCTCCCCGACATGGGCTTCAACGTCGCCGCCCTCATGGCGGTCGAGGATTACTACTTCGTCTACCCGACCAAACTCCGCGAGTACCAAAGCCGCTACTACGGTGCCTTTCTTCACGGTGGGATCTCGCTCGAGGAGCTGATTCTCCCGGTAGCCACGCTGACGCCACGCTAGACCGTTAATTTCCAGCCTATGAAGACGTACTTCCGCATGTTGGGTTATCTGAGACCTCACGTCGGGTTGTTGGGCCTGTCGTTTCTGCTGATGGTGCTGTTTGCGCTGGTGGACGGGTTCTCGATCGTCGTGCTGATTCCGTTTCTGCAAGTGCTGTTCGGCGGTCCATCAGCGACTGCAATTCCGGTCGCACCGGATCACTTCACTGGGCGGATCGAACACTTCTTCAAATACGAACTGTTCGCGTTTCTGGAGGAGCCTACGGCCCTGGGTACGCTGACCAATGTGTGCCTTGTGATCCTTGCCATTTACTTCATCAAGGCGGTGCTCAACTATTTCCAGCACTTTCTTCCACAGGTCCTTCTCGAGCGCGCGCTGCGCGACCTGCGAAACCAGTTCTTCGCCCACATCCAGCGCCTTTCGTTCCGTTACTTCCAACACACACGATCAGGTCAGTTGATGTCGATCCTGACCCACGACATCCAGCTGCTGAAACACGCCATCGCGACCGGCGTCTTTCGCGTCATCCGGCACACTCTCGAGGTAGCTGTCACGCTCCTTATCCTGGTAGCTATCTCGTGGCAGCTGACGCTTCTCGCTGTTCTGATACTGCCGCTGATCGGATGGATCGCGTTGCTCATTGCGCGCAAGCTGCGTCGCGTCAACCGGCTGCTGCTGCAGAAGCTGGGTGACATCACGAGCGCGCTTCAGGAGAACGTGGCAGGCATTCGAATCGTCCGCGCCTTCGGCGCCGAACAATTCGAACAACAGCGATTCGGGCGTGACAACGAAGCGTACCAACGGAGCATGGTCAAGTCGAGAAAGTACGCGCTCTTGGGAAGCCCCGTTTCCGAATTCCTGCTTGCAGGCGCGGTTGTCGTGATCCTGTACATCGGCGGGCGGATGATCTTGCTAAACGGAACGCTTGCGCCAGAGACATTCTTCGTGTTTTTGGTCGCGTCACTCAAACTGTCGGGGCCGCTCAAGTACCTGTCCAAGCTGAACGAAGACGTGCAACCCGCGTTAGCCGGGTGTGAACGGATCTTCGAGGTGCTTGACACTAAACCAGACGTTGTCGAAGCCAAGCGTCCGATACCGATCCCCGGGTTTGAGCGGCAGATCCGCTATGACAACGTCTGTTTCTCGTACGAACAGAGTGACGGGCCTGTGCTTCACGATGTTTCTTTCACGATCGAAAGGGGACAGGTGGTGGCGTTGGTAGGGCCATCGGGTGGTGGCAAGTCAACGCTGGTGGACCTGCTGCCCCGGTTCTACGACCCGACCTCGGGGCGAATCGAATTCGACGGTCATGACGTGCGGGAAGTCAGCCTCAAGGATCTGAGGCAACAGCTGGGGATCGTAACCCAAGAGGTGATACTGTTTCACGACACTGTCGCCAACAACATCGCCTACGGCGAGAAACCGGAGCAGACAAGGTTGGAAGAGGCTGCTAGCGCAGCCAACGCAATAGACTTCATCGAAGCTCTTCCCGACCGCTTCGATACCGTGATCGGCGAACGCGGTATTCGGTTCTCAGGCGGGCAACGGCAGCGAATCGCGATCGCGCGGGCGATCTACAAGAACCCGCCTATCCTCATTTTTGACGAGGCCACGTCGGCTCTCGACTCGGAAAGCGAGATGCTCGTCCAGCAAGCAGTGGCAAGACTCATGGAGAACCGGACGGCAATCGTCATCGCACACCGGCTCTCGACCGTCCTTCACGCCGACCAGATCGTGGTAATAGATGGGGGGCGCGTGGTAGAAATCGGGTCGCACAGCTACTTGCTGTCAAAGGCCGGCCGCTACAGCCAACTCTACGAGCTGCAGTTCGCCGAACTACCGGCGTGATCTCGGATCCAAGCGGCGATACGACCAACCGACCAGATCTGCTGTTCATTCCAGTCTCTGGCCCGAGTGGAGCCGGTGAGTACGTGCGCTCCCTTACGATCGCACAGGCCTGCAAGCGACGTTGGCCGACTGCGCGCATTCGATTCATCATCAATCGAAACGCGCCATACGCTCGCAACGTGCCGTTCGAGACCCATTCCATTGACTGCTCACCCACCCTGGCTGGAGAAACCGTCAGCAAGATCCTCTCAAGCGACCCACCGGATCTAGCCGTTTTCGACAACGCCGGCCGGATGACGCACTTCCGGCATGCCCACAAGCTCGGCATCAAGATCGTTTACATCAGCTCGCGGCCTAAGCAACGGTGGCGAGCCTTTCGGCCGCGCGCGCTTCGACTGCTCGACCAGCACTGGATCGGCTTCCCCGAGTTCATCGACGGAGGACTCCGGCTGTGGGAGCGCATCAAGTTGCGACTGGTCGGCGATGTGCAGGTTGTTTTTTTGCAAACCGTGTTCCCGGAGTTTCCGGCCGTCGAGCGCACACGGCTCAAACAACGGCTCGGAATCAGCGGCGAGAACTACGTTCTATTTGTCCCTGGGGGGGGCGGAAAGAAACCGGGGTCGGGTCCCCAAGCGCCCCAGGTCTTCACCGAGGTCGCCGACCGGGTCAGTGCGTCCACCGGAGTGATGTGTCTAGTCGTGAGCGGACCGAACTACCGTGGCACCCATCCCAGCAACCCACGCGTCAAGCTCGTACCAACCGTGAGCAGCGCCGAGATGATCGGACTGATCTACGAAGCGCACCTGCTTGTCATCAACGGGGGCACGACGCTCGTTCACGGGCTGGCGCACGGGAAGGTATGCGTAACGGTCCCATTGGCTCACGATCAGCGTCGTCGGATCAAACGTTGCAAGAGCCGCCAACTCGTGATCGCGACCGAGCTCGACACCGGCGATCTGCGGCGTAGCGTCGTCTCGATTCTGGATGACGCCGATCGCCACCTTGGAATTGAGCGTCGGGTGGAGGCGCTCGAGATCACCAATGGAGTGCCACGTGCGATTGAGGCTCTCGAGAAACTCGTGCACGACCCCAGGTGAAGACTACTCGCGATTCTGCATATCCAGATTATCGCTAACAAACCCCTCGGCGTTATGCGAGCCGTCGCAAAAAGGCTTTGTCTCCGAATACCCACAGCGGCACAGCCAAACCTCGTCTTTGGTGACCTTCTCCGTGCCGTCGCTCAGCGTGATCTTGAACTCCCCGCGAACCCAGTAGGGTCCGTTCTCGGTCGGAGTGATTTCGGCCATGCTCACCTCCCGTAGCGAGTTACGTCTTAAGGCGTGGCGCCCATTGCGCCAGCGCTTCAAGCAGCTTGGTGACGTACTGGCGGGTCTTGTCGTCCGTCAGAATGCCATCCTCGTTGACGAGCTCATGCGCCTGCGCAACCAACACCTCTGGGCCCGGCATCGTCGGAGACCGCGTCGATTGAAGGGTCTGCCGAAGCTGGAGCTGGCTTCGGGCCGTCCCGGTGCGCCCCGGACTCGCACCCATGATCGCCGCCGGCTTGCCGTTCAGTGGTGACTCGGGCGGTCGCGAGGCCCAATCGAGGGCGTTCTTTAATACTCCCGGTAGGCCGTAGTTGTATTCCGGCGTCGCGAAAAGAAGCGCGTCGGCGTTCCGGATCGCCTGTTTGAACTCCACCACCGAGAGCGGATCACCCTGTTCCTCGATATCGGCATTAAAGACAGGTAACGGGTTCAAATCGAATGTCTCGATCGTCATCCCGTCCGGCGCTAACTCGACGGCGGCCCGAATGAGCGCCCGATTAAAAGAACCCCGGCGCAGACTACCGGCGATCCCGAGCACATTCAGGTTGGAGTCCATCGCTGCCATCACTCGCCGGAGACGATCTTGTAGACGTTGCCCGCGTCAGTCATGATGTACAGTTCTCCGGCAGCGTCCTCGCCAAACGCGGTCACGCTTCGCTCGGACGGCTCGAGCCCGGACCACTCCCGCTGCTCGGTAGCAGTACCACCGGCGAGCCGGAAGCTGCGCACAAAACCACTGCAGAAATCAGAGTACAGGTACAGACCCGTCAACTCCGGTAAGGCTACGCCGCGATAGACGAAACCGCCCGTCACCGAGCACCCATCATCGTGATCGTAGTCCAGCACCGGCAGCGTCAACCCCGTTTGATCGCAACCCTGAGGCGGATCGAAGCACTCCGAGCCTTCCATCGTGTTCCAACCATAGTTGAGCCCAGCGGCGTCACCCGGTGCCGCGTTTACCTCCTCGCGATCGTTCTGGCCGACATCGGCGATGTACAGCTCTCCAGTCTGACGATCGAAGCTGTAGCGCCAGGGATTGCGGAGCCCATAGGCCCAGATCTCACCTCGTGCACCGGCCTGGCCCACAAACGGGTTGTCGGGGGGAATCGCGAATGGGTTGCCGTTGTCTACGTCGATCCGTAGCAGCGAACCGAGCAACGTTGCGAGGGATTGGCCGGCTTCTAGCGGATCGCCACCACCCCCGTCACCCAACGCGATGTAGAGCATCCCGTCGGGACCAAAAGCGATTAGCCCACCGTTGTGATTCCGAGTTGGTTGATCCACCGAGAGGATCGTCGCGACGGGGTTCGGCTCAGCTCGGTTGGGGTCGGCCGAAACGCGATACTCGACTACCTGCGTGTCGTTGCCGCGATCCGTATAGTAGATGAAGAACCTGCCGTTTGCGTTGTAGGCGGGGTGAAAGGCGACCGACAACAACCCTTGCTCGTTGCCGCCCGAAACGAGAGAGCGAACCTCCAGGAACGGTTCCGCGACCAGCGCACCGCCCTCGAGAATCCGGATCGTGCCCCGCTTATCGACGATAAAGAGCCGCGGATCACCCGTCGGGGCGACGACTTGGACCGGAAACCCGACCCCGCTCACGATCCGCTCGAGTGTCGGGCCTCCGCCGTTGGGGTCGGGACCGTTTGGACCGTTGGGGGCCGTTTGGCTGGCCTCACTGTCACAAGCGACAAGACACCAGCCGCCCAGCAACACGAGACAAATCCCCAGATTCCGCGCCACAAACATGTAGGTCAAGCTAGCGCCGCGGTTTGCCCCGAGCATACGCCGTTTCTAGTCTGACTGCGGTTATCCGATACTTGGAACGCGCACGTGGGGAGCTATGATCGAAGTCGCTCAACTGCGGAAGGAGTACGGCGATCTCGTGGCCGTGGACACCATCTCGTTCACCGCCGAGACGGGAGCGATCTTCGGGCTCTTGGGTCCCAACGGCGCGGGCAAGACGACCACCATCGGGTGCATTTCAGGTCTGCTCGAGCCAACCGCCGGCGCCGTCCGCGTTCGCGGTCACGACGTCGTTCGAGAGGGTGCGCAAGCCAAGGCGTCGCTCGGTGTCGTTCCCCAGGAGATCGCCTTGTACGAGGATCTATCTGCTAGCGAGAACGTGCGTTTCTGGGGCCAGGCATACGGTCTCGGGGGGTCCGAGCTCCGAGCTCGCATCACCGACGTACTCGAGATCACCGGGTTGTTGGACCGCGCGGGGGACCGGGTGGACCAGTTCAGCGGCGGGATGAAACGGCGGCTCAACTTCGCCTGCGGCATCGTCCACGAACCTCAGGTTCTGTTGCTCGACGAGCCGACCGTGGGCGTCGATCCTCAAAGCCGTGTGCGTTTGCTAGACCTCGTCCGTGAGCAAGCCAATCAGGGCGTCTGCGTGCTCTACACCACCCACTACATGGAGGAGGCGCAGTCGCTCTGTGACCGACTGGCGATTATCGACCACGGCCACGTCATCGCTCAGGGTTCCCTCGGGGACCTTCAGGCACAGATGGGCGAGCGCGACCTGGTCAGAGTGTCGGGCTCGTTCGACGAGAGCGAGCTGCACCGCGCGTTCGGACGCGACGGGGATGTCGAGGTCGTCACCGTCGATGACGTCCAGGCCACACTCTCGGTCCGCAAAGCCTCCAGCAAGCTGCCGGCACTGCTCGCGGCGCTGACCGAGGCGGGCTCCGAAGTCCGCGACATCACGGTCAGTCAGCCGAGCTTGGAAAGCCTGTTCATCAAACTCACCGGAAAAGAGCTGCGCGAGTAGCGGGTGCGATTCCTCCTCGCGACCGCGACAAAGGACTTGGTCCGCCGTCGACGGGATTCGCTCGCGCTGCTCCTTTGGGCTGGCATCCCGCTCGCGATCGGTGGGCTGATCTTCCTGGCGTTTGGCGGTGACAACGCTGGACCGAGCGGACGCCTGCTGGTCGCCGACCAGGACAACACGGTGCTGAGCGGGCTCCTTTCCAGCGTCTATCAACAGGGCCCGTTGGCCGAGATCATCGAGGTCGAAGCGGTCGACCTCGAAGCGGGACGCGAGCGAATCGATGGGGGCGAGGCGTCCGGGCTGCTCATCATTCCCGAAGGGTTCAGCAGTGCCGTCCTGAACTCCGAACCGTTCGAGATCTCCCTCGTTCGCAACCCCGCCCAACGCATCGTCCCAGGCATCATCGAGGAGAGCCTGTCGCTGGTCGTCGAGAGCACGTTCTACGTGCAGCGGTTGTTTGGTGAACCCCTCGACATCATCGCCGCAACCCAACCGGTCGGCGCGAACATCGTGCCCGACTCCACTGTGGCATCGATCAGTGTGGCTTTCAATCAAATCGTCGGTCGCACTCGGCCCTACTTGTTCCCGCCGGTGATCGAGCTGGAGATGAAATCGACGGCTGAAGACGAAGATGGCTTTGACTTCGCCCGCTTGTTCTTCCCGAGCATGCTCTTCATGGCGCTGTTGTTCATGGCTCAAGGCTTGAGCGAGGACATATGGCGGGAGCGGTCGCAGGGCACGCTCCGCCGCGTCATCGTCACGCCCCAACGGGTGGCAACGTTTTTGGCCGGTAAGCTGCTCGCCGGCGCGATGCTCATGCTGATTGTGATCGGGCTCGGGTTGATCGTCGGCAGGTGGGTTTTTGGGATCGAGCTTCACGGCCTGCCGATCGCGCTCGTCTGGACCACTATCGCCGGTATGATGCTGCTGGCTCTGATGGTGCTGGTACAACTGTTTGCCTCGAGCGAGCGCGCCGGAAACATCTTGACGGGGGCGGCGATCTTCCCTCTGGCGATGCTCGGTGGGAGCTTCTTCCCGTTCGAGGTGATGCCCGACTGGCTGGCGAGCGTGGGTCGGTACACGCCCAACGGATGGGCACTGGCGAAGCTCAACCAGGTTTTCGCTGGTGACTTGGGGGCGTTCGACCTTATCCGTGCGATCGGTTTCGTCACGCTCGTCATCGCGGTTCTCACCTGGCTCGCCATGCGGCGCATCCGCGGCCGCTTCGCCCACAGTTGACGACGCTGCGCGCCGCTTGGTTTATCGCACGTAGCGATGTCGCGTATCTGCTGCGTCAGCGCGAGACGCTCCTCTGGACGTTTCTGATGCCGCCGGCATTCTTCTTCTTTATCGGATCCGTCACCGGCGGTTTTGGCGGGGGCGGAGATGTGGCTCCGAGCATCACGGTCCAAACCGCTCGAGACGCCGGGTTCCTCGCCGACCACCTGGTGCGCCGCATCGAGGAGCAAGGATTCGACGTCACCCGGAGCAGCGATGCCGATACGTTGACAGCGGCACGCCGCCTGCTGATTCTGCCCGCTGGCTTCACGGATTCGATCGCGATCCAGAAACCGGTGAAGGTCGAGTTCACCACCCAGAGCGACGTCGGAATCGACTCACAGTACGACCAGGTTCGAGTCACGCGAGCTGTCTACGGCGTATTGGCTGACGTGATCGTCTCGGCCGATGCGTCGGGTGCTCTCGATCAGGCCGCGATCGAGCGGTTAGCCGACGAGCCACGACCGCTGCAACTGTCCGTATCCCAGGCCGGGAGCCGAATGGAGTTTCCGACCGGATTCGAGCAATCGGTCCCCGGGACGATGGTCATGTTCACGTTGTTGGTCATGTTGACCAGCGGGGCGGTGCTGCTGGTTATCGAACGGAACCAGGGGTTGTTGCGACGGCTCGCATCGTCGCCGCTGCCACGCCGAGGGGTCGTACTCGGGAAATGGGGTGGCAGGCTGTTCCTCGGCCTGGTGCAGATCAGCTTTGCGATGCTGGTCGGAACACTCCTGTTCAAGATACGGTGGGGGCCAGATCTGCCGATGCTGGCGGTGATTCTCCTCGCGTGGGGGGCGCTGGCGGCGGTCCTCGGGATCCTGCTCGGCAATCTGGCGCGAACCGAAGGTCAGTCGATCGCGATCGGGGTGCTGGCGTCCAACATTCTGGCCGCTCTCGGCGGCTGTTGGTGGCCGATCGAGGTCACGCCGCAGTGGATGCAGAGCTTTGCGCTGACGTTACCGACCGGCTGGACGATGGATGCGCTTCACAAGCTCGTCAGCTTCGGAGCTGGCGCGTCGAGCGCCGTCCCACACCTACTCGTGTTGATCGTCGGAACGCTCGTTCTGGCATTAGCTGCCGAACGTACGTTCCGCTTCCA
>JBDHED010000057.1:0-13022 GCA_039591175.1 Gemmatimonadota bacterium | reverse complement strand
TCGGTGCTGGAAAACTCGACCAACGCCCCGTCGCCAGTGAACTTGACTACCCGACCGCCGAAGTGGCCCGCCACGCCCTCGGTCAGCTGTTGGAACAACCGAACGAGCTTTAGGGCTTCATCTTCGTTTTCCGCTGTACGGCGGCTGAACCCCACGATATCAGCGAACCATACGGCCGCTAGCCGATGAGGTAGCGCCTCGCTCACTGGAGACTCGGACAGAGTCGCGGGTGGCGGTCGCAAGCGATCCTTTTCATGCAGACTCGATCCTTTGCTGGGATCGCGTGAGCGATCCCGACTCGATTAATTCGTATCCCATTATGCTACCACAACCTATGGGTGTATGCGACCACGTCTCCGTGCCCATGAGCAAGTCTGGGCGAAGCGACGATACGGGACTTTTCCCACAGACGCGGGCCTCAGCTCCCGGCTATGCTAAAATGATACCAGTGAGCGAGTAGACCACGAAAAAGGCAAACCCGGCGAAAGCCGGGGACGCAAAGCTACGGATCTTCGCTTCCTCCGCGACGCTCTCCGACGCCACGAAGGATCCTCAAGACCGCCGAGCCGCCACAGGGTCTCCCCTTTTCAAAGGGTCCGAGCACCAACCACGAGGGGGAAAAATGTACAGAGCGTTAACGGCGCTGGTCGTCGTAACAGTGATGGTTGTTGGCTGCGCCACCGAGAGCGGTGGTCGCGCCGGACGACAGTCGCCAGCGCCCGGATGGTACGGTGACATTCAAGTTGGTCTTGAGGGTGAAGGCGAGAGCGAGAGCGTTGTCGCCTTCGTGACGACCACACGGCTGACCGCGGAGCGAGCCCGGTCATCGGTCACCTTGCGCGGCAAGCTTCCGGCAGGTACCTACCCGTGGTTCATTCACACCGGGATCTGCGAGCAGGGTTCCGAGGGGCCGATCCTCGGGAGGCCCGAGGACTACGCCATGCTGGAGCCGGATGCGGAGGGTTACCACACCGCTACCGCAAATCTCGAGGCCCCGCTCGACCCGGACGGCAGCTACTACATCGCGATCCACAACGCCGAAGAGGTCAGCCCCATGACGACGATCGTCGCTTGTGGGCAACTCGAGCGGCGGGGTAGCTGATCAGGAGGATCGAACGCGACATCGAAGTCGTGTTGTCCGGCGGGGCGTTCACATGAACGCCCCGCTTTGCATTAGGCTAATTGCCGCTGGTAAAGCGTGCAGGTGTCGGTCGTCATGTGCGACGCACTAAGGTGATGCGTTAGACTGCTTTGGCTAGAGTGCTGTTTCGCGGTCGGAGGGCTTATGACAGCGTGGTTAAGACGGTTACATCGCGGACTCGGTTTCTTGCTTTTTACGATTGTTTGCGCAGCGTGTTCGACACAGGCAACAGTCGACCAGCAACTCACCGCCGAGGACATCGAAGCGATCCGTGAATTGAACCTCGCCTATCCAGCGGCGTGGGTGGCGAACGATCCGGATGCGGTGATAGCGACGCTCGCCGATGACGCGGTGCTCATCCCGGCGCTTGGTACCCCACCCGTTAAAGGCGCGGCAGCGATTCGTGAGTTTTTCTGGCCGGCGGACGCACCGCCTTCGACGGTGCCCGCTTTCGAGATGAACCCTGAAGAAATCGACGGCACCGGGGACGTCGCGTACGTCTGGGGGACGATGTCGCTTTCGTTTGCGGTGGAGGAGGAGGGTGCGACCCAGCTCTATTCCACCGCTGGCAACTATTTGATGGTCATGCGCCGGGACGATAGTGATCAGTGGAAGATCGCGCGATACATCTGGAACCATCCGCCCTGGGAGCCGTCGTAGTCAGCAAGAGCCCTTTAAACCGCGCCCGTCGCCACTCGATTTTTGGTTGACGACGGGAGGTTTTGATGCCGGCCAATACCATTCGACAACGCCTACGGACGTCGGCCAAGCTCGGCTGGGCTGCGCTGCTCGTCCTGGTCGCAGCCGGTTGCTCGGACAGCGATAGCCTAACGTTCGATCTACCACCGCAGCCGATGTCCGGGTTCCAATCGATCAGCATGAGCCTTCATCACTCGTGTGGGATTCGGCTCAACGATGGCGCCTACTGTTGGGGGCGTAACGAGACCGGGGAGCTGGGCGACGGAACCAACACCAACCGCACACGTCCCAATCGCGTAACCGGTGGAACCGACATCATAAGGACAGCGAACGGTACGCGACACACGTGCGGCCTCGCAGCCAGTGGTGAAGCTCGATGCTGGGGCATCAATGGGTTCGGACAGCTGGGCGACGGTTCGACCATGAATCGCAACGTCCCGACACCAGTCGACTCGGACGTCACTTTTGTGTCGATAGCCGCAAACGGTGGAGCCTCGTGCGGACTGGCCTTCGACGGTGTGGTGTGGTGCTGGGGTCGTAACTTTCGGGGTCAGCTGGGGGATGGCACGCAACAAGACAGCGCCATACCGGTTAAGGTCGACACCGGTGTTCGGTTCATCGCCATTGACGCCAGCGCCGGCGGCGCGTTCACGTGCGGCCTCAGCAGAGGTGGTGAGGCGTACTGCTGGGGCCGGAACGTTCAGGGTCAGCTCGGCGACGGTACCACGGCTGACCAAAGCCGACCGGTAAAGGTCCGGGGCGGCCTGTCCTTCATAGCGCTGGGCGTCGGGGATCAACACGCGTGCGGGCTCAGGAGCAACGGCCGTGTGCACTGTTGGGGCCGAAACCAGGAGGGTCAGCTGGGCGACGGCACAAACGGTCAGCGACTGACGCCAAAGCAGGTTGAAACGCAGGCCCCGTTCATCGCCGTCGACGGGGGAGCCGAGCACACCTGCGCGCTCGCCGACGAGGGGACGGTCTACTGTTGGGGTGCTGGCCGAACCGGCCAGCTCGGCACGGGCGACCGGCTCAGTGTCGGCATCGCGGCGGGTTGCGGTATCCGCACCGACGGCGTCGCGCTCTGCTGGGGTGAGAACTTCTTTGGTGAGCTCGGCGACGGCGCAACCGGAAGCCACCGACTCTTTCCCGCGCCGGTCGACAGCCCCTAACCGACCAACAGCGTCTCGATCTGCAGCCTGGCCCGGTCACGCCCCGCATCTTAGGCTGATCAGCTCCAACATTGCAGAGGATCGAACATGATTTGGCAGTGATGTGCTCGACAAAAGGGGTCTCGACTGACGACAAGGAGGTTGAATGGCTGCGGAGTTTGACATGACGTTGATCCAGCGCGGGGCACGACTGCGGAGGTCGCCCTACTTCGAGGCCACGCAACGCTATGGATGCCGCCGATACACGGTGTACAACCATATGTTTCTGCCGACGTGTTACGATGACCTCGAGGCCGAGTATTGGAAACTGCTTCGAGACGTCACGGTCTGGGACGTGAGCGTCGAACGCCAAGTCGAGATCACCGGTCCGGACGCCTTTGCCTTCACCAACATGCTCACCCCTCGGGACTTGGGAAAATGCGCGGTCGGTCAGGGCAAGTACGTCATTATTACCGCCGAGGATGGAGGCATCATCAACGATCCGGTGCTGCTTCGCCTCGCTCAGAACCACTTCTGGCTCGCGGTCGCCGACAGCGATGTGTTGCTGTGGGCCAAGGGGGTAGCGTTGAACTCCGGCCTCGACGTCGAGATCCACGAACCGGACGTCTCGCCAATGCAGATCCAAGGTCCAAAATCGAAACAAGTCGTGACCGCGCTCTTTGGAGACGAAGTCTTGAGCCTAGGCTACTACCACTTCTTGGAGACAGAACTCGACGGAATCCCGGTGGTGGTTACCCGAACGGGTTGGACCGGAGAGATCGGTTACGAGATCTATCTCCGCGTTGGCAGTCGAGGCATGGAGCTATGGGATCGGGTGATGGAGGCCGGGCGCCCGTTCGATATCGCGGCCACCGGCCCATCGGACATTCGCCGCATCGAGGCCGGGATTCTGAACTACGGTGTCGATATGACGCTCGATACAAACCCGTATGAGGTTGGCCTCGACTGGCAGGTGAACCTCGACCAGGAGGCTGACTTCATCGGGCGGAGTGCGCTCGAGAGGATCGCTGCCGCGGGGCCACGGCGGCGGTTGGTTGGTGTCGAGATTGACGGCGAACCGCTCGACCTCAACATGACCCGCTGGGCGGCCCAGGTGAACGGGACCAGAGCCGGACACGTGACCTCGGCGGTGTACTCGCCGCGTCTCGAGAAGAACATCGGCTACGTCATGGTCCCGGTGGAACACGGCGAGATGGGGACCCAACTCACCGTTACCGTAGGCGATGGCGACGAGCGTCGGGCGACCGTCGTCCCCAAGCCGTTTGTCGATCCGGAGAAGGAGATCCCGAAGTCGTAAGGGTCTTTTGTTGCGGTGGTGCCCGATCTAGGGTACGATCTGGAAGGGTCGGGCCACACAGAATAACTCAACAAGTGGAGTCATCAATGCTAAGGGCTATGAGGGTACTCGTAGCGGTATTCGTACTCGGTTTTGTTGCCGCCTGCCAAACGCAGGAAGCTGAGCAGGCCGGTGCCACTGAGGAAGCGACCGCTACCATCGATGTCGACGCGATTCGGGCGGGGATCGAAGCCGGCAATGCGAAGTGGAGCGAGGCTGCGTTAGCCGCGGATCCCGTCGCGTTGGCCAACCTGTACGCCGAGGATGCCATTCTCGTTGCGCCAGGTGCACCGCGGGCAGAGGGCAGAGCTGCTATTGAAGCGCTCTTTACAGAGATGTTCACCGAGGTGAAGTTCGGCGCGACCGACATCGGGATCGACAACATGGGAGTCTCCGAATCTGGCGACGTCGCCTACATCGTTGGGTCTTACTCGAGTCCGATAATCAATGCGGACGGCACGACGTTTGACGATGCGGGAACGTATGTCGCCGTGCTCAAGGACGTGAACGGTGAGTGGTTGCTCGCGGTCGATACGTGGCGCAGCGAGATGGCGGCTGCGGATACCGAGTAGAGCGGCCAGTTCCGTCTGAGGCCAAGCTGCCGAGGGGGCCCCGTCGCCGACGGGGCCCTTGTTTATTGGGAAACCCCACTTCTGAGCCCTGTCGCACAATCGGCACGGAACTTGTATAAATTAGTGGTAGTTAGCAGGATAGGTGTCCCGTGCACCGTGTGAACTGAGGGCCAGAATCGTGCAGAATACAAGGATACTTGGGAGCGTCTCCACGGCGCTCGTCGCGTCGGCGCTCTGCGTCTCGACGCTTTTGGGCCAGACCGCCCAGAGACCGGTCGCCGAACTCGAGTGCATCAAGCAGGAGATCGGTGGTGGGCGGGATCTCAAATCGATCAAGCCACCCGTCTCGAGCGTCCGCATCGACCGCGAGGCGACGATCAGGCCAGCAGCGTCTGATCAAACGCTGAGACTCGACGATGGTCTGTTGGTGAGTTCGGGTCTTCACGTTCAGATCAAAGTGGATGGGGCGAATCAGGCTGGCAGGATGGTTGTCTTTCCACAGATTCGCAACCGTGATCTGGACGAAGAGTTGGGGGGCTCCACGCTTCGTGTCGGACAAGGTGCGGACTACAAGCTATTGAACGATCCGTTTCGGCCCGGCAACATCGCGGTCGACGTGGTAAGGGGCAGCTTGGTGACCCGTTGGACCGAGGGCAGGCTCACCGCGTACGTCGCGAACAATCCCGTATCGGTGCTTGATGCCAAGGTCCTGGTGAAAACCTCATCAGATGGTGAGCGTGGCATCGTTTTCTTGGGCGACGGC
Organism: Gemmatimonadota bacterium; assembly: GCA_039591175.1. Lineage (GTDB taxonomy): Bacteria > Gemmatimonadota > Gemmatimonadetes > JACCXV01 > JAHWKZ01 > CAMYLR01. The sequence goes on along the minus strand of JBDHED010000057.1, from coordinate 7,342 downwards.
ACAGTTGTGTTCCCGCTGGCGCGGACTTTCAGAATGCGACCCGGACAAGCGGTTGAGATCGATCGCAACAGGATCGTGCCTAGGCTTCTGACGCTATCCCCGGATCAGACAGCGGCGCTGCGCGGAGAGCTCGAATACAACGAGGGACTCTGCGGTGGATCGATCTGGAGTCAGCCACTGTTGTACGTCGGGATCGGCGCCGGCGCGGTCCTTGGTGGTGTGTTGGGGTCGGGTGGTAACGGTGGCGGTGGTAATGGCAATGGCAACGGCGGTCCCGAGACGGTCTCCGGCACGGTAACCGGAGAACCGATCCCATGACCAATCCGCGAACAAAGCCAGTCCTTGCGTTGTTGGTGGCGCTCGCTGTGGCGGGACTCTCCTGTGGCCGAGACAACCCGAGCGCTCCTGCATCCGCGGTCGATAGCGACGTGCGCATCGATCTGGGACTCGCTCAGGGGTTGGAATGTACGGTGTACCAGACGGCGTCCCTGAGTGTCAATGGTCGGCCTGAGAGGACCAAGCAACTTGAATCGACCGGCACCGTCACTTTCGAAAACGTCAGTGTCGAAGTGGGCAGCGTCACTTTCGAAATCAGCATTCTAAGCAACAGTGGTTCATTCCTTCTCAGAGGAACCGAAGTCACAACAGTGAATCAAGATGGTTTCTCGGTGCCGGTGGATCTGGATCCGGTGACCGGGATTCTGGTGCTCGACACGTGTTCAGTATCGCTGTCGGCGCGCAACGGTTTTCGGGGGACCGTCCAGGTCCGCAACGTTGGGTCGGCTGCACTCCGCTGGACGATCGACGGGTTGGTAACGCCACTTGAGTTCTCGCCCGCCACGGGAACCCTTGGACCGGGCGAAACGGCAACCCTCGAGGTCAGTTTCCCGATCGAGGCTGGGGTGCCGACCGACGATACGACTTTCTCGGTCGGTCTCGACCAGCAGAACCTTGCCGGCGCGCTAATGGGCAACCTCGATCTGCAGGTTCCGACCGTCGGGTCCGAAAAGATCGGTTTTGAAGGCATCCCGCCCGGTACGATGGATCCCGTTGTGACCGTTGCAACGGGGACGGTCGCGACATCGGCGATCGGGTGCACGGACGTTGCCACGGTTTACGACACTTCGGCCGGTCACATGGCGGATCCCGACCTCAACGCGCAATCGGGTCAGGCTGAGGTCCTGATCATCGAGGAAGACTTTGATGATGTTGCTGGCGACGGTTTTCCGGACGACTGCGAGACGGGTGGAACGCTGGTTCTCGATTTCTCGGACGTCGGGACCCTGGGAACGGTCACGCTGGTGTCGTACCGAGTCATCGATGTCGAACTCGAGGGGAATACGATCGACCTCTTTGGCCCCGACGACACGCCGATCGCGCTTGGGATTCCGATCCCTTCGCCTGGTAACGCACTGCTCAGCCCGCCGATCAGCCTTGATCTGACGTCCGGCGTGGCGAAGATCGTGTTCAACCTCATAGGCTCGGGCGCGGTCGACGACATCGTATTCGTCTCTGACCCGTAGCTGATCGCGGGGCACGCCGCCCGCGAGTGCCCTTTCCACGGGATCAGGTTTTTCCCCACAGACGGTTCCTACTCGTTCCCCGTATGCTGGGGTCGAAGGGGAGACGTGTATCCATTTAGAGGTTTGATTGCGAGCGCGACGGTCCTCGCCACGCGCACGGAGGATTGAGCTATGCAGCGAGTTTTGAGGGCATTGATTCTAGGGCTGATCTTTGCGGGCACGGCGTTTGGCCAAGAGAGCACGCTTCTCGACTCTGGCGCACAGATTCGGTTCACACTCGCCGACCAGGCCGCCAAAGATGTCGCGGTGTCAGGGACCTTTGTTAACCTCAGCGCCGACAGCCTCGCCTACCGTTCGGCACTGACAAACGAGATCAGAATGGTCCCGATCGATCGGCTGACGACTTTCGATCGACGACAGTCGCGTACCGCTGGCGAAGGCGCAGTGCGAGGTCTCAAGTGGGGCGCCCCGATCGGTGGCACCCTCGGCCTGGCGGCCGGTCTGGCGTGTGCTGATCAGGACGAGTGGTGGGTCTATTACGATTGCTCGGCCGGCGAAGTCGTGCTCGTATCGGTTGTGATGGCCGGAGTCGGCGGGGGGATCGGGGCCCTCATCGGCGCGGCTCTCCCGGGCGAACGGTGGGAGCCGGTATCGCTTCAGGCGTTGCGATTGGGTGTGGCGTCAAAGAACGGTGGCGTCGCCTGGTCGGTATCGTTCGCGCTCTAGGTTCGTAGGGGAGTTCCTTAAGATGGCTGATCCCCAGGCCTCGACTAGCGAGGTGGGCACGACTTCAGCCGGTCGACCGACCGGCACGGTTACGCTTCTGTTTACCGACATTGAGGACAGCACGCGCCTCTGGGAAGAGAACACCGAGCGGATGAGAAGTGCGCTCCGGCACCACGACAAAACGGTGTGCACGGCGATCGTCGACGAGGGCGGGTACATCTTCAAGACTCTAGGGGATGCGTTCTGCTCCGCGTTTGACACGGCTCCTGCGGCCTTGAATGCCGCGCTTCACGCACAGCTCGATCTGCTTCGCGCCCGGGAGGACTCGACCGATCCGATTCGAGTCCGAATGGCGTTACACGCCGGCATGGCGGATGAGCGAAGGGGGGACTACTTCGGCCCGGCCCTGAGTCGGGTGGCGCGGCTTCTAGCGTTGGGCCACGGAGGGCAGACGCTGGTCTCCGAGACTGTCCACGACCTGGTACGCTACAACCTGCCTCCGCGTGTCTCACTGCGCGATCTGGGACAGCACAGGCTGAAGGATCTCCAACACCCCACGCGTGTCTTTCAACTCGTGCATCCCGAGTTGCCATCGGAGTTTCCGCCTCTGTCGTCCCTCGATGCATTGCCGCACAACCTGCCGTTGCAGCTGACGAGCTTTATCGGTCGCGAGCAGGTCATCAAAGAGATCACCGGGCTGCTAGCTAGCTCCCGCTTGTTGACGCTGACCGGTCCTGGCGGTTGCGGGAAGACCCGGCTCGCGCTGCAGGTGGCCGCCGAAGTGCTGGAGCGCTACCGGGGTGGTGTGTGGTACGTCCAGCTCGCTTCACTGACCGATCCCGCACTGGTGTCACAGACAGTGGCCCAGACCCTCGGGCTTCGGGAACATCCAGGTCGAAGCGCGGCCGAACTGTTGCTGTCACACTTGGAGAAACGAAACGTCTTGTTGATTCTCGATAACTGCGAGCACGTAGTCGAGTCTTGCGCCAAGTTAGCGGAGACGGTGCTTCGCTCGTGTCCGGATGTGACGATACTAGCGACGAGCCGGGAGACTCTGAGGGTTTACGGAGAGACGACATGGCTCGTCCCGCCTTTTCTGATGCCGACATCGGAAGAGCTCGCGACCAGTGATGGAATCGACAGACTCGCTGGCTACGAAGCGGTGCGGTTGTTTGTCGATCGAGCGCAGCTTGTCCAGCCGAGCTTTGAGCTGACGAATGACAACGTGAAGTCAGTAGCGCACGTATGCCATCGGCTGGATGGGATGCCGCTGGCGATCGAGCTCGCGGCGGCTCGGGTCAAAGTGCTGCCGATCCAGCAAATCGAAGAGCGGCTCGATGACCGTTTTCGTCTCCTGACGAGCGCTGGTAGAACGGTCTTGGAACGACACCAGGCGCTGAGCGGGGTGCTCGATTGGAGCTACGAACTCCTGTCTGAAGCCGAGCGAGTGGTGCTGCGGCGATTGTCGATCTTTGTCGGTGGTTGGACGCTCGAGGCCGCGGAACAAGTCGTCGCCGGTGAAGGCGAAGGCCCTGATCAGGGCGAGATCCTGGATCTCCTTTCCCAGCTCGTAGACAAATCGCTGGTCGTTGTTGAGGACCGTGGTGGAGAAGCGCGGTACAGGCTTCTCGAGACGGTACGCGAGTACTGCCGGGAACGGTTGTCGGATTCGGGCGAACTAGACACCCTGTGCCGGCGTCATCGCGGGTGGTTCCTCGCGCTGGCCAAGCGAACGAATCCGGAGCTAATAGGCAAAGACAAAGCGGTCTGGCTGGAACGGCTCGAGGCCGAGCACGGCAACTTCCGGGCAGCGCTGGAGTGGAGCGAAGCAACGCCAGGAGAGTGTGAGCCAGGTCTCGAGTTGGCGGGTGCGCTGTACCGCTTCTGGCTGTGGCACGGGTACCTGAGTGATGGCATCGATGCGCTAGAAACGGCACTTCGCTGTGGCGGGAACGCTCCGATTGAAATGCAGGTGACCGCGCTCACCGGCCTGGGCTATCTGTCTCGTGTGCGAGGTGACCTCGAGCGTTCACGCTCGGCTGGTGGGGAGTGCCTTTCGATCGCCCGCGAGGCCGACGACAAGGGCGGCGTCGCTCGAGCGCTAACGATTCTCGCGCTGGCTGCACAAGACGACGGTAACTACGCGGAATCGGTCGCCCGCAACGAGGAAGCGCTCGCTCTCGCTCGGGAAGTCGGCGATTCCCACACCGCGGCGGTGGCACTGAACAATCTGGGGGAGACCGCACGGTTACAGGGCGACTTCAAGTTGGCTCGGGAGATGTACGAGCAGGTTCTGGTCGAGGCCGACGATATCGTGGACGACGAGATCGCCTACTTCAATCTGGGGCAGGTTGCGATCGAGACAGGCGACGTCGATAGCGCCTTGAAGTGCTATCGCGAAGGGCTCCGACTAGGGACCGTCACCCATAACAAGTGGATCATCTCGTACTGTTTGATGGGGGTGGGCCAGGCGTACCGGGAGAGTCGACCCGAGCGAGCGGCGCGGCTGTTCGCCGCGTCAGACGCGATGCGCCAAGCAGTAGGTTCTGTCCTCTACGCCGCTGATCCCTCACTGCTCGACCGATCGGTCTTTGAGGTGCGGGAGCGACTCGGCGAAGAAGCGTTTGCTGAAGCTTGGGAAGAAGGCTGGGCGATGAACCTGGAACAGGCCGCCGCCCAAGCGTTTGAATGAAGCCTTCCTTGTAAGTACACGTCAGTGGAAGTTCCGGCTCTTTGTCTTGCTGGGCTTCAACCGTACACGGGGCGTCCAAAGCTTTTCCGCTACCAGGTGCACGACGCCCGATTGAACCTGGAGCTTGCCCGTCACCCCTAGAAACGACGCCGTTTTCGCCAGCAGGCGGTATTTCTGAAACACGCGCTCCCAGATGACGACGTTCACAAAACCGGTTTCATCCTCGAGCGTCATGAAGACCACGCCTTTGGCTGTTCCGGGACGCTGGCGACAGATGACGAGTCCGGCATAACGGATGTGATCTCCGTCCTTCATGCTGCGAACCGCGGCTGAATCGGGGAGTCGCTTTCGGGTGAGCTCTTCCCGCAGCGGGGCGAGCGGATGTCCACGGGGACTATGAGAGGTGAAGTCGTAATCCCAGCCGATCGTCTCTAGTTCGTTCAAGTTTTGAAATGTCGCTTCAGGCTCGGCGAGCTCGAGATCGAGCCCCGCGTCCTCGTCTCGATCGAGACCGAACACGTCCCACAGGGTGTCGCGCCGCTCTTCTTCGAAACCCTCGAGCGCGCCGCATTCGGCGAGTCGGGCGAGCATCGCATCGTCGAGCCGAGTTCGAATAGCGAAATCGTCGAGCGACCGGAACTCGCGCTCTTGTCGCGCTGCGACGATCCGCCTGCCATCCACTTCCTGGAGCCCCTTTACGTACCGCAAACCCATGCGAACGAGAAACCCCTCGCCACTCTCGTCGGCTGGCTCGAGTGTGCAGTCCCAATCGCTATGTTGAACGTCCACCGGTCCGATCGCGACACCGTGGCGCTTAGCGTCTTCGATCAGGGTGGCTGGGCTGTAGAAGCCCATCGGCTGTGCGTTCAGCAGCGCGCATAGGAACGACGCCGGGTAATGCTCCTTTAGCCACGCGGTGGCGTAGCCGATGAGCGCGAAGCTGGCGGCGTGGCTTTCGGGGAAACCGTAATCGCCAAAGCCTCGGATCTGCTTGAACACGCGCTCGGCGAACTCACGTTGAATACCTTTGCGGATCATGCGCGAGATGAGCCGCTCTCGATGCCGCTCGATTCGACCCGACCTCCGCCACGCCGCCATGTCGCGCCGCAGTTGATCGGCCTCGCCCGGCGTATAGTCGGCGGCCACCACTGCCAGCTGCATAACCTGCTCTTGAAAGAGCGGAATCCCGAGAGTTTTCTTGAGAATCGACTCCAGTGAAGGGTGTGGATACGTGACCGGCTCCTCACCGTTTCGGCGCCGCAGGTAGGGGTGGACCATGCCGCCGGTGATCGGGCCGGGACGAACGATGCTGATCTCGATGACCAGATCGTAGTAGTGCCGCGGTTTCATACGCGGCAACATCGCCATCTGAGCGCGACTCTCGATCTGAAAAACCCCGACCGTGTCACCCTTGCGGATCATCTCGAATGTCGGTTCGTCTTGAGGTGGGATGGTAGCCAGGGTGAACGTTTTTTCGCAGTGGTGCTCGATGAGATCGAACGAACGATGAACGACATTCAACGCTCCAAGGCCCAACAGGTCGACCTTGAAGAGCTCCAGGTCCTCGAGGTCGTCCTTATCCCACTGGATCACCGTGCGATCCGGCATGGTGGCGTTCTCGATCGGCACGAGCTCGTTCACCGGTGCGTGGCCAAGCAAAAATCCGCCCGGGTGGATCGAGAGATGACGCGGAAAGTCCTGGATTTCGGTGGTTAATCGGAGCAGGAGCTGGTGCAGTCGGTTTTCGGGGTTGAAGCCGGCCTCTACAAACGTTTCGGGTGTCGCCGACTCGTAGTGGGATAGCAACCGCGCGAACCGATCGACCGCGGTTTCCTGAAGCCCCAGGACTTTGCCTACCTCTCTCACCGCCGAGCGGGATCGGTAGCGGATGAAGTTGGCCACCATTGCAGCGTGGCTCCGTCCGTACTTCCCATAGACGTGCTGAATCACTTCTTCACGGCGATCGTGCTCGATATCGAGATCGATGTCGGGGGGTTCAGCGCGCTCCTTCGATATGAAGCGTTCGAAGAGAAGCCCCATACGCACTGGATCGATGGCGGTGATTCCCAAGCAGTAGCAAACCGATGAGTTGGCAGCTGAGCCGCGACCTTGACAGAGGATGTTCTTCTGCCGGCAGTATCTCACGACCTCCCACATCGTGAGGAAATATCCGTCGTACTCGAGGTCTTGAATGACAGCGAGCTCCACTTCGAGCTGTTGTGAAACTTTGTCGGGAACGCCCGCCGGGTATCGTTCTGCGGCGCCATCGAAGACAAGGGTCCGCAGCCACTCGGATGACGTCGTTCCATCGGGGAGTCGCTCGGATGGGTAGCGATAGCGGATCTCGGCCAACGAGAAACGACATCGCTCTGCGACCTCTTCGGTGCGCAGAATGGAGCTC
>JBDHED010000056.1:0-10166 GCA_039591175.1 Gemmatimonadota bacterium | reverse complement strand
TATACGGCACCCCCGGGGAACGCGTCGCCGACAGCCGCCTTCACATCGAGCTGCACGGACCTCGACTGCACGTTCACCGATCAGAGCACCGATTCGGACGGCAGCGTGGTGTCGTGGAGTTGGGACTTTGGCGACGGCAACACCTCGACGGCGCAGAATCCGTCGCACAGCTATGCGGCGGCGGGGACATACACCGTGTCACTGACGGCGACCGACAACGAGGGAGCGACCGACGCCACATCATCCGATGTGACGGTTACGGCGCCGACGGCGAATACACCGCCGACAGCGGCGTTCACGTCGAGCTGCAACGACCTCGACTGCAACTTCACCGATCAGAGCACCGACTCCGATGGCAGCGTGGTGTCGTGGAGCTGGGACTTTGGCGACACCAACACATCAACGGCTCAGAACCCGTCACACAGTTACTCGACGGCGGGGACGTACACGGTATCGCTAACGGTGACCGACGATGACGGCGACTCCAACGCGACCTCGAGCGACGTGACCGCCACTGAACCGGGGCCGTTCGATCCGAGCGACGTTCCGGATCTGCTCATGTGGCTCAAGGCCGACGCGATCACCGGTCTCGGTGACGGCGACAAGGTGGCGACGTGGCTGGATGCTTCGGGCAACGGCAAGGACGCGACCCAGTCCTCGAACTCGAAGAAGCCGAAGTACCGAACGAACCAAGTCAACGGTCTCCCTGCGGTGGAGTTTGATGCCTCGAACGACGGCATGTCGACGAGCGCCAACTCACCGACGACGACGACGATTATCGCCGTCTACAAGTCACGCACGGGGGCTTCGGGCAAGCTGCTGAACGGTGGCTTCTCGTTCTTCATGGGGCCGTACGTCAGCTTCTATCGCAACTACACGTTCGCGTACGTGAACGGTCCCGCTGTCACGAGCGGCCGGTGGGTAACTCAGACGCTGCGGCAGTCGTCGTCGTCGGCAGAGCTCCACATCGACGGCGCCTTCGTGGGATCGACGGGATCAGTATCGAACCCGGGGAACATTCTGCTCGCGGCACAGGGCACGTACGGCGAGAAGCTGGACGGTTCGATCGCCGAGGTACTGGTGTACAGCCGCGCGCTGACCGACACCGAACTGGGCGACGTCCATAACTGGTTGTCGAGTAAGTACACAGCTCCGCCGGGGAACGTGTCGCCGACGGCCGCGTTCACCTCGAGTTGCACGGATCTCGACTGCAACTTCACCGATCAGAGCACAGACTCGGACGGCAGCGTGGTGTCTTGGGATTGGGACTTTGGCGACGGCGACACGTCAACGTCTCAGAACCCGTCGCACAGCTACGCCGCGGGGGGCACGTACACGGTGTCGTTGACGGTGACCGATAACGAGGGGGCGACCGACGCCACATCTTCCGATGTGACGGTATCGGTGCCGACGGCGAACACACCCCCGACAGCCTCGTTTACGTCGGATTGCACGGACCTCGCCTGCAACTTCACCGATCAGAGCACAGACTCGGACGGCAGCGTGGTGTCGTGGAGCTGGGACTTTGGCGATGGCAACACGTCAACGTCTCAGAATCCGTCACACAACTACGCCGCAGCTGGGACGTACACGGTCTCACTGACGGTGACCGATGATGATGGCGACTCCGACGCGACATCGAGCGATGTAACGGTCACCGAGCCGGGGCCGTTCGACCCCAGCGACGTGCCGGATCTTCTCACGTGGCTCAAGGCGGATGCGATCACCGGTCTCAACCACGGCGATCCGGTGGGGACCTGGCTCGATGCTTCCGGCAACGGCAAGGACGCCACTCAATCGACCTCCTGGATGCGGCCGATCTACGAAACGAACCAGGTCAACGGTCTCCCGGCGCTGAAGTTCGACGCCTTCAACGACGGCATGGTGACCAGCGCGAACCCGCCCAAGTCTTCGACGATCATTGCGGTCTACAAGTCGAACGCGGGTGCCTCGGGCAAGACTTTGAACGGCGGATTCTCGTTCTTCATCGGCCCGTACGTCAGCTTCTACCGCAACTACACCGGCGCGTTCGTGACTGGACCGGGGGTGACCTCGGGTCGCTGGTTGATCCACACGATCCGCCAGAGCTCACGCGCCGAGTTGTTCATCGATGGTGTGGCGAAGGGGTCAACGAACCGGACCGCGAATCCGGGCAACATCTTGCTGGCCGGGTCGGGGACCTACGGCGAGAAGCTGGATGGCTCGATCGCGGAGGTGTTGGTCTACAGCCGGACGTTGACGGATACAGAGTTGGCGGACGTGCACGCCTGGCTCCAGGCGCGGTACGCGATCCCGTAGCGGGGGAGGGGACTACCGCCGACCGGTACGAATAACGATCTCGCCGTCGCGGCCGATCACGATGTCGCCCTGCCGGGTGCGATCGCGGCGGCGGGTGTCGAACAAGACATCCCGACCTAGCCCGAACCCTTTCCGCGTGCACCAACGACGCCCGTGCACGGGGTGACCCGCGCCTGAGCGGCAGAACGACGGGCCTTGGCCGCGGCGGTTCTGACTGCGAAAGAGGTCGTCGCCCAGAACGATGACCAGTCGGACATCTTGGTCGTTACGCTCCGTGCGGCCGCGTCCCTGCGCCCAAGCATCGCTCACTCCGGCGACTATTAGCGTCATGACGGCCAGGAGAACCCAACCCGATTTGTTCATTCCCACCTCACTGAGTCACGGCGACCCAACATCGTGATACCCTCTGGACCCCATCACGATCCGGGCCGGTAGACGAGACGGGCATATAGTTGTAGACTACAACTATCAGTGGTTTGGATCGGGGTTTGTCCAAGAGCTGGAGGGGCCGGTGTCTGATTCACGTGATTTGGAGTCAATCGTTCCGTCCGTCCGTCAAGCCTCGCGCGAGTTCGTCCGCGAACTGGGCTTGTTGGACGTGCCACACGGTGGTTGCACGATGAGCGAGTGCCACGCGTTGATTGAGCTCGGTCGTCACGACGTGCTGACGGCGGCTCAACTGGGCCGCCACCTCAGGCTCGAGAAGTCGACGATTAGTCGCAAACTGACTCAGCTGCAAAAGAAAGGACTCGTTCGATCGCGCCGCGATCGTGACGACAGCCGATACAAGCGGCTGGGTCTAGCCGGTCCAGGTCGGGCGCTGCTCAAACGGATCGACAGAGCCGCCGACCGACGTGTCAGCGATGCGTTGGCCCTGCTGACCCCAGCCGAACGGGAGACAGTGCTCGAAGGTTTTCGATTGTACGTCGACGCGCTGGCGCGATCGGGTCTTCGGGGGGTGACGCGCATGCGGCGTATCCGCCGCTCAGATAACGCCGATATCGCGTTCATCGTGCGCACAGTGATGATGGAGTTCGACCTCGCCCGCAAGGGGTTTGCGTATTTCGACGCCGAGGTCGATCGTATGTACGAACACTTTCAGGGCCCCCGAAGTGCCTACTTCGCGGCGACCGTCGGCGATCAAGTAGTCGGGGGCGCTGGGATCGCACCGCTCAACGCTGGACCCGAGGACACGTGTGAGCTGCAGAAGATGTACCTGCTGCCGGCCGCCCGCGGCCGCGGGCTGGGGAAACAGCTGCTCGAGCGATGCCTCAAAGCAGCGCGCGAAGCCGGTTTTCGTCAGTGTTACCTGGAGACGGTGCCTCAGCTGACTACCGCGCGCACGCTATACGAGCGCGCGGGCTTCAGTGCGATTCCCGAGCGGTTGGGGGATACCGGCCACCCCAACTGTCAGAACCACTACCTCATGTCGCTCGAGTAGTAGCTCGACCCAATCGCCTACTCGGCGACGTTGGGCTCGATCGACGTCACCACCATCTCGACTTTGAGTTTCCCGGTGCCGACCATCTCCCGAAGACGCTTCAGTTGGTCGCCCATCACTCCCTCGACCATCGCCCGTTCCCGGTCGGACATGTCCTCGAGGCTCTTCTCCAGGTCCTCGAGCGATTTCTGAGCCTCGGCCATGTCCTCGTCGGACGCGCCACCGGGCCCCATGAAGCCTTCCGCCTCGATCAGGATGCGGAACGGGTGGTGCATGCCGTTGATCTGCCGGTAGTCGGTCATGATCGCCTCGACCGACACGGGTCGAGTCGAGTCCTCGACCACGGTGTTACCCTTCATCCGCATGCGCCGGGGGAGGGAGCTCTCGGTATCGAGCGCGAGCGACATCCAGGTTGGCCGGAACTCCCCGTCTGACTGCATTCCGGGTCCCAACTCGATGCCTTCGAAGTCGTCGATCGAAACGACATGGCAGCTGCGGCCGTCGACTTCCTCGGTGCCGTCGTATTTCGCCCGATCGGCGATCTGACGGAACCAGTTCTGGGGGCTTTCCCACTTTGAGCCCATGGATTCGTCGAACTGCGCCGGTACGAAGACCGCGTGGCCGTCGACGATTTGCTTTTTCATGAGCGTCTTGGTTTCGAAGCCCATCGTCTTAGTCGTCATCCGGTAGTTGTCCGTATCCTTGGCGCCGTCCTCGTACACCTGAAGTGCTTGTTGGATGATTTGGGAAGCGTCCTGGGCCGGTGCGAGCGTGGTCGTGAATGCGAGCGCCATACATGCGGCGGCGGTAGCGTAAACGAAGCGCATCGTCTCTCCTCGTGAAGTCTCTTGGGATGCCCTGATCGGTCTGGTTCCGTGACCCGGGGCGCAGAGTTAACGTGACAGCGGTTGCCGCGGCAAGTGCGCGTATATTCCGCGTCGATCTGGTGTGATACCCAAGACCGGAGGCGTTGTTGCGTTATCGTCGATTGGGCGATGCCGGGGTCAAAGTCTCGGCGATCAGCCTGGGATCGTGGCTCACCTACGGCGGTCGGGTCGAGGAACAGGCCGCTCACTCGTGCATCGCGCGGGCCTACGATCTCGGGGTCAATTTTTTTGACACCGCGAACGTCTACGCGCATGGAGCGGCCGAGCAGGTGATGGGCAGAGCTCTGGCGGAGTATCCGCGCGACAGCTACGTGTTGGCGACGAAGGTGTATTTCCAGATGGGGGATGGCCCCAACGACCGTGGCCTGTCTCGCAAGCACGTGTTCGAGCAATGTCATCGTTCACTGCGCCGCCTGGGTGCCGACTACATCGATCTCTACCAATGCCATCGTTACGATATCGAGACGCCGCTCGAGGAAACGTGTGAGATCATGAATGACCTCATCCGGCAGGGGAAGATCCTGTACTGGGGCGTGTCCGAGTGGTCAGCCGAGCAGATCCGCGCCGCATTCGATGTTTGCCGGACGATGGGGTGGACACCACCAGCCAGCAATCAGCCCGAGTACAACGCGCTGCAGCGATCGATTGAAGCGGCCGTTTTGCCGATATCTGAGGAACTTGGGATCGGAAACGTCGTCTGGTCGCCGATCGCTCAAGGGGTCCTGACCGGCAAGTACGTGTCGGTGGATGAACTCCCGTCCGGCAGTCGGGCCACCGGGGAGGCGGCGGGCTTCATGGGTCGCTACATGAACCAGGAGGTTCTCGACGCCGTGCAGGCTCTAAGGCCTGTGGCTGAGCGATCGGGTTGCTCGCTGACCCAGTTGGCACTCGCCTGGTGTCTGAGACAACCGAGGGTGTCGAGCGTGATCGTCGGCGCGACCCGAGTCGAGCACGTCGATGAGAACGTCGCCGCGGGGGATATCGATCTCGACCCGCTCGCAATCGCCGAAGTGGATCAACTGATCGGGTCGACCGCGGTGCCAAGCGTATGAGACATCACACGGTACCAATAGCAGTCGCAGCGGTAGCCATGGTCCTCATGCTTGCTGGGGCGACCGCGGCCCAGGAGCTCTCGCCGGTCGAGCAGCAGATCGCCGCCCATGTCGAGAGCCACGCAACCCAAGCCGAAGCGCTTCTGGAACAGGTCGTGAACCTGAACAGCGGAACGATGAACCACGAGGGTATCCGGGCGGTGGGCTCGATCTTCCAGCAGGAGTTTGATGCGCTGGGATTCGCGACGCGCTGGATCGAGATGCCCGATAGCGTCAACCGCGCCGGACATCTAATCGCCGAGCGGGTCGGCACACGCGGGCGTCGACTGTTGCTGATCGGGCACCTCGACACGGTGTTCGAACCGAACGATCCGTTCCAGGAGCTGTCTCGCGAAGGATCCACTGCGACCGGACCCGGAGTGGTCGACATGAAGGGCGGGATCGTGACCATGGTCTATGCGCTCGCGGCGCTCAATGCAGCTGACGCACTGAACGGCGTGACGATCCGTATCGCGCTGATCGGCGATGAGGAGTTCGCCGGGCTGCCGCTAGAGATGAGTCGTGGGGATCTGGTGGCGGCTGCGCAGGAGAGCGACGTGGCGCTTGGCTTCGAGGGTGGCGAGACCGGACGAGCGGTGGTCGCCCGCCGTGGATCGAGCGCTTGGACGCTCGAGGTCGGCGGTAAACAGGGCCACTCGTCACTGATCTTTGGTGAACGATTCGGCAGCGGCGCGATCTTTGAGGCCGCGCGCGTATTGCATCGTTTTCACGACGAGGTTCGCGGGCCCGAGTACCTGACGTTCAACCCCGGGATCATCCTCGGTGGCACGGAGGTCGACTACAACTCCACCGACAACCGTGGAACGAGCTTTGGCAAGACCAACGTCATCGCCCAGCGCGTCGTCGTCGATGGCGGACTGAGGTTCATCTCCGAAGAGCAAAAGGAAGCCGCCCGCGAGCAGATGCGCGCCATTGTGGCCGATCACCTGCCGGGCACCTCGGCCGAAGTGTTCTTCAAGGACAAGTATCCGGCGATGCCGCCGACGGAAGGCAATCAGGCGTTGTTGGCGCTGCTTGATCGAGTCAGCCGTGAACTTGGGCAAGGGCCGGTCGAAGCGTTCGATCCCGCCGAGCGCGGTGCCGCCGATATCTCCTTTGTCGCTCCGTACGTCGACGGCCTGGACGGCCTGGGCCCGTTCGGTTCAGGCGCTCACACGCCGGAAGAGCAGCTCGATCTGGTGTCGCTCCCGGCAGTCACCAAACGAGCGGCGCTCTTGATTTATCGCCTGACACAAGAGTAGGAGGTCGACGATGAAGTGCAGTTGCGTCGCGATCGGCACGGTGGTGCTGCTCCTGTTGGGTGCCCGGTCGGCGAGCGCACAGGGGCCGACAGGCGCCGCAGTCGATCTGTCGTACCCGTTCAATGAGGAGACGGTGTACTGGCCGACCGCCTCGCCGTTCGAGTTGACCGTCGAGGCCGCGGGTCAGACTGAAACGGGCTTTTGGTACGCCGCCAACTCTTTTCGCGCCGCTGAGCACGGTGGGACGCACCTCGATGCGCCGATCCATTTCGCGGAAGGCAAGCGTACCGCGACCGAGATCCCGCTCGACGACCTGATGGGGCCGGCCGTTGTCGTCGACGTATCGTCGGCTGCAGCCGAGAATTCAGACTACTTGGTCGACGTGGCGGCGATGGAAGCGTGGGAAGCGGAGCATGGCACGATACCCGATCGAACGATCGTGCTGCTCAAGACCGGCTGGGGAACCCGGTGGCCGGATCGATCGAGCTACCTAGGCACAGCGGAGCTCGGTCCGGGAGCCGTGGCTGATCTCCACTTTCCGGGTCTGGGTCCCGATGCAGCCGCGTGGCTGGTCGACGAGCGCCAGGTGCGGGCGGTAGGGATCGATACCGCTTCGATCGACCGTGGTCAGTCGACCGAGTTCCGCGCCCATCGGGTCTTGGGCGAAGCGAACGTCCCGATTTTCGAGAATGTGGCCAACCTCGACCGATTGCCGCCGATTGGCGCTTGGGTCGTGGCCTTGCCGATGCCGATCGATCGCGGCACCGGCGGTCCGCTGAGGGCGGTGGCGTTCGTCCCAGACTCGATAGTGAAGTGACCGATACCACCGAACAACAAGTGGGTGGTCTGACGATACGCATTGACCGCCTGTTGTGCGTCGGTTTTGGTGACTGTATCGACGAGGCACCAGAGGCGTTTGCTCTCGATGATGAAGGGATCGCGGAATTTGGAAAAGGAGTCAGTGACGTCGATCGTGGGCGGCTTATCCGCGCTTGCGAAGCCTGCCCCGTCGATGCTCTGTCGGTCCACGATGCGGACGGCAACCCACTGGCGGTAGAGTGACCGAGCGCACGCGCAAGATACGGACGTACCACCAGGTCGCTGATCCGAGCTCCGAGGATATCGTCGGCCAGATCGAGGCTCAGCGCTCGAAGCTGGCTGACCGATTGGCGGACATCGATCGACTAGTGGTCGTCGCCAGCGGCAAGGGCGGTGTGGGAAAGAGCGCGATAACCGCCAACCTGGCGGCGCTGCTGGCCGAACGCGGGCGCCGCGTCGGCGCCATTGATGCCGATCTGCACGGTCCGTCGTTGGCCGCCATGCTTGGTGCCGATCGGACGCCGCTGGTCGTCTCCGAGCACGGGGTCGAGCCAGCCGTCGGTGCAGCCGGTGTCAGGCTGATGTCGATGGATCTCGTGCTGTCGGATGGCGCGCCGCTCGAGTGGCGCCAACCCGACGTGGCTGGATTTGTGTACCAGAGCACGCTCGACACGGGTGCGGTGCGGGAACTGCTCGCTGACGTCGTCTGGGGTCGACTCGATCTTCTGCTGATCGACGCGCCACCGGGCACCGACAAACTGGCGCGCTTGCTGGAGTTGCTGCCGGTGATCGATACGCTGTTATTGATCACGACGCCATCGGAAGCGGCTCGTCGCGCGGTAGGGCGAGCTGT
Source organism: Gemmatimonadota bacterium (assembly GCA_039591175.1). Taxonomy (GTDB): domain Bacteria; phylum Gemmatimonadota; class Gemmatimonadetes; order JACCXV01; family JAHWKZ01; genus CAMYLR01. Next base: position 1,515 of record JBDHED010000056.1, on the reverse strand, counting down.
CCAACAAGCGCGCGGAGCAGGGATCTCGACGATCGGGCTGGTGGCCAACATGACGGTTCACGAGTGCCCCGACTGCGGTCGGTCGGAACCGATGTTCGAAGCCGACGGCGCCACGCAGCTGGCGACCGAAACCGGACTCGAGCTGTGGGCCGAGGTCCCGTTCGAGCCACGATTCGCTGTGGCCACCGATGCCGGACGGCCGCTCGTTCTCGAAGCGCCTGAATCGCCAGCCGCGCTCGAGCTCGATCGGCTCGCGGCGAGGCTCGAGAACCCGACCAGCGAAACCCCATGAAGTTTCTGTGTATCGACTGCGATGAGGTAATGACGTTCGCCGAACGCGAGTTGCCCGGCGACGGCACGCTAGCGGCGGTCTTCGAGTGTCCCGACTGCGGCCGCGAGATGGCTATGCTCACGAACCCGATGGAGACAAAGCTGGTGAGCGGGTTGGGGATCCAGGTCGGAGGCCGCACCGTCCCCGATCAGCCGCTGGAGCTGGTGCGATCATCGGTGACCACCGGCGACGAGAAGGCGTTTGCCGATCAGCCGTTAACGACCGGAACAGTGCGTTGGAGTGAAGCCGCTGCCGAGCGACTCCAAGGCGTCCCGGGATTCGTGCGCGGTATGGTCAAGAAGATCTACGGCGAGTACGCCGTCGAGCGGGGGATCGAAGAGATCACCCCCGAGATCATGGATCGGGCTCGGCAAGATCTCGGGCTCGAAGGCATGTGACGATGCTGCGACGGGTCGAGCACGAGCCACACCGGGCTCACAAATTCCGTCAGGCGGCGATCGCCTACCTCCACTACGCGGTACTCTACGAGCTCGGCGTCTACACGCTGTACGAGCAGGGGATGTTTCCCGCCAGCCGCGGGTCACCAACGGTATGGCTGGTTTTTGGCGCGGTTATCACGGTTCTCGTCGTATTGGGTCTGTGGTGGTGGCAGAACCGGTGGTTCGCGCGCGTCGTGTGGATCGTGATGTCGCTGCGGCTCCCGGCGCTCATGGCGGGCGCCTTCCTAGGGACCGCGACCACCGTCGCTCCGGGCTTCTACCTCGCCGGCGGTATCGTCGTTCTCGCCGCGATGTGGATGATCGCTCGGGCCGCGTGGGACGTGTGAGCCAGGACGGCCGGATTGACACTATCCCCACCCGCCAGTATATAACGGGCCAACATCGCCGAAGGGTTTACGCCCCGCCGCTCTAGTCCCGGACGGCATGTACCACGAGATACTGGTTCCAGTAGACAACTCAGAGCACTCTGATTGGGCGGTCGATCGTGCCATCGAGATCACCGGTCAATCCGGCGGCCGGATCACCGGTAACCACGTCTACGCGGCTCGCCTTCACGACGTTCGCTTTCGACAGCTCGAGACCGGACTCCCGGCTCAGTTCCAGACACCTGAAGAGATCAAGCGTCAGCGCAAGGTTCACGACAAGCTGATCGAGAAGGGTCTGCAGCTGATCAGCGACAGCTTTCTCGATCAGGTCGAGAAGCGTTGCCGAGAGGCGGGCGTC
>JBDHED010000055.1:0-10319 GCA_039591175.1 Gemmatimonadota bacterium | reverse complement strand
ACAGCCAAAAACTCCTTGGCCACCACCATTTTCTCGACCGCCTCGAGGCGGCCACGCATGCTGCCCGAGGCGTCGAGTACAACCTCGATCGGACCGATCGATGCATCCGTTGCTTGCGTGGTGGCTTGGATTATCCGGGGGCTGCCGCACAACAAAAGAAGCGTCGCCGCGACCGCGACTCGGCTGGCGATCAGGAGATCTTCAGGTATCGAGAGTGGCTGCATTTCGGGCACGGTGGGAGCTTCTTGTTGGCCGCCAACGCCAGCACGTAGCCGCATCGCTCACACTGATAGCCACCGCCGCGAGCTACGATCTCTCCGGTGCGGAATTGGTGCCCGATCTCGAGAACCGTCTCCTCGTACTTTCGCTTGGCAAAGGAGCCAGCCACGATGGCGGCACTCGCGCCCGCCAAGCTCCACAGCACGCCTTTCCATCTGCCCACAGACCACTCTCCTTGGACGCACAATGCGGGAGGAAGATGTACTCAAGGTACCGGTGCCTTCTAGAGCCGTCAAAAGCCGAGTTTGTTCGCCGCTTGACGACCGCGCTGGGGCCGGCCATACTGATCGGCCACGATGCCCTTCGGCCCCGAGAGGAGTGATACATGCCGGATCCCCATGCTGTTCGATTGGAAGACGAGATCGCGCGGATCGAAAACCGAAGCCGGACTCGCCTGCTCTTCATGGTCCTGGGTGGCCTGCTGGTCATCCTGCTGGGCGCCATCGTCGTGTTCGGCGGCCGCGAGCGCGAGCGCCTGAGCGCTGAGGCCGCACGTCCAAAGACCGAGCCCGTCAACTTTGGCCAGTACCTCGGTACAGTCGGTAGGCAGGCCGTGTTTATGAACGGCGACGAGCTCGCATACGTGCAACTGACTGGCGAGGCGAACGTCACCACCGACACCCGTTTCGCGCGCCCGCTGGCTTACGACCAGGCCGGACTGCCAATCGGGTTACAGGACGGAATCACCCACTGGTCTCTGTCGTCGGCTGATAGTGTGATGTTCGTGATCGAGCCGGTGGCGAATCCGCTGACCGGCGTCAACCTCGACGACTACCGGCAGCTGCCGCTGGCCTCCCTGACACCGGATGATTACGGCTCGGGCGGACCTCGGGACTGGCAATCCCTGCAGGATCAGGGCTCAAACGTCACCATCAGCGGCCAGGCACAGCGAGTCGAAGGGGCTGTCTATTTGACGGCCGACACCAAGCGCGTACGGCTCCAGGGGATCGAGGGGCTGAGCGCAGTCGACAGTCTCGAAGTAGCCTGGGCGACTCAGAACAGCGCCCAGCTGAGCGCATTCGGCCGCATCAGCTCGACTCCACGTGGGGCTAACACTGCGTTGTTCGTCATGACGGTGACCGCCGTGCAGCCAGTCGGCGGGACGACACCAAGCGAGTAGCTACTTCGCGCGAATAATCGTCAGTCGCGTCGTCGCACGACCGAAGCCGTCGAAGTAGAGATCGTAATCGCGGTCATCGACCCCCGTACCCACGACCAAGCGGTAATAGTCAGCATCAGCGCGGTCGAGGGTTCGCGAGACGTCGAACGCATTCGACAGCGACAAGCGCTCCATCGCCATCCCATTGAAGCCGCCTAGCGGGATACACTGACAAGCGCTTACTTCATCGGCCATGCCCTGAAGGTCGATAGTGCGGTAGTTGTATCGCGCGCTCTCGTTGAGCCCCTGGTTGCTGATCGCATTGGTGACAAACCAATCGTGGAGCAACGTTTCGAACGCGACCCCGGTCACTGACTCGATGTTCGCCACGCCTCGCTTGCCGCTGGTGCCCAGCAACTGGTACAGGTTGGGTCCAAAACGGTCGCGGAGATAGAGCAAGAACATCATGTAGCGATCGTTGAACACGGTCGAATACTCGAGTGGCAGCATCGACAACCCCCCGTTCTGACCGCTCAGGAACTGCCACACTCGAACCATGGCGCCGCCCCAGTACTGGTGCAGCGCCTCGGCCGAATACGACAGACCCTCGTTGAGCCAACGGTCGTCACCGGCGGCGCCGGTCGTGACCAGATGATAGCCAGCGTTGATCACGTGCTGGTGCTCGTGGGCCAGTGTCGAGAGGGGGCGATCGATCGGATCGGTGGTATTCCAGTTCCCGTAGAACGACTCCAGCCCCTGAGTGCGAATTGTGTCACAGTACACCCCGCCCGCGCCTTCGAGCTCGGGGGACATCACGACCAACACGCGTTGATTGTCATCGAGGTCCGTCGTCGGACCGTACAGGGTCGTGTTTAGCGGGAAGATCGATTCGTCAAACGCGATGCCGAGCGAATCGATCCGCGCCTGATCCTGGTCCCTCGGTCCGTCGACGTACATCGCGATCCGCTCGCCCAAGTAACGGAGCGGAGCCATGCGATCGACTTCGATACGACACGATCGGATGTTGACCTCATTTGGAATCTCGTCCGAGAGTTTCAGGCCAGATTCCAAACCAGAACCCTGCACCACGTGATCTGGCGCGGCTGGCCCGGGGCTGATGGCGCGCGGTGCCGGGCGCTCAGCCACCCCGATCGCACCGTTCGCGCCGGGCTCGGGACCCTGGTATAACAGGCGGTAGGTGGCACCGCTGCGCTCGGTGTCGGTCTGGTAGGGCATCGCTAAGTACTCGCCTTCGGCTTTACCCGCGAGTCGGACGAGTGCACCATCCGTCGGTAACATGACATTCCAAATCGATCCGACCTGGAGATCCACCGGGACGACCGGTGCCGCTACAACGTCAAAGGGCAAGAATGATTGAGCGTCGTCTTCGAGCGCGATCTTGATCTTGGTCTTGTCGCCGGTCGCCGGCATGCTGACGTCGAAGGAGGCGATTCCGAGCGAGTTGGTCGTCTTGAGCGAGATCGAGATCTCACCCCGACCTTCCTCCCGGGTCGCTTTGAGCAACCCGCCCGAGAGAGGCTCGAGCCCGCCGCCGGGGGCTTCGCGCAAGACCTCGATCGACAGCGTGACGACCCGCGCGCGGTCGGCTGGAACGACCTGCGTTTTCGGGCTCTGATACCGGAGTTGAACGCCGTTGCGACCGCCGGGCGCGCCGACGATACCCCCACCGTCTGATCCACACCCCGCGGTGCCAAACGCGAGCAGCAGAACGAGCCAACGACTAGACAACGATCGGCTCTGCGGCTGGCTGGTGGGCGCGGAGCGCTCGCCCGGTGTGTGAATCGTCGCAAGCCGCGACCTCGCGTGGTGTTCCCGCCACGACGACCCGACCACCCCCGGGTCCACCCTCCGGACCTAGGTCCACGACCCAATCCGCGCGCGCGATCACATCCAGGTGATGTTCGACTACGACCACTGTGTCGCCTCGAGTGACCAACCCATTGAGGACCTTCATCAGTGCTCCGATGTCGGCGTTGTGTAAACCCGTTGTCGGCTCGTCCAACAAATACAAGATACCGCGTCCGGTGCGCACCAATCGACCTCGACCGCCGGTTCCGCCGCCGCGCTTGGGTCCGCGCGACAGCTCGCGAGCGATCTTCAAGCGCTGAGACTCACCGCCGGAGAGCGTGGTCGCCGGCTGGCCGAGCCGCAGGTAGCCCAACCCCACCGCCTGAAGCACCCACAAACCGCGTCCTACCGACGGGTGGCCAGCGAACAGCGCCAACGCGTCGTCCACGGTCATCTCGAGCAAGTCGGCGATCGAGCGATCCCGCCACTTCACCTCCAGCACCTCTGGCCGATAACGTCGGCCGCGACATCCGTCACAAGTCACGAACACATCCGGCAGAAAGACCATCTCGATTCGCTGATGTCCGTCACCACGGCACTCCGGACAACGACCAGCCGAGGTGTTGAAAGAGAAGTGCCCGGCCGCAAGCCCGCGTCTCCGCGATTCAGGTGTGGCCGCGAACAACGAACGAATCGGGTCGAACGCCTTGACGTAAGTAACGGGATTGGACCGCGGAGACTTCCCAATCGAGGTCTGATCGACGAGCACGACGTCAGCCAGCCGTTCGGCGCCCTCGACACGATCGAGCATCGGCGCCGAGCCCCCCTCGTCTGACACCGATCGCTTCGGCGAGAGCGCCCGATACAGAATGTCCTGCACCAAGGTCGACTTGCCGGAGCCGGAAACTCCGGTCACCGCTGTCAACCGACCGATCGGGATGCTGACATCGATCGCTTGCAGGTTATGAGCCCTTGCGCCGCGCACGATGATGCTAGGTCCGTCGACCGACCGCGGGCGACGCTCGGCGAAACGCGCTTCCCCGCGCAACCACTCGCCGGTAATCGTGTCCGCTCGATCGAGCTCGACCGGCGATCCTTGAAACACGACCGCGCCACCGTTTTCACCAGAGCCGGGCCCGAGCTCTATTACTCTGTCGGCGCCACGGACGATGTCGAGATCGTGCTCGACGACGATCACCGAATTACCGCTGTCGGTGAGCTCGCGTAGCAGGTTGATCAGTTTCTCGGTATCTCGTACGTGTAACCCAACCGATGGCTCGTCGAGCACGTACACCCCGTCGGTAAGCGCGCTGCCGAGCGCGTTGGCGATCGCGATTCGCTGTGCCTCGCCACCGGACAGCGTTCGCGTCAGCCGATCCAGCGTCAAGTAGTCGAGCCCGACCGCTCGCAGCAGACGAACCCGCCTTGTGAGCTCGCGTAGGATGGGGTCCAGCACCTCCATAGGACCGTCCGAACCATCGAGCGAGTCCAACCATGCGGCCAGTTCTGGAAGCGGCCATCGCGCCAAATCCGGCAGACGCTTGCCTTGCACCAGCACCGTCGAGGCCTCAGGTCTCAGCCGTGACCCCTCACACGTCGGACATCCGCGGTGTGACTGATAGCGCCGCAAGAAAAACCGGACGTACGTCTTGTACTTCTTTGACTCCATGCGCTTGAGGAACGGGACTACGCCTTCGATTTGGATTCCGCAATAGCGCCCCCCCTCCAACAGCACGCGTTGGGCGTCAGCCGGGAGCTCAGCCCACGGAACATCGCCGTCGAGATCGGTTTCCTCGACGAACTCCTCAAGCCGACGCCGGCGACTTCCGTAACGCGGTTTTGTCCACGGGTCGAGCGCCCCGTCGGCCAACGAGCGGGACGGATCGGGCACGATCAGGTCGGCGTCGTACTCGAGCAGGAATCCGAAGCCGTTGCAATCGGGACAGGCGCCGTGGGAACTATTGAACGAGAACAACGCCGGTCGGGGCTCGGGAAACGTGCGCTGACAACCTCTGCACCGTGCATAGCGGCTAAAGCGACGCGCGTCCTGCGGGGCGGTCTCCCCCCGCTCGAACAACACGACCTCTCCATCTCCCTCCTCGTATGCCCGCTCGATCGCCTCCGCCCAACGGCTCCGCGCCCCACCACCTCGAAGCCGGTCGACCACCACAAACACCGGCCGCTCCTCGGTTAGATCCGCGTCCGGCGGCAGCGCCTCGAGGTGCAACTCTCGCCCGCCGATGAGCAACCGCACAAATCCCAGCTGCAGTAGGTTGTCGAGCAGCACGTCGTGGGTCAGAACCGGCGAGAACGGGAGTTCGAAGGTTACGTACCAGGCGGATCCCTCGTCAGCAGCGACCGCCTCGATCACTGCCGCTGCTGAGAACCCCCGTACCGGACGATGGCAATCGGGACAATGGACGATTCCCGCGCGGGCATAAAGCAATCGCAGAAAATCGTATACCTCGGTCGCCGTGCCGACCGTCGATCGGCGGTTCATAGTCGGGTTCCGCTGTTCGATCGCGATCGCCGGCGGCAACCCATCGATGGAATCGACATCGGGCCGTGGCAGTTTGTCGATAAACTGTTGCGCGTAGGTGGAAAGCGAGGCTACGTATCGACGCTGTCCCTCGGAATAGACGGTGTCAAACGCCAGCGACGATTTCCCCGACCCTGAGACACCGGTTACAACCGAGAGCCGTGATCTCGGAAACTCGACGTCGATATCACGCAGGTTGTTCTGGCGCGCGCCGCGGACGACGATGGCGCGTTGGGAAGGTGAATTCACACGTGCCGAATCTAGGCTTGCAGCAAACGTTGGCAAAGCCCGAACCCCACCGTAGCTTCGACCGATGGCCCCAGAAAACCGGCCGACTTCCCGCCAACAACAGGCCTTACGTGAGGAGTGTCTAAGACACCTCGACGCCCTCTACGGGGCGGCTCTGAGAATGACGAGGAACCGTCAGGACGCAGAGGACCTGGTACAGGAGACTTTCCTCAAGGCTATCCGGAACCTGCACCGCTATCGCGACGACGGTTCCTGCAAGGCTTGGCTTTTCCGAATCCTGACGAACACGTTCATCGACCGATATCGGAGTTCCCAGCGCGCACCACAATCGGTCGAGTTCGAGGACGAGGCACCGATCAACGTTCAAGACCAACTCGACGCTGAAACCGGTGCTGGCGAATCGATCGAGGCGCTCACCAACCATCATTCGGTGCACGAGTTTCTCTCGGAATTCATGGTCGACGAGGTCAAGTCGGCGATCGATGGGCTGCCTGACATATTTCGCGATGCGATCGTTCTGCGCGACATCCAGGGGCTCTCGTACCAAGAGGTTGCAGACGCGCTCTCCATTCCGATCGGGACTGTCATGAGCCGCCTCTACCGCGGTCGGCGACTGTTGCAGGACGCTCTCTGGGAGTTCGCAGTCAAACACGGCTATACACAAGCTGAAGAACCGGAGCGCACCTGATCCACCTAGCCCGAATCGCCGGTATCCGACTTACCATCGACCCCAGTTGGTTCGTGATCTTCGCGTTGGTCACGTATTTCCTTGCGACCGGCTGGCTGGTAACCGCGATTCCGGGGTCAACCCCCACCGGTCGCTGGGTATTGGCGATCATCCTGGCGGGCGCTCTGTTCGCGTCGGTTCTGCTTCACGAGTTGTCACATGCCCTCGTTGCTCGGACCCGTCGGGTCGAGGTCGATGAAATCATGCTGTTTATCTTCGGCGGGGTGGCAAAGCTCAAGGGTGAGCCGCGTGACGCTCTCTCCGATCTTTTGATCGCTGCCGCCGGGCCGCTTATGTCGACGGGCCTAGGACTGATGTTGCTGGCGATTGCGCAATCCCTACCGGCCGGAGCACCCCAGACACTCGGAGCCGGCCTGTCATGGCTCGGGCTGATCAACATCGCGTTGGCGGTGTTCAACATGGTGCCCGGTTTCCCGCTCGACGGTGGTCGAATCTTGAGAGCCATCCTGTGGTGGCGTTTCGATGATTACGAACGGGCGACGATCGGCGCCGCGCGCACGGGAAAGGTGATCGCCGGGTTACTCATGGGGATCGGTTTCCTTCTCATCGCGGCGACCGGCAACTTTAGTTGGTTGTGGGAGATCTTGATCGGGTGGTTCCTGTGGTCGGCCGCAAACCATAGCGTTCGCATGTCCCGATTGCGTGGTGCGGTTGAAGGGGTCACGGTGCGGGATCTGATAACCGAGCGCGTCCCGGCGATACGAGCCGATCACGACGTGCGAGTGGCGCTGGCGCAGGCAAGCCAAATGGAACCGACATCGGAGGTCGCGGTCGTCGAGCGAGACAAGACGCTTGTCGGTGTGGCCACAGTAGACGCGCTGGAGCAAGCTGCGGTGGAAGCCCCTGAACAGCTTGCCCGCGATCTCGCGCAGCCCGCCGCCGACGACCAAGTCCTATCCCCGGATGTACCGGCGAATCAGATGATTTCCCAGATCGCCCGCATTGAGAGCGGGCTCGTATTGGTTGTCGAGGACGGACGGTTGATCGGGACGGTCGACCCCCAGGCTCTGCTGAGCGCGTTGCAGGACTTCGAACCGCCCCAACGATCCGAGGCGGGGCCGCGTTGAGCCCCCCCCTCGGCATGCTCCTCCGGGGCGCCGTTCTCTCGCCGCGCGGCATCGACCGGGTCGAGAGCTACGAGGATGGCTTCGTGCAGGTCGATGATCAGGGACGAGTCGCGTCCATCGGTGATTGGCACGATGCGCCAAGCGACGCCGGTCCGATCGTCGCAGTCGGCGACGCGTTGATTCTGCCTGCGTTTGTCGACGCCCACGTTCATCTGCCACAGATCGACGTGCGAGCACGATACGGCTTGCCGTTGATGGCGTGGCTCGAGCAACACGTCTTCCCCGCCGAGGCAGCGTTCGCGAACCCCGGGCACGCAGAGCGTGTCGCCGAGCGGTTTTTCCACGCCCTGGCCGCCAACGGCATCGGGACCGCCGGTGTATTCGCGACCGTACACCTCGAGGCGACGCACAAGGCGTTCGAAGTCGCGACCAACAGTGGCCTCAGGATCGTCATGGGTAAAGTGCTGATGGACGTAAACGCCCCCTCGGACCTCGTCGAACCGGCGGATCGCGGTATCGCAGCCAGCCTCGAGCTAGCCGAGCGGTGGGAGGGCGCGGCTGGCGGCCGGCTCCACACCGCCATTACGCCACGCTTCGTGCCGACGTCATCGGCCGAGCTGCTCTCGCGTGCCGGGCAGGCGGCAAGCAGCGCGGGTCTGCGCGTCCAGACCCACTTGGCCGAACAACCGGAAGAGGTCGAGATCGTCAGCCGGCTTTTTCCTGATAGCGCTGACTACTTGGCGGTCTACGAGGAGCGTGGGCTGGTTCGCGAGCGGTCGGTTTTTGCGCATGCCATCCACTGCACCGATGACGCATTCGCACGGTTGGCGAGTTCCGGATCGGCGATCGCCTGTTGCCCAACATCGAACGCGTTCTTGGGCTCGGGCTCGTTCCCGCTCCAACGCGCCAAGCGTGCCGACGTGGCGATCGGCATCGGGTCCGATGTCGGCGCCGGCCCACTGTTCAGCCCGCTCGATGTCCTACGTCACTTCGCGTACCTGGACCACGTCCAACCATCCGAACTCTTGTATCGGGGCACGCTGGCCGGCGCTGAGGCCCTTTCAGTGGACCACCAGACCGGCCACCTCGCAGTCGACAAAGCGGCTGATCTCGTGGTGCTCGAACCACCGGTCGACGCTGGCGGTGACCCGCTGGAGAGGTTCGTACAGTGCGTGTTCCGCAACCCCGAGACGCGAGTCGTGGCGACGTTGGTGGAGGGTCGAGTGGTTTTCGGTCGGTTGCCGACTTAGAACTGGTACTGCAAACCGATCTGAGGCAGCGGCAGCACGTTGCCCGATTGGGTCCAGTACGTGAACAACGCCTCTAGCGAGATAGCCGTTCGAGTCCCCACCGGAAGCTCGATTCCAGCTCCCAGGCCGATCGACCAGCTATCGTCCACATCATCAAAGATCCTCTCGCCAGTTACGTTCTCATTCTCGTCGAAGATCGGCTTGCTGGTCTCTTCGGTGTGCCGCCAGTACGACAAGCCGCCCACCAGATACACCCGCTGGCGCCCATCGTCGGTCAAGACCCGCAGGCCCGACACGCCAGTGTTCAAGAAGAACGAGTCACCCGCCTTCCACAGCGCTAGCGCTCCACGGTAACCGTAGGCCGAGGGGTAGATTTCTTGATACGAGAGGCCGCTGCCCGAGGCGAGCCCAGCCATACCGCCGATCGCCTGGTTGCGATGCGGGTCGAACGGCGTCTGTGCCACCAGCGGGGCCGCGGCGGCTGACAAAGCGAGGGCTAGAAACAGCGTACTACGCACGCTGAATCATAAAGAACGCGCAGCCGGATCACAAGATCCAGCTACGCGATACGTAGTGGCGAAGCTCGGGCTAGACCGGCTCGATCCGCGCGGCAGCCTTTCTCGAGATGTACACCTGAAGGATGTTGTAGGCCCGGTTTAGCGGCCCCATCGGAAACAGGAAGAACCACGGGGTTTTCTTATCCACGTCCGGCGACACACCGTCCATCACCTCACCCCAGACGAACGTCACACGCACCCGTTTTCCATTCTTTGCCGCAGCGGGCGGCGAAACCGGCGCATCCCGGTTGGTGTGCCGACTCGTGCGCATGATCGCCAGATCGCGTACAAAAAAGATCGCGTGGACGTTGTGCATGTCCACGTCATGGATCTCGACGACGTTCCCCCCGACATCAATCTCTTTGATCAGCAGCGTCGACTTCTTCGGATTGAAGGCGTCGGTGACTCCCTTGCGGCGGGTTCCATCGTTTAGCTGGACCACGACGTTCAGCTTGGCGCTCGCTTTCGACTGCAACATGAGGGTCCCCGCATCTCAGTGATCGTTTCGGGCGCTGAGCCGCACCCGTCACACACAAATCCGCTTGGCCTTGCTGCAATAGTCAGGCCAGGTCCTGCAAGCGGTGAGGGATAGGCATTTGCTGCCGAAACGAGCCAATCAGGGTTGCAAAACGCGGGGAGGGATGGTGGGCCCGGTGGGACTCGAACCCACAACTCTCGGCTTAAAAGGCAGGCTCCAAAATACGCTTTTTCGTCATTATGCC
>JBDHED010000054.1:0-10345 GCA_039591175.1 Gemmatimonadota bacterium | reverse complement strand
GACGGTGACTCTCGACGACGCGACGTCGATCGTGGCCGGCGGGGCGGTGGTACCTGGCGCTGACGTCACGATCGCCACGATCGCCTTCCTCGCCCGGGGCGGAGACCAGTATCCGTACCGCGGCGCACCGTTCACGGCGCTGGGTGTCACGTACCAGCAGGCGCTGTTCAACTACATCGTGAGCGGCTTGGGCGGCGCGATCACCGCGGCCGACTATCCTGAAGGCGGAGAGGGCCGCATTACAGAACTGCCGTAGCCAGAATCAGCTCGCTTTCGCCTTTATTGGACGGCCCCCGATCGCGTTTGGTCGGGGGCCGTTTTGCGTCAACGAGTATCCTTACGCGGATCGGCCAGCCTAACCTTCCCGATCCAAGCGAAGCGGATGCTCGTCAACGGGGTCACCCACTCGGATCCTCACATCCAGCGCCTTCGAGCCGGCTGCCTCGGGAGCCGCCAAGAACGGGTTGATATCCAGCTCCTGAATCCGAGGATGACGTTGGGCGAGCTGTGCGATCCGCAACAGTACCTGGACGAGGAAGTCTATGTCTGCCGCAGCGTCCCCCCGGACACCTTCCAGGAGTTGGAATCCTCTAATCCCCTTCACCATGGCCTCCGCTTCAGCTGGCTCCAGCGGAGTCACGCCGAAGCGGACATCGCGCAGCACTTCCACATAGCGGCCACCGAGCCCAAACATGAGCAGCGGCCCGAACTGTGGATAGCTGGAGATGCCGTAGATCGTCTCCACCCCCCCACTGACCATCTCCTGGATCAGGTATCCCGTGGCCATGTGATCCGCCGCGCTCAACGAAGTCTCGATTTCATCGACTGCACGAGCGAGATCGTCAGGGTTGCCTATATCGACCTTCACAGCGCCGACGTCACTTTTATGAACGAGCGCTGGTACCTCGGCCTTTACGACCACCGGATAACCGAGCTCCTCGGCTGCTGATCGCAAGCCGTCCAAATCCGCTACCTGACTCCACGCGGCCACCGGCACACCGTACAGCTCCAGCACCCGGATCGCCTGGGGTGCCGGCAGGTATCCATCAGGGGTTTGGTCGAGTATCGTCGACACCTGAGCGTCGTCTACCGCGAACTCCGGTGTCGGAACGTCCATCGGACGCCGGCGCCAGGACGCGTAACGATTCAACTGGGATAGCGCTCGAGCCGCGGACTCGGGAAAACGATAGACCGGGGGTTGGTCGCGACGCCCGAGCACCTCGTCGTAGAACTCCTCGGTTGCCATCATCACAGCTAAAACCGGTTTGTCAGCCCCTTCCTTGGCACCTTGACGAATCGCATCCAGGACGTCGGTCGGGTGTGACAAGAGTGGTGTGACGTTGATCGCCAGAATCATGTCGACGCCGGGATCGGCCAGCAGGCAAGTCAGCGCCCGTTGATAGTCCATCGGCATGGCCGATGCGATCATGTCGACCGGGTTGGCGATGCTCGCCTCGGCTGGCAGGAACGAGCCGAGCTCCTGGCGCGTCTCGTCCGATAGTTCCGCTATCTGCAACCCGAGGTTCACACAAGCATCCGTAGCCATGATCGCTGGGCCACCGGCATTCGTCAGGATCCCGACTCGATCACCGGCCGGCAGTGGACACCGATCGAGCGCCCGGGCCGTATCGAACAACTCATCGATCGTGTTCGCTCGTAACACACCACACTGTCGAAGAAATGTCGACACGGTTACATCGGTTCCCGCGATCGCGCCGGTATGACTCGTCGCTGCGCGAGCCCCCTCCTCCGTGCGCCCTGATTTCACGACGAGGATCGGCTTCTTGCGTCCGACCCGCTTGGCGATCGTCGTGAAGTGTCGGGGGTTCCCGAACGATTCCAGGTACATACAGATCACCCGAGTCGCGTCATCGTCCTCCCAGTGCTCGCGCAAGTCATTGCCAGAGACATCGGTCTTGTTGCCCATCGAAGCGAACTGGGTGAGCCCAATTCCGAGATCGGCAGCGGCGTTCAAAATCGCGACCCCAAGCGCACCGGATTGACTTACAAAACCGATCGTGCCGGGTTCGGCGGGAGTCGGAGAGAACGTCGCTTCCATGCGCACGCTCTCATCAGTATTGATGACACCCATACAGTTGGGTCCGACCATCCGCACGCCAGCGCGACGAACCTTTTCGCCGAGCTGCGCTTCCAGCGTCGCGCCTGTCGAGTCGACTTCGGCGAACCCCGCGGTTATCACCACCAATCCCCGCACGCCGTGCTGAATGCACTCCTCGACGACGTCGAGAACGGCATCACGCGGCACCATGACGATCGCCAGGTCGACCGGATCGGGGATATCGCTGACCCGTGGATACGTCTTCAGCGAATGGATGACCTTGGCCTTGGGATTGACCGGAAAGATCGTCCCGTTGAACTCACCAATGACGAGGTTATGAAGCAGCGCGAATCCGATCGAGTCGCGATGCCGTGAAGCGCCGATCACCGCGATCGATCGGGGTGAGAAAACGGGGTCGAGTGGACGATCCGCGAGCGGGCTCAAGCTGCGGCCCGTCGGTGAGTCAGCGGCTCATACCGGCTCTCCTGACAGAACGGCGTCGGCCGGTGGACCTTCTGCCTCAACCGGTGTCTCATTCAAGATCTCCATCTGTTCGGCGGCTCGAGTGAGATCAGCGATCAAGTCGTTCGGGTGCTCGATGCCGACCGACAAGCGTACCAACGCCGGTGTGATACCTATCGCCAGTTGCTCTTCCGGCGGTACGTCAGCGTGCGTCATCGTCGCCGGATGCTCGATCAGCGACTCGTTTCCTCCCAGGCTGACGGCCAGCTTGATCAATCGGACTGAGTTGAGAAAACGAAACGCCTTGGCTTCATCCCCATCAACCAACTCAAACGATAGTAGCGCTCCGGGGCCGGAGCATTGACGGTCGTAGATCTCCTTCTGCTCCCCCGATGTCAAGAGGCCGGGGAAGTTCACCTTACCGACCCAGGGCTGCTTCAGCAGCCAGTTTGCGATCTTCTCCGCGTTCTTTCGCGAACACGTCATCCTCAGTTTAGCAGTCTCGAGCGATCGCATCAGCAACCATGCCGAGTGCGGGTCGAGCATCGTGCCCAAGATCGTTCGGAACATCTTTATTCGGTCGATGTGCTCCTTCGCGCCGAGACATACCCCCGCCACTAGATCGCTGTGGCCCCCGAGGTACTTGGTCGCAGAGTAGAGGACTAGATCGGCACCACATTGTAGCGGCTGCTGGTAGAGCGGCCCTAGCAACGTGTTGTCAACGGCGCAGAGTGCACCAAAGCGGTGGGCCACTTCTGACATCTCTTTGATGTCCGTGAGTGTGGTTGTGGGATTCGCGGGCGTCTCGAGGAAGACCACCCTGCAGGGTGTCCCAGCCGCGTCGAGCTCACGGCAGATGCGTTCTACTTCGGCAGGCTCAGCACCAGCCTCGAACTCACGCGTCGCGATTCCCATCTCAGGCAGCATCTCCTCCAAGAGGAAATCGGTGCCGCCATATAGAGGTCGCGAGAACACGATCGCATGACCCGGCTGCACCAGCGTCAGCAAAGTGGTCGAGATAGCCGCCATGCCCGACGCAAACACGACGCTTGCCTCAGCGTCGTCCCACAGGTTCAAGCGCTCCTCCAGGATCTCGAGGTCGGGATTGTTCAACCGACTGTAGATCAAGCCGATCGGATGCTCCGGATCCTCCTCAGTCAGACCGTACGCGCAAGCGAAGTACTCCTTTCCCTCTTCCGCTGAGCGGAAGGCGAACGTAGAGGTCTGAAAAACGGGTGGTTTGACCGCCCCCTCTGACCATTCGGGGTGATAGCCGTAGGTCATCATCAACGATTCGGGCCGCTTTCCCTTTAGCTTGACAGCGGGTGGCTTTCGCTCTTTTCGCATGGTAGCCGCCTCCTGTGGCGTCCTCACTGACACCCATAACAACCGTAGCGCCGAACAGACAGCGGTGTCTGTAGGGAGAATCCCTCTACGAGCGTAGTGGCGATCCCGATGGGTTCGGGTGCTAAATCAGCCCCACACGTGGTTTTGCGCTCAGACCGGGTCCCGCGTCAGTGGGCGAGTGAGGCAGGTTGGTCCGCCGGCCCCCTTGACGCTGATGTCATCCCCCCCGTACTCGTGGACCACCACACCAGCTGCTTCCAGCCGCCGGCGAGTTTCCGGGTTGCCCGCCAACGCGACGCATTGGCGCGGGGCAACGGCGAGAACGTTGCATGCCATCGTCTCGAACTCGCCGTCCGGCACGTCGACCAGCTCGAGACCACTTGCCAGAAGTTCCGCTCTAAACACCGCCGGTAGCAGCGGCGCGTAGACCAACGCCAAGTCGTGGTCGAGCGGGCTGAGAATCGACATTAGGTGAAAGACGTCGTCGGGACCGCGCCAGTGTGGAAGCGGCACGGTCAACAACTCATCGATCGTGTCACCCAGTATCTCGGAGAATTGTCGGATCCCTTCCGCATTGGTCCGATAGCCAAGTCCCACCGCCAGCTTCTTGGGACCGAGCCACACGACGTCTCCACCCTCGAGCCGCCCCTCGCCGCGTATCGCTCCCGCGATCGGCCAGCCAAGCTCCTGGAGGAACTCGCGCTGGCTCTCAGGCTCGGTCTCTCGAGCGTCCTTTCCCATCCGACAGAGTACAACCCCCCGGTCGCACACAACCGAAGCGTCTCTTACGTAGATCGAGTCGAGTCCAACCGAATCGTCGCGCGGTAGGTAATGCGTGTCGACACCAAGACTCTCGAGCAATGCGGAGAACCCCCGGTGCTCAAGAACCGCTTTCTCAAGAACGGGTCGATCGGCGTAGTGGAGGATCTGCCACTGGCGGTCGATCGCCGGCTGGTTGACAAACGCCTCCTCCGGTCGCTTGAGGAGCACGTTGCGTAGAGTTCCGAATTCAGAGTCGCGCAGGGCAGCTCTCCTTTCTGGCGCCTTGCGATCGTTCCTCGCGCGGTCTACTCTGACCGGAGTCAAAACTCAGAACCACTCCTCGAGACAAGGGGGCAAGGATGGTTCCGCTAACACAATTGTGGCTCGCGGTCATCATCGCAGCGGTGCTCGTTTTCGTGGCCAGTTCAGTCATCCACATGTTGCTCAAGTACCATCAGAGCGAGTACAAAAAGCTGCCCGATGAAGCCAAGTTACTGGAGGCCATGCGAACCGTCGGCGTGCCGCGTGGCACCTACGCGTTTCCCCGCGCAGCGGACTACAAGGACATGAGCTCGCCCGAAATGATCGAGAAGTACAACCAGGGTCCGGTCGGGATGATGACAGTCATGCAAACCGGCCCGCCGGCGATGGGTAAATCCTTGACGCAGTGGTTTATCTACTGCCTGGTGATCGGTGTCTTTGCGGCCTATATCGCCGGCCGCACCTTGAGCCCAGGAGAAGAGTACATGCAGGTGTTCCGGGTTGTGGGGACGGCCGCTTTTCTTGGCTACGCTGGTGCCATGGCGCAGGACGCGATTTGGATGGGACAGGCGTGGAGCGCCACCATCAAGAGCACCGTCGATGGTCTGGTCTACGCGCTGCTGACGGCTGGTGTCTTCGGTTGGTTGTGGCCGCAATGATCTAAATGAGTCTCAGGATGCGTCGGCGAGGTCACGGGCTATCAACGGGCGCGGGAAAGAGACGATGGCTGCCGGTCTCGCCATCGCCCAGCTCACCGAAGAAGTTCTCGCCCCAACAGTAGGCCACGCCGTCGGCGCGGATACCGCACGAAGCGGCTTCGCCTACGTTGATGCGTACGCACCGCTCCGGTGTGCCGACGGGAACCGGACTGGTCCGTGTCTCGATTTTCCGCCGACCGTTATTCCACAGACATGGAAGCCACCGGCTTCGATGGCGACAAAATCGATCTCTATGTCGACTCTGATCGGAACGGGGCTCGGAGTCGTGGACCCATCACCCAGTTGGCCCTGCGAGTTCGAACCCCAGCACCAGGTCGATCCATCGATCGCCAACCCACACGAAAACGCTGGGCCCGATGTGATCGATCGAAACGCGACCTCACTTGCCACAGGCGTTGGAGAGGGTTGGTCCGTTCCCGATCCATCGCCCAATTGGCCGACACTGTTCAGCCCCCAACACAGAGCCTCACCGGCGACCGTCACACCGCAGGTGTGCCTGCCTCCGGGGCTCGTTCCCCGAAACACATGGGGTCCAGCGACTCTGGCTGGTCGGCTTCGGTTTATCGTCGACCCGATGCCAAGCTCGCCGTTTTCATTCCGGCCCCAGCAAAATGCTTGGCCATCGGCTTGAATCCCACACGTATGGAAGGTGCCGAGGCTGATCGATACGAACCCCTCGGAGGGGGGAGGCGGCAACGCGCCCGTTATCCCATCACCGTCGCCGCAAGAAGCCAACACGGCGATCAGCAACAACACCGCAACCGTGATCCTAGGCGCCCGCATAACCTTCACTCCTGAAGTAACGGGGGAATCGGCCTATCCATGGTAGGGATCTCGTTGGTAATCGAAACGATCCACCAACGATCACCCTTCTTGATCAACTGAAAGCTGTCGACTCCCTGTTGTGGTGGTCTTTCGGAGCCGGGTATGCTGGCCTCGTAGAGCACCAGAACGTGGGCCATGTCGCCGAATTCCATCGACTGCGTGCGGATGACGGTTTCCGTGAAGCCTGTGTGTTCGGCATCGGCTCGCTCGATGAATGCGACGAAGTCGTCGACAAAACCATCCACCGAAAACACGGTCGTATCGTCTCTACTGGTTCGTAAGACGATCACGGCATCGTCGATAAACATCGATCTGACCACTTCCCAGTCGGGCGTCGTGCCAGCCTCGAAAGTGACCAGGTCGTAGATGTGCCTCACCAACGCATCCGGACTTTGCAGCACGTCGTCAGCTGGGGTTTGCGCGCTGGCAGGCGCACTGGCGCATACGGTGAGGACCGCTGCGACAACCACGCGGCCAAGGTTTAGGTCCACGTGCACCAACCTAGGAGGCCCCTTGCCCGGCACGACCGCGCCACCAGTGGATTCCACCCGCAATGACGGCTCCGATGAGCGCACCCTTCCAAAGACTGCCGAGCACAAGACCCACTACCGCTCCGATTACAGTCCCAAGCACCAGATGTCCGATCACGGGCTCTCCTTTTTCTCAGACGTTGTCACTCTAGCTTTCTCACGGCCTCCAGGTAGGCCCGTTCCACGGTCCCAGTCCCCGAAACTGACGAGGAGTTCGTTCTCCTAGAGTAAAACCATCTTCGAGCGAAAGGTTTGAATCGCGCTATCGTAGGGTCAGTTCAATCACGCGGAAGCTTGATCTTTGGCGGCTTCCACTCCAACGACAAGTAGAAAAACTGAGGGTTCTCGTCTTCCCCTGTCTCTTCGATGAACTGGTCGGCAAAAAACTGGCTATAGCCCAGTAGCCCCGTCAGCGTCGGATGGAATCGATACCGGGCCAGTAGATCGAGCTCGCTACCCACCGCTGTCGATAGGTCCGGCTCAGATTGCCTGACGACACCTCCACCTGCGTTGTAGAGCGCATCCTCGTCACTAGCCCGCCAGAACCGATGGCCGGTCAGCATAACGGTGAGCCGTGGGAGCGGTTCGAGTCGGATCCCGCTGTTGACCGCTACAACGTTCTGTCGCCCGACGATATCGATCCAGCCGAGGTACGCGTGGCCGAGCGGGAAGAGCTGATTGAACGTGCCCACGTCTCCTCCTGGCACGTCGTCCCCGCTCCCGAAATCAAACCCTGCGTGCAGACGAGGCGCCATGCCGGTTTCCGAAAACGTGTACCCAAGTACCCCGCCGACCATGAGGGCTGAGATGTCAGCATCCGAGATATCGCCGATTTGATATGCGATTTCGCCATCGTAGTCCCAGCCAGTGTCTGGAACCTTGCCGTTCAGGCGAACCCCAAAAGTGTGACGGCGCTCGCGCCCTGTGGTCTCATTGAACGCGACCGATTCTCGGTCAAGCCCCAGCCAGTACAAGTCGTACTCGATCGACTGCGCCGTTACCGGGTGGGTGGCGTGCACGCCAAAGAAATCCGTCTTCCGATCGCTCGAGTTGAGCTCCGACTTCTCGACCAACACCGGTCTCACGAAAAACGCGTGGATCTTCCATTCACCCGCGCTGACTATCGCTCTGGCACCATCGAATGTGCGCCGTGTATTGGCCCAATCGAGCGGGCTCACCAGCCGCTGCCGTCCGAACAGAAACTCCTGCCGACCGGCTCTGACCGTCATGTTGAAGGTTTCCTCGATCGGGATTACGACATCGACGAAGGCGTTCTGGAAATCAAAATCGTCTGCATCGATTGCCCGCTTTCCACCAGGCAAATCGCGGTCAGTCAGAAAGGACGACCGAGCCTGGATATAGCTCCGAAAGTGAGCGCCAAGACGTATGTCAGCGCCCAGCATGACCCGACCGAGAACAAACGTGTCGTCTCGTTCCGAGCCCGAGCCGAAGCCGAAACCGGTCCAGTCCTCTCCGCGCGTGCGGAACTGAGCATCGAAAACTACACTCGCATCGGACTCTTCCGAATCGGTGCTCTGCGCCGCTAGTGAGCTGAGATCCCAGGTAAGCTGAGAGAAGCTAAGGGTAACGGCGAACAGACTATAAGCGATCGCCCTTCGGAGAGGATTAGTCTTCGACAACTTCGATTTCGAGCTGACCCGCGGCACGGTCAACCACTCTCACTTCATAGGTGAACCGCCCTGGCCCGAGCGGGGTTTCGCCGACATAGTCGACCGGCTGGAGGATCATCTCGTCGCCCTCGATTTCGAGCCGAACGTAGTTGTACCGATAAGCCGTGCCAAAACCACGGTAGCGCGTCTCCGCGCCGGCGGGTAGCCTGCCGTAGGTTTCGTCCCCGACCCGAAGGCCATCGTAATCAAACCCGCTCACGTTGCGGATCCGAACCTCGGTTGGTCCGCTCTCGGTCACACAAGCGATTGAGAGCGTCATCGCCAGGATCACAAGACGCAACACGTCAACCCCCCGCTTCCGCTTACTATTGCTGGCGATAGACGGCGTCAAAAGTCGTTTCCAACGCGTGCTCTTCCCCGCACGGAGGAGCCTGTCCCCATAGTGTCGCCGGCGCGAGCGTAAACACTGCCAGCCACAAACCGATTCTTTTCATCTCAGTCCCTTGAAGCGTTTTCACTGATGTGCTCCTCGGACGCTCACATGTCTATCACAATCTAACAAAAGAGTAAGATGCGCTAGACCTGATCGTGAGGAAATTCCCTACACCCGAGTGCGGCATTTCTCTGACAAGACGAATGTGGGGAGATCGTTAGCCTGAGTCAGGCGAAGGTATCTATTCCAAAGAAGCGAGCTGCCATGCCACAACAGGCTGTCCGCCTTGCTGTGATATTCGCGCTGATCGTGGTCGCGTTTGTGGCTGCTCGAATCCTGCTCATTCCCGAGACCTTTGGTGATGAGGGTCCATACCGCGCTGCCGCGGTGGATGCGGTCGTCGCCCACGAGATCAAGTACGCCGGCCACGAGGTGTGCTCGACCTGCCATCGCGGAATAGCCGAGCGACGCCTCGCGTCCAATCACCGAGGAGTGGTGTGCGAGGTGTGTCACGGCCCCGCGGCCGCTCACGCGAAGGCCCCCCTCGACGAGAAGCCACCGGCTCCGAGAGAGCGCGGCTTCTGTCCCCTGTGCCACGGATACGATCCGTCGCGTCCGACCGGGTTTCCGCAGATCGACCCGGTCACGCACAACGCGTTGACACCCTGCATGTCGTGCCACGACCCGCACACCCCCGAGCCTCCCACCGTTCCGGAGGAGTGTGCCGCCTGTCACGGGCAGATCGCCAACCAGAAGGGCGTGTCTCACCACGCCCCCCTGCCGTGCGTCACCTGTCACGTGGCCGACGAAGAACATAAGACCTCGCCGCGTTCCGTACGACCTGCGAAACCCACGGAACGAAGCTTCTGCGGCACGTGTCACGCGGAAGATGCGCTGACTCCGCTGACGATTCCAAAGGTGGATCTGTCGACACACGGGGACGATTACCTCTGCTGGCAGTGCCACTATCCCCACTACCCTGAGACGGAATGATGAGGGACGCGGACGAGACAACCGTTGAGTCCCCAGCGGACAACGAAGCGTTGGCACGGCGCGAGTTCCTCGCCGAGGCCCTCGGAGCATGCAGCCTCGGTGGTCTGATCCTGCTGGGCATCGTGCGCTTGCCAGGGCTGGAGGCGCAAGAATCGAAGGAAGAGGGATACGATGCGACCGAGCACTATTACGGCATGGCCGTTGACATGTCCAAGTGCATCGGGTGTGGCCGGTGCGTGCAAGCCTGCAAGATCGAGAATGAAGTGCCGCTGGAACCCCACTACTTCAACACGTGGGTGGAGCGTTACGTCATTGACACCGAA
>JBDHED010000053.1:0-25723 GCA_039591175.1 Gemmatimonadota bacterium | reverse complement strand
TAGGCCACAGATGAACGAATCCCCGAGTTTGAGTGTCCCGGTTGTGACGAGAATCGTTGCCAGCGGCCCCATACCTCGATCCAACTCCGCTTCGATCACCACCCCGCGGGCTGTCCGATCCGCGTTCGCCTTCAGATCCAGCAACTCAGCCTGTAGCAGCACCTTCTCGAGCAACTCTTCGACGCCTTGCCCGGTCTTGGCACTGACTTCGGTCGCCAACACTTCCCCACCAAACTCTTCGACGATGACTCCGTGGTTCGTGAGCTCTTGTTTGACCTTGTCGGTTTGAGCTTCAGGAAGATCGATCTTGTTGATGGCAACCACTATTGGGACGCCCGCGGCCCGAGCGTGATCGATCGCCTCAATGGTCTGGGGCATCACACTGTCGTCGGCGGCAACCACCAAGATGACGATATCCGTGGTCTGGGCACCTCTGGCTCGCATCGCGGTAAACGCCTCGTGTCCTGGCGTATCGATAAACGTCACCCGGCGACCGTCGCTCAAAGCGACCTCGTAGGCACCGATATGCTGGGTGATTCCACCCGACTCACCGGCGAATACGTTTGCACTGCGAATGTGGTCGAGTAGCGAGGTTTTTCCGTGATCGACGTGCCCCATCACGGTGATCACCGGTGGCCGGGTCGAGAGATCCTCCTCGCTTTCCTCGACATCCTCGGGCTCACTTACTACAAACGCCTCCTGCCTTTGAGCAGCATAACCAAATTCCTCGCAGATCAAGCTTATCGCGTCAAAATCAAGGCGCTGATTCACCGTGACCATGAGTCCGAGATCCATGCATGTAGCGATAATTTGGGTCGCTGGAACGCTGATTAGATCGGCTAGCTCAGCGACCGACACAAACTCGGTGACCTTGACCAGATTCTCGGGCTCGATTTCGGTGATCTCGGGCTTTTCGCGACGGACTCGCTTCCGGCGCCGCGTCCGGCCCTCCATCTTGGCCATCGTCTGACGAATGTTCTGTTCAACCGCCTGCTGGTCGACCTTGCGACGTCTGCGGCGACGACGACGGCGGCGCGGTCCCTGCCGGGTTTGATCTCCGGTAGCAGTGGCCGTTTTGTCGGCTTTCGCCTGCGTCGCTTCGACCTGCGGCTTGGCATCATCCTGCTTGGCGCGACGCTTCCGCTTGGCCTCATCGAGCTTCTTCTTCTTTTCCTCCGCAGCCTGCTTTACAGCTTCTTTCTCGGCTTCGAACTTGGCTGCGACCCGGGCGATCGTCTCATCGTCGATCGAAGACATGTGGTTCTTGACCGGGACCTTCATCTCCTTGAGAAGGTTGACCATCGCTTCGCTCGACACGTTAAAGCGCCGGGCAACTTCGTAGATTCGAACCTTAGCCACGTCCGCACTCCTTTTGTGGATCCGGTCTCTGCGAAGCGACAATACCGGACAACCCGCTGGCTATGTGACGATCGGTGATCGTCAATGCGGCCACCGCCGCACGACCAGCGATCTCACCGAGCTCATCTTTGTTCCACCCATCGTACATAGCCACTCCGATTTCGTTGAGCCGGTCGACCAGGGTTTCCCTGCGTTTAGGACTCAGATCATCAGCCACCAGTGTCGCCGCAGCACGCCCCGCCTTGGCCGCGGCCCGCGTCTGTTGCACTCCGATCACGATCCGACCCGAGCGGCGCGCCTGCCGGACCAAGCCGTTGAAGCGAGGTTTGAGCGTCGGGCCCACTCGATCAACCGTCGTTTTCATCCGTGTCGCTGGCGCCCGCCTCTGCGCTCTCTACTGCGGTAGTCGGCGCCACCGCATCCCCGGCTGACTGGCGTTCATCCTCTTCTGCAGCCCCGCTGATAACCTCCGACGCTGATGATTCGTCCGACTTCGGCTCGGTGGGCACGTACTCACCCTCATCCTCGTCCCACTCTTCCTCGACTTCGACCGTCAACTCGTCGATCACGCGCGTCAGAAGCTCAGCGGCCTCTTGCGTCATGCCCGGCACGGCGGCCAAATCTTCGAGCTCGAGATCAATGATGTCATCGAAACTCTTGTAGCCGGCGCTGGCCATCGCCTCGACCGTCTCGGGAGTGATCCCAGGAACCTGATCGAGCGCGAAATCGCCAGCTGCGATGCCCGGTTCACTCTCTGCGGTCGCGGTCTCAACCTCCGGCTTGCGACCGAACAGCACCTCTTCTTCCTGGGCCAGGTACTCGGCCTTGCTGACCAGGTCGATGCGGTATCCAGTGAGCTTTGAGGCCAACCGGACATTCTGACCCGAACGACCGATTGCCAAGGAGAGCTGGTCTTCTGCGCACACCACCGTAGCCCGTTTCTCGGGGGCCTCCATGTCAGCTGGTGCCACCTCTTCAGTGGGCGCCGGTGTCGCCGTCTCGGTGGTTTCGTCGGGCGCCGCCTCTGCGGTGGCCTGAGCCTCGACCTCTGCCTCCACGATCGGCGTTTCTTCTGATGCACCATCCGCGTCGTCGGTCATGCGTTCCGTTTCGCGCCGCGCTGCCTCCTCGAGCGATGCTTTCGAAGCCTCCAGCGCAGCCGCCGTCTCCTCGGGACTAGCCGGTTGGGACGGTGCCGGTGCCGCGGTCGGGCCTCGGAAACGGGTGTGCGGCTTGAACGCCGTCGCTTCTGCCGTCTCGGTGAACAGCCCACCTTCGTCGCCGCCTTCGGGCTCATGGAGCATGATCTTGTAAACCTCGGCCGGTGACAACGCCTGGGCGATGAACTCGCGAGACTCGTCGGTCCATGGCACGATATCGATACGCTCGCCGCCAAGCTCCGACACCACCGCCTGGACGCGGCTGCCCTTCAGACCCACGCACGCACCCACGGGATCGACGTGCTGATCACGCGACCAAACGGCGATCTTGGAACGACTCCCGGGCTCCCGTGCGATGGCACGAATCTCCACGATCCCCTGAAACACCTCGGGAACCTCGAGCGCAAAAAGCGCTCGCACAAAGTCAGGATGTGTACGACTCAGGATCAGCTGCGGGCCCTTGTTGGTTTCCCGAATGTCGAGCAGTAAAGCGCGCACGGTCTCACCCTGTCGCAGATACTCGCGGCGGACCTGCTCTCGTCCCGGAAGAAGTGCCTCGGTCCTGCGATCAAGGAAGACCAGCGCATTGCCGCGGTCCACCTGCTGCACCGTTCCCGAGACGAGCTCGCCCACTCGATCGGCATACTCCTCGCGAATACGGTTCCGCTCTTCCTCCCGCACCTTCTGAATGATCATCTGCTTGGCCGCCTGAATAGCGTTACGGCCAAAGGTGTTATAGTCGAGCGGGATCTCGGCCACTTGGCCTGGGACCGGGTCATCGTCGCCCCATGGCTCGTTGACAAACGGAAGCTGCTTGGCCTCTTCGACCGTCATCTGACGCGATGGATCCTCCAACACCTCTTCGTCAGCCACGATCTCCTTCAGCATGTAGATGCTGATCTCTCCGGTGACCGGGTCGACGAGTACTTCGGCTTCAGCCTCAGCTCCGTACTTGCGCCGTACAGCCGCCAACATGCCGACCTTGACGAGCTCGACGATCTCCGACTTTTCGAGCGCCTTTTCTCGCGTCAGCTGACCAAATGCTTCTAGGATTTCCATACTCTCACTGCTCCTATCAAGCTCCTACACATTTCATCCCTTGCTCTTCGCTCGGGTCGCCGATCGCCAATCAACGTGCAACTTGGCGCTAGCTATCTCACCGTGACCAAAGGTCCATCGGTCCTCGGTTCCACCAACCGAGTCGCGTATGAGAATCCCAAACGAACCGTCATCTTGGTCAACGACACCTTCGAGAACGCCGGTGAAGCGCTTGCGACCTTCCCGACCTCCTTGGAGACGGATCGCGATCTCCCGACCGACAAGGCGCTCGAAGTCGCGCCGCCGGGAGAGTGGCCGCTCGATGCCGGGACTTGAGACTTCAAGTACGTATCTCTCTGGGACCGTCCCCGACGATTCGAGTTCCCGCTCGATCAACCTGGACAACCGAGCGCAATCGTCCAGCGTGACACCAGTCTCCTTATCCACGTAGACCCTCACCACCGGTCGCCCTCGACTGCCGCCGAGCTCCACGTTCACGAGCTCGGCTCCCGCCCGTTCCACGACCGGCTCGACCACAACCATCATGCGGTCGATATCGGACATCGATCAGCCTCTGCTCTCGGGTCCTTGACGCGGAAGCAGGAAGCAAAAAAAGTGGGGCCACCGCCCCACTTCATTACCAAATGTACGCGAAACGCGCGCCAAGGCAAGGAGGCGCGTGGTGTCGGGTCAGCCAGGGAGGCCGGCGAAAAAGACCATCCGCCCACTGTCTGTGCCATCCCGTCGATGGCTGTGAAACCGTTCCAGATGGCAGCAAGTGCACTCCGGGGACGAGACAATCGACGCCCGGGATAACCCGAGGGAGACCGCCTGACAGGTGAGCGCGCCGCGAAGATCGACTCGGGGACCATCCCGGCCGTCAGCAAGCCAACCTTCGGTATCCGCCCTCACCCCAGCAGCCCGAATCGACTCCACCACCTCCTCACCCACCGGATAGCAACACGGTCCGATCGCCGGCCCCCAGTAAGCCATGCATTCACCGGGCTGAGCGCCGTATTCGTCGCCGAGCGCTGCTACCGCGGCGGTCAGAATCCCGCCAGCTACCCCCCGCCAACCGGCATGAACGAGAGCTATCGCACCAGCCAATGGTGCGTAGACGAACGCCGGGACGCAGTCAGCAACGCTGACGGTCAGCAGTATGCCGGCCGTGTTGACCAAAAGACCATCCCGGGCCTCGACCTGAACTGTGCCCGGCGCGACCTCGTCGGCGCGAAACAGCTCGGCTCCATGGACCTGCGACGCTCCAACAACGGCGCGGAAGTGCGACCCAGCCCACGCTTCGAGCGCGCCTTGTGCTGTCCCAGCGTTTGTTCTTCCACGCCGGAAATCCAGTTCACGCGTGGTTATGCCGGCAAAAAGCGGATGTCCGCCCCAGCGCAGCTCGAGTCGCGGTAGAGGCTGACCGAATCGGGTCTCGATCGGCATACCAAAGCCTGCGCTGGAATCCTGAACGGTCATCAGTCGGCCAATCGAAACCGCACGACGTGGTACACCGCTGCTATACCATCGCGCCAAGTGATTTTCTTGCCGTGAGAGTAGTCGCGTCCGTGATAGGCTATCGGCGTTTCATAGATCCGATAGCCGCGGCGAGCGACCTTCGCAGTGATCTCGGGTTCGATGCCGAACCGGCTCGACCGCAGCGTCGGGCCGATGTCGGCGATGACCTCACGACGAAACACTTTGAACCCGGTTTCCATATCGGTGAGGTTGAGGTTATTGAGCGCATTGGAAAACAGTGTCAGCAGGCGATTGCCGACAGAGTGCCAGAACAGGTGAACGCGTTGGGGCCCGCCGAGGAAACGCGAACCGTAGACGACATCCGCCACACCTTCGCGAATCGGGCGTATGAGCGCCTCGTAGTCGCGCGGATCGTACTCCAGGTCGGCATCCTGAACCAAGACGATGTCACCCTCCACCTCGACGAAGGCTCGCCGCAAGGCAGCTCCCTTGCCACAGTTGCGGGCTTGGAGGATTACCTTGACCGAGACATGACGGCCGTCAGTGTCCACGATGCGCTCCTCACCGCTGGCGACCGCCGACAGGTACTCACGTGTCCCATCGTCCGATCCATCATCAACGACCACAATCTCCTTCTCGAACGGCGTCAGCGCGACGCGCCGAAGCTGCTCGACAATCGTTAAGCGCTCATTGTAGGCGGGAACGACGACCGATAGAAGCGGTGGTTCTTGTGCGCTAGGAGAGCCCACTCATTCCCGGATGGACCGGTGGGCGGTCGTGCTCGTCCGCCTGATCGGTCTCAGATGAAGCCCGCTCGAACAGAAGCTTGAGGACGGGCGGCGTAACCAGCGTCGTCGCCATGACCATAATCAATACCGCTGAAAACACGTCCTGCGTTAGAATGCCGCCCAGAAGACCGAGTTGCGCAAAGATCAAACCTACTTCTCCGCGTGGAACCATTCCCGCACCGATCGCGAGCTTGTTGATGTCCCCGCGCAACACGCTATAACCGGCGGCCACCTTGCCGATCACCGCGATGACAAACAAACCAGCTCCAACCAGAAGGATCTCGTGATTCTCGGGAACCCTCGGGTCGAGAATCGACACGTCGACCGCGGCACCGATGGATACGAAGAAGATCGGTGTGAAGACATCGGCGACGGGCTTGATCTGCTCAACGATCGTGTCGAATTGATTGGTGCGCGAGAGTATGAGGCCGGCGGCGAAAGCGCCCACAATGGGGGCCAACCCCACCCGATCAGCAAAGAAGGCCAACATTAGCGCAAAAACGAGCGCAAACGTGACCAACACGCCTCGCACGCGCATGCGATTGACGAGTTCGAAGATCCACCGCGCTGTGTAGAGCCCGATCGCCATCGCCACTGCCAAGAACCCCATCGCTAGCGCGAATAGCTTCACGACACCGAGAACTGAGATCGTGCCAGTCGAAGCCAAGCCTTCGACGACCGCCAAAATCAACAGTCCGAGGATGTCATCGATGACTGCTGCCCCAATGATGATTCTCGCTTCAGCGCTGTTGATCTTGCCCAGATCAGTGAGCACGCGCGCGGTAATCCCAACCGATGTCGCGGTCAGTGTGGCGCCTATGAAAATCGCCGTCAGACTCGCTCCGCCCGCGTAGTAAAGCCAAAACAGGTAGCCAAAGAGGAACGGGAGTACTATGCCAACCACAGCGACCGTCAAAGCCGACGATCCAACGTGGAACATCTCTCTCAGATCCGTCTCCAGACCGATCTCAAACAGCAGGATCGCCACACCGACTTCCGCCAGGACGTGAACCATCGCTCCATACGGATCGGCTGGGTCGATCGGCACCAGCCCAAGCACCGAGGCGCCGACGATCACTCCTGCGATCAACTCCCCCAGAACCGCCGGCTGACCGATGCGCTCAAACAGCTCGCCCACCAGTTTGGCCGACAGCAATACGACTATGAATATGAAAAAGAAGTGTCCGACTTCGACGAAGTGAGCGGCCTCTTCCATGTCGCTCCGTGCGCTGGCGTGTTCAGCTGGTCAGGGGGATCCTAGAACCGGCCGATGAAAAGATACGGTCGCCACCGCTGGTCAGGGACTGACGCGAAGTACGTGATATGAGTGAACGGGTGCGGACGACGTGGCGGCCGCGCCAGAGATAGACCAGCTTGCTCGGGTGTGCGGTTTCCTTTCCGATTGTTACAGCGCACGCACGCGCAGACCAGGTTCGTCCATGTGTCCCGCCCACCCGCGGAACGGGGAGCAACGTGATCTGTCGTCATCGGTCCCCGGCGCGTACCACAGTATTGGCATCGGTAGCTGTCGCGTCGCAGAACGTTACGACGAGTTAACGCAACCCGCTTTTGGGGTGCATGAATGTAAACCGACAAACGGACAACGGAGGGCAGAGGTACTACGCACGACACCGAGTGCACCTCCGAATCGTAGCGCTCGACGATCTCGGCCTTGCCCAGCACGACCATCACAACCGCTCGCTGCGCCCGACACACCGACAGTGGCTCGTAGTTCTGATTCAGAACCAAGACTTTCTTTTGAAGCAGCGGGCTCATTCCTTTACGGTCCCCTGATCTCGTAATCGAAACGCAGCGTGTCGACCCACTCACCGAGCCGCCACGCCGGCACGCGGACAACCTCATCCCAGGTCGCCGCGATGTTCACCGTCCCGTCCCGTTGGCCCCGCACCCGAAGCCGGTACGGCGATAGCGGAACACCGAGTTCGTCAGCTGACTCCAACAACGCCTGCCGCATCGCCTCCGAACTGCTCACATCCGCAAATCGAGCCGACTGCTTCATGGCGTCTTTGAAACGCCACGCCCGGATATGAGGCGTTGCGAACAGATAACCAATGTAGAGCCCGGCTGCGAGCAGTACCAACCTCAGGAGCGTCCCCATCAGAACTCCTCGACCACGTGGCGAAGGACCTCTTCGGCGATTTTCTCGATCGCACGGTCGATCCCCGTCTCACGGTCTTCACCCTCGTCCTCGTTGAACTCACCCCACTCAATCAACGACCGATTCTGCCACAGCGTCTGCTCTCGCACTTCATCTAGCAGCTCGATGTCGATCCTCAGCACCACACGACGCGTGAATACATCCGGATTTACGGTCTCCCCGGGATCGTAGGAGAGCGCCTCTTCTTCGTAGTTGAGAATCGCGCCTTGGACAACCAGGTCGGCTTCGTCTTCATCACTAACGAGTTGCAATCGCGACTCGCTGAGGAACTCGTTTATGACTCGCTCGGTGAGTTGCTGGGTCAGCTGAAACTCGCGCGTCTCGTTGTCGAACGTGGCCACATAGACGGTATTGAGATGCGACGGTACCGGTGATCGAAAGGAGTAGCCGCAACCCGCCACGAGGAGTCCTGCCACCAACCACAGGTAACGAGAAGCCTCCAAGTTAGACCGACGGTCTTTCTTCTTTGCGAACCGTGAAGACAAGCTGACGCTCCTTGACGTAATCGCGCAAAACGACTTTTCTGGGTGTGTGACGCTCACCCACCGGCTGAAAATCGCTGAATCGTACACGGTAGATCAATCTCCCTGCTCGCTCCTGACGATACTCGACCAGCCGTGACGAGTTCCCCTCCACGGTCAAAGCGTGAATGGTACCCGTATCGGCGATGTAGAGCGTGATGCGCTCGCCCTCCTCGAATGCCGCGGTCCACTCCGCGTTTCGTGTCAGCCGAGTCACGTCGTAGGCCCCTAGCACCGCCCCCAGCACTTCGGGTGACGCCAGCGCCCGTTCGCCGGTCAGAGCCGCAAATTTCGGGTCACCGAGCTGACCCGTGAGGATCTCCCCTTCTTGAGGCAAGCGAACGGTCAACATCTCTCCCTCGAGGCGCACGTGTACAACTGGAGCGTCATGCGGACCGAAGACATCGGCTTTCAGCGTCTTGGGGTTGGCGCGATACTCGATCGCTCCATCACCTACGAAGCGCCGCCGCCCCTCGATCAAAGTGACAGAAAAGATCCGCTTGGTAGCCTCAATCTCCGCGTAGCGAGCCTGCAGCTCGGCCACCAGCGGAGCTGGATCGATTCCCGTTTCCGCAGCCCGGCGAGCCTCGGTCTGGAGTGTTGTAGCGCAAGCGGCAAACAGCACCGTGGCAAGCGAAGCCCCGATCCGGGTCACTCGGTTAACGCCGCCTTCGCACGATCGATCTTGGCTTCCAGATCAGTCGAACCGGCGGGGGTGAGATCAGCCGCCCGACGATATGCTCTGAGTGCCGCCTCGGGACGACGCTGTTCGTAGAGAATGTCGCCCAGTTGCTCATGGAGCACACCCGACTCGGGGATCGCTGTGATGCCGGTCACGAGAGCTTCCTCGCCAGCCGCCAGACGACCTTGTTCGACGAGCGCCCGCCCGAGCCCCTCCCAAGCGCTAGTGTGCCCTGCGTCTATTGTAACCGCCGTCCGAAAGTTGCGTTCCGCCTCTGACCATTGTTCCAGAGCGAGCAGTGCGCGACCGACCTCGACCCGCAACTCGACAGACTGCGGGCGCAAGTCAGCGGCTGCCTTCAAGTGCGTGAGCATACCCGCACCCGAACCACGCGCTCGATGGAGTCCGATTAGCTGGAATCGGAGTCGGATGTCTCGGGGCGCCAACCGAGACGCTTGCTCGTATCCTTCGATCGCAGCGTCGTGATCGCCACGATTAGACGCGACGATCGCCTGGAGCCTGTAAAACGACGCCGCCTGCCTCGGCTCGCTACTCTCCAAATCTCGGATCTTGTCCGAAAGCTCAGACAGCGCGTTGGCAGCAGGTTCGAGTCGACCGAGCTGAAGCAAGACAGCGGCCCACTCCAGTCGCAGAGTCACCGCCTCCGGATCGAGCTCGACAGCGTGCCGCAACCACACCTCGGCTGTGTTCGGGTCGCCCTGATACCGCGCCTCTTCAGCTAGATGAAACAGCGTAAGGGCCGCAGCTGGTGGATCCTGCCCCTGAGCGTGGAGGCTCTGGGCTCGAGTGGTAAACACGAGGCTGAGAGAAGCTAGCAAGACGCAAAG
Source organism: Gemmatimonadota bacterium (assembly GCA_039591175.1). Classification (GTDB taxonomy): domain Bacteria; phylum Gemmatimonadota; class Gemmatimonadetes; order JACCXV01; family JAHWKZ01; genus CAMYLR01. The sequence continues at coordinate 15,669 of JBDHED010000053.1, read as the reverse complement.
CGGTCGCGAGGTCATTCGGATAGGCAGCACAAGGCGGCCAAGATAGGAAACCGCCGAAGACAGCCGCAAGCCGCGCCATGCTGGCCGGTCGAGACCAGGCAGCCGATCTTGAGACCCGTGTCCCGACGTCTGATTCTCGTGGCGCTCTTGAGCGCTAGCTGGATGGGTTGCGATGACCGGTCTGAGCCGCCCGTAGCACCAACGACGATCTCGTCTCGGATCTTCGCTCGAGTTTTTGCTGAACTCGTGGTCGCACGCATCGAAACGCTACCGGACACGGCCGCCTATCGCTCGCGCAGGAGCGCCATCCTGGCTCATTTCGAGGTCTCTGCCGACGACCTGGAACGGTTTGCCGCTACTCACGGCTCTGATACCGACTTCATGGCCGGTTTGTACCGCCAAGTCCGAGTTCGCGTGGATTCGCTATCGGCGATCCGCCCGGATTCCCTGCGGCGTGCCTCCCAGTTTCCGAGCCCCCCAGAGAGCGAACCCTAGTCCGTCCTACTCCCACTCGATCGTCGCCGGCGGCTTGCTCGACACGTCGTAGGTCACACGATTGACACCGCGAACCTGATTGATGATCTGGTTCGCAACCCGACCCAGGAAATCCGGCGAGAACGGGTACCAGTCAGCCGTCATCCCGTCCCTCGAGGTCACCGCTCGTAGCGCCACGACGTGCTCGTACGTCCGCGCGTCGCCCATCACACCCACGGCCTTCACGGGCAACAAGACCGCGAATGCTTGCCATATCTGATCGTAGAGACCGGCGGCACGAATCTCCTGCAGATAAATGGCATCGACTTCGCGCAGCAGCTTTACCCGCTCGGACGTAACGTCGCCCAGCACACGAATCGCCAAGCCCGGTCCCGGGAATGGATGCCGTCCGACGATCTCCTCCGGAAGACCGAGCTCACGTCCCACCTGCCTCACTTCGTCCTTGAACAGTTCACGCAGTGGCTCCACGATTTCGAGACGCATCGCTTCCGGAAGTCCGCCCACGTTGTGGTGAGTTTTTATCGTTGCTGAGGGTCCTCTGACCGACAGTGACTCGATCACATCCGGATACAGCGTGCCCTGTACCAAGAAATCGATGTCACCGATGCCGCTGGCGGCGGTCTCGAAAACATCGATAAAACGGTGGCCGATCCGCCGTCGCTTTTCTTCGGGATCGACCACGTCGGTCAAGTCGGCTAAGAAACTCCCTCCAGCGTCTACGACCTCCAATCGAAAGCCCAAATGTTCGCGGAATGTTCGCTCGACCTGTAGTCGCTCGTCTTTTCGCAACAGACCGGTATCCACAAAGATGCACGTCAGGCGATCCCCAATCGCGCGATGCACGAGCGCTGCGGCCACCGCGGAGTCCACACCGCCTGACAATCCGCAAACGACCCGTCGGTCACCAACCTGGTCATTGATCGCGTGCTCAGCCCGGTCAATGAACGACGCCATAGTCCATGTCGGTTCGCAACCGCAGACATCGAACACGAAGTTCGATAGAAGCTCCTCGCCGCGTTCGGTGTGGACGACCTCGGGATGGAACTGAACACCATACCTCCGAGTCTCAGGGTTCCCGAATGCAGCCACGGTATCGTCACTTGAGACAGCGTAGCTCACGTACCGATGCGGCACCGCCCTGACCCGGTCCCCGTGACTCATCCAGACGCTGAGCGACTGACCAGACTCGAAACCCTCGAACAAACCAACCGGCTCCTCAACGATCAGGCTGGTCCGACCGTACTCGTGCTCGGTGGCCGGCTCAACGCTGCCACCGTCGTGCTGGGCCAACAGCTGCATCCCGTAGCAGATCCCCAAGATCGGCACCGGAAGATCGAGCAGACCCGATGGGGCCTGGGGCGCGTCAGCGTCATAGACGCTCGACGGACCGCCCGACAGGATGATCCCCGCCGGCTCCCATGCCCGGATCGTGTCGGGGTCCAGGTCGTAAGGGTGGATCTCGCAGTAGACGCGTTGCTCGCGGATCCGTCGCGCGATGAGCTGCGTGTATTGACCACCAAAGTCGAGGATCAGAACCCACGATCTTGGTCGGCGTTCTAAGCCGGGCAGCTCAGAACTCATGAAACTCGACCACCGCGGATTCGGCTTCGTAGATCGCCAGCGAGCCGATGCCGCCGAGCCAGCCACAAACTTCGCCGGGGTTTACGACGGTCGTCTCGCCGATCGTCTGAAGATCACGTTGATGGGTGTGACCATATACGATGAGATCGTAGGTCCCCGCCGCGGCCACATCCATCACCCCACGGGGCTCGTGCATCACCAGGATCCGTCGGCCACCGAGCTCGATCTCCCACCACTGGCTCTCCAATCGAGCGCCGACGTCCGCAAAAGCCTTGGAGATTGCAAAGATGTCGCCGTCATTGTTTCCCGTGATCCCATGCAGCGGCGCGTCAAGTCCTGCGAGCTCGCGCACAGCGAACGGTGAACAGTAGTCACCGGCATGAAGCGCGACGTCGATCGTGGCGCGGTTGAGTATCGCTATCGCTTCTCGGATTCGAATGACATGGTCGTGCGTGTCGCTGATCAGTCCGATCCTCACCGCCCCACTTCCTCCGCTCACGCGGGTGTGCCGTAGGTGAGCCTTGCGACGATCTGCTCGACGCTGAGTGTTGTCTCGTTTCCGGTATCAAGCTCTCTAAACGTCAGGTGGCCACTCTCACGCTCTCGCTCACCGATCAGAATGGCCGCGCGGGCGCTCGCCTGGGCAGCCCGCTTTAGTGCCTTGGCAACGGACTGATCGCGTAGCGCTAGATCGCCGGTGACACCAGCGCCCCGGAGCTCGGTCAAAACCTCAATAGCCGCCTTCCGGTCGCCCGCCGACACCGGAATCACGAACACCTCGCAGCGGGAGGTCTGCGCGGGCAGGCGATCGCGAGCCCCCAGTAGCTCAATCAGAACCGCCTCGCCCAAGCCGAATCCGACCGCGGGGAGCGTCTGCCCCCCCACCGCTTCCAGCAAGTCGTCGTAGCGGCCTCCTCCGCAGATGGCGCGAAGCTCGCCTTTCCGATCGTACATCTCGAAAACCACGCCCGTGTAGTATGCGAGTCCGCGGACAACCCGGGGATCAAACCGACAGAAATCACCGACGTCATAGGCATCCAGATAAGAGCCCAGTTGCTCTATCCGATCTTGATGCTCTCGCGGAGTCGGGAGCCTTGCCAGGAACTCATTTCCGTCGATCTCCTGCCCATGGGTCTTGGTAAGAGTCTCAGTGATCTGCTCTGCACGGTCGGCGGGAATTCCACCCTTGGTCAGGCTCTCCAACGTCGGTTCAGCACCCAGGCGGGGGATCTTGTCGAGCACCGCGTAGACCCACGGTTCGGGTCGAACCCCAACCTCGGCAAGGAAGTCGTCCAGCAGACGACGGTCACTGTACCGTAACTCAAAGTCGTCGGCCGTTAGCCCGCACGCGCGTAGAGCGTCGACACCAGCGGCCATGATCTCGGCATCGGCTTCGACTCCCGCGACGCCGAGGATGTCGAGGTTGAGCTGCCAGAACTCTCGAAAGCGACCACGTTGCGGGCGCTCATAGCGAAACAGCCGCGGGATCGAAAACCACTTGATCGGTTTGGACAAGCCCTGGCTTCTCGCAGCGACCATCCGTGCCAGCGAAGGTGTCATCTCCGGGCGCAGAGCGATGCGTCGATCGCCGCGGTCGACAAACGAGTAAATCTGCTCGACGATCTCCTCGCCGGACTTGTCTGTAAACAGTTCGAGCGGTTCGATCACCGGCGCATCGTACTCTTCGAAGCCGTAGCGAAGCGCTACCTCTCGCCAGCGATCTTCAATCCAGCGGCGAACGCGCATCTCATCTGGATAGAAGTCGCGCGTTCCGGGGAGGCGATCAAAGCGAGTCATGCGCCCACCGCCGCATGGGGTTGGCTGGACACATACGGGGTGTCACCCTCCGCCAAACCGAGGTCGACGAGTGCCTCGCCGACGGTGTGAAAAGACCCCGTCACCAGAACAAACTCCGCATCTCCGCCGCGCACGACTGACATGGCGCGCTCAAGTCCGTCGGCTACCGAGTCCGACCACCGCACCCAGGGCCTCAGCGCTAGCGTGTTGCGAACATGAGCGTGCTCCATGCCGCGCGCCTCCGGCGCCGTTCTCAAACCGCAGAGCCACCCCCGACTGACAACGCTTCGTAAACGATCGAGCATCGTCGTCCACGGCTTGTCCGCCAGAATCCCAGCCACTAACACTGCTCGACCGCGCTCCATCGCTTGTACTGACTCCGCCAGCCGATCGATCGCGGCTTCGTTGTGGGCCACGTCGAATAGCACCGGGACATCGTCTACCGTTCGCCATTCAGCACGACCTGGGAGCGCCGCGTGCTCCAACCCGGCTCGCACCACTTAAACGCGAAGCGTCAGTCCACGCGCTGAGAAACTCGGACCTGAGTAATCGAAGAGAGTGCTCCATGCTGTTTTTTCTCGTACGGACAACGTGACTTCATCGTGGAGAAAACGGATCGGCGCTTCGACTCGCGCCGCATGCTGAATCAACGCAGCTCGTACCGCTGGTGGACGCGGATCGCCGACGAATACCGGCACTCCGGGCTTAAATGTCCCTGCCTTCTCGCCAGCGATCGTGACTAGATCCTCCCCGAGATACTGCTGGTGATCGAGGGCGATATTGGTGATCACCGTCGCCCGTTGGCTGACAACCGAGGTCGCATCAAGACGACCACCGAGGCCGACCTCGAGGATCCCGACATCGATCTCCTGTTCGGCGAAGTAATCGAGAGCGATAAGCGTCGTTGCCTCGAAGAACGTCATCTCGCGCTCGACCACGAATTCGCGGACCCGCTCCCAGCCATCTGCTAACGCTGAAGCGGAGATCGGCTCTCCGTCGATTTTTATGCGCTCTCGGAAGTCGACCAGATGGGGCGACGTGTAGCAACCGGTCTTTACACCGTTGGCAGTGCCCAAGGAAGACAAGCAGGCAGCGGTCGTTCCCTTGCCGTTGGTGCCGGCTATCTGGACGTAGGGAATGCGGTCCTCGGGGTGACCAGCGGCTTCGCAGTATGCTCGGACGTTGTCGAGACCCATGCGGATCCCGAACTGTTCCAAACTGTGGAGCTCGGTCAGCGCTTGCTCGTAGTTGCTCACTCCTCTTCGGCCAGCGCCTCCCGCCCGAGCATCCAACGCAGCGTGCGCGAGATTATGCGCTTCAGCCGGTCGCGCGGGATGACGGCGTCCACGAACCCATGTTCTAGCAGGAACTCGGCGGTCTGGAATTCGTCGGGCAGATCCTCTCCAATCGTCTGCTTTATGACGCGCGGACCCGCAAAACCGATTTGCGCATGCGGTTCGGCGTAAATCACATCACCGAGCATGGCGTACGAGGCCGTCACTCCGCCCGTTGTTGGATCGGTGTCAACGGCTATAAAGGGCAGCCCGTTTGTCGCCAGCTCTGCAAGCAGGGTGCTTGTCTTTCCCATCTGCATGAGGGAGAGGACACCCTCTTGCATTCGGGCACCGCCGCTAGCGGAGACGATGACGAGAGGAATCTGGCGCTCAATCGCGCGTTCGATCGCGCGAGCCACTTTTTCACCGACCACGGAACCCATGCTACCGCCCATGAAACCGAAATCCATAACGCCGATCGAAACCTCGACGTCATCGATTGTCCCCAAACCGCAGACGATCGCGTCGTTGCGTCTAGTTCTCTCCCGATACTCTTCCAGCCGCTGGGCGTACGACTTGGAGTCGACGAACCCTAACGCATCTACGCTAGAGAGATCCCCGTCGAGTTCCTGAAACGAGCCATGATCCAAAAGCAGTTCGAGGTAATCGTCGGTCCCAACCCTAAAGTGGTGTCCACAGTTACCGCAGACAGACATCCGTGCCGCCAGGTCCTTGCGGTAGAGGATGTCGCCACATGAGGGACACTTGTGCCACAGTTCCCCCGGCAGCTCCTTCCGGGCGGTGGTCGTCTCGATCTTCTTCTTTTCGCGCTTAAACCAACTCATAAGGTGTGCCCGTAATCGACGAGCCTATCCCTCCCTCTCGACGAGGTCAACCGCCATAACAACAGCATCCTCCCGAGGCCCAGAGTAATAGCCAGCCCTGTGGCCCACCTGTTCGAATCCGTGGTGAGCGTAGAATCGCTGAGCGTCGCGATTCGATTTACGAACCTCTAGATACATTCGACCCGCTCCTCGCTCACGGGCGGCGGCCCAGATCGCACTCAGCAACCTCCCGCCGACGCCCTGTCCCCGGCGCTCGGCGACCACCGCGATATTAGCCAACTCGGCCTCATCCGCCGCTACCCACCCTATGGCGTAGCCAACCACCTCCCCCGGATCAACACACGCTACCAGCCCTAGGCCGCCCGGCAGGTCGACGATCTCGGCGAAGTGCTCGGTATGCCAGGGTGTTGCATAGATCGACTCCTCGATCGACACGACTGGCGCAAGGTCCCCGCTCTCTAAAGCGCGGATTGCGAGCACCGTGCTCAAGACGCATCGACTCCCGGTCGAGTGTAGTCAGGCTCGAAACGAGAAGCGTCCGCAACTCGGTAGCGGCCCGGTGACTGCTCAACGAGCGACCCGATTGCCGCGGCGATCGTTCCGACCTCCGACATGGCATCCTCGAGCCGGACCTCGGTTGCACCGCGAGCAAAAGCGGTGATCCGGTCCGGCTCGAGATCAGCCGGTCCATACATCAACTGCCAACCCTCAGAGCCCACGCGTTCGCAAACCGCAGCATAGCGACGGCCGCGGCGCGCATCAAAGGTAGCACACACGCGCGACTGATCGGGCCGCGCGCAGAGTTCAGATACCGCCAATAAGGTCGACGGTGCGTACAGCGTCATTCCTCGCAACTCGGCCAATGCGACTGCGATCGTAGCACCGACCCTGAGACCGGTGAACGAACCCGGACCGCCCGGGATCGCCAACCCGTCCAGCTGATCCCACTCGACGTCATTCTCGGTGAGCAGATTCTGGATAGCCGGAACACAATCACGAAACGCAGAGCGTGGTTCGAGACGTCGCTCGGCTCCATCGATGGGCGGGTGGAGGACAACCGCTGCTCGTGGTCTGCCCACCAATCCAATCCATCAATCCCGACCATCCCTCACCATCAAACGACATGTCAACCTGACGAACGTCGGGTTTGCCAGAATCAACGTGGAACTTCAACGTCGCGACCGGCGACGCGACGCGTCCAGCGATAAGGGTCGGCCACTCGACACAGGTGATACCATCGCCCGACAATACCGCATCGATATCCAGCGTGTCCAAATCAGAGGCCATGTTCAATCGATACAGATCGACGTGTGTGAAGTGTCTTCGCCCATCGTATTCGAGGATGAGGTTGAAGGTCGGACTGGCGATCGGTCCGGCGACCCGACATCCGAGTCCGACGCCCTGGGCGAACGTCGTCTTTCCCGCCCCCAGCTCGCCCTCGAGCAGGATGACCGCGCCGTCCGGCGCCAACCGGCCGAAGGCTGCTCCGAGGTCACGCATCGAGCCCGGGTCAGCCACGATGCGACTACAGTTCTGATCAGCCACGATGCGACTACAGTTCTGAGCTGCAGCACCCATCCTTAGCCTGTTGACTCGAGCCCTATCCTCTCACGCAGTGTCTTGGGCCGGCGGGACTTGCCCTGCATCTCGCCCCGCAGCTCGAACAACTCATCGCGCAGCAATGCCGCGGTTTGATAGTCCAACCGCTCGGCGGCGGCCTTCATTTCCGCCTCGATCGACTTAGCCAACTCCTCACGCTCGAGCTCCTGGGCCATCCCCGCCAATCGCTCTCGGACCGCGCGGCCCCGGGGGCTTTGCCCCCCGCGCGAGTCAGCAACCGAAGTTGTTTGCAGAATCTGCTCATGCGTCTTGTACACCGTCTCGGGCACGATACCGTGGGCCTCGTTATGAGCCTCTTGAATTACCCTTCTTCGGTTCGTCTCCGCGATCATCGTATCCATCGCTTCAGTAACGCGATCAGCGTACAGGACAACTCTGCCGTTGGCGTTCCGCGCGGCTCGCCCCGCAGTCTGAATTAGCGCGGTGGCTGAGCGCAGAAACCCCTCCTTGTCGGCATCCAACACCGCGACCAACGAAACCTCGGGCAGATCAAGACCCTCGCGGAGCAAGTTGATCCCAACGAGAACATCGAAGACATCGGTCCGAAGTCCGCGGATGATCTCGATTCGCTCGAGTGCACTGATGTCTGAGTGCATGTACCGGACACGTACGCCTGCGTCGTTGAGATAGTCTGCTAAGTCCTCCGCCATACGCTTCGTCAGCGTCGTAACCAGGACCTTCTCCCCCACTTCCTCCCGCTGTCGGATCTCCTCCATCAGATCATCGATCTGCCCTTTGACCGGTCGCACGATCACCTCGGGATCGATTAGACCTGTCGGTCGAATGATCTGCTCCACTACGACACCACCAGACATCTCCAGCTCTCTGTCCGCCGGGGTTGCCGAAACGAAAACCGCCCGCTGCATGAATTGTTCGAACTCGTCAAACCGCAACGGGCGGTTGTCGAGCGCCGAGGGTAGTCGATAACCATGCTCCACGAGCGTCTGCTTACGAGACCGATCGCCTGCATGCATGCCGCCAATTTGTGGAATCGTGACGTGCGACTCGTCGAGCACCAAGAGGAAATCGTCAGGAAAATAGTCGAGCAGACATGCTGGCCTCTCGCCCGGCGACCGGCCGGAAAGAAACCGCGAATAGTTCTCAATCCCCGCACAATACCCCATCTCTTGCATCATCTCCAAATCGTATCGTGTGCGCATTTCGAGCTTGTGAGCCTCGAGCATTCTTCCCTGCTCACGAAGCTCGACCAATCGCGTTTCCAATTCGGTCCGAATGTCTTCCAAGGCGTTCTCGATAGTCGGTCGAGTGGTCACGAAATGCTTGGCTGGATAGATCGCGGCTCGATCCAGGGTCGATATCGTCGTGCCACGCATGGGATCGATCTTGGCTATCCGCTCGATCTCGTCACCCCAGAGCTCGATCCGCACTGCCTGCTCTTCGTAAGCGGGAAATACCTCGATGACGTCGCCTCGCACACGAAACTTCCCGGGTTCGAAACCGATGTCATCACGCCGGTACTGGATCCGGACAAGGTCCTCTAGAATCTGGTCGCGTGGCGCTTCGGTTCCAGCCTCGAGCACCACCATGAGATCGCGATACTCGCGCGGACTTCCTAGTCCGTAGATCGCTGAGACTGAAGCGACCACGACCACGTCGTCGCGCTCGATCAGCGATGATGTCGTGCGCAACCGCAGGCGATCGATGTCCTCATTGATGGTTGCGTCTTTTTCGATGTATGTATCGGTCGCCGGTATGTATGCTTCGGGTTGATAGTAGTCGTAGTACGAGATGAAGTACTCGACGGCATTGTGCGGAAAGAGCTGCCGCAGCTCACCGTACAGTTGGGCCGCCAGCGTCTTGTTGTGCGACATGACCAGCGTGGGCCGACCGTAGTTCGCGATCACGTGACCGATGGTGAACGTCTTTCCGGTCCCGGTCGCGCCAAGCAGAGTCTGATATCGGCAACCGTCAGCGAGGCCTTGGGTTAGCTCCGCGATCGCCTTCGGTTGGTCGCCCTTGGGGCTGAGGTCGGTAACGAGCTTAAACTCGGACATGTCAGTAGGTTGCGAGGTTTGGTGTCGCGACCCCGGTTACTGGTCGAAGATTTCCGCGTCGGACGGAACTTGGAACCGAAACGCCGTCTTCGCCAGTTTCACGTTCGGCTCTAGGTTCTCGAACGTGTAGCGTGTCGTCACGCCTTCCGCGGTGCGCGTTTCTACCTGACGCATCAGTCCGCCGGCCTTATCGATCCAAACCTCTAAATCGGTGTAGGGTGCGTTGGTACCGAGTGGCACCAGGGTCAGCTTGTCGACGGCGACCCCGGCGACGACATCGGGCTCGGCCGCTGTGGGCGCATAGCTGCCGCGAAGATCCCGCAGGAAAGTAAGCGGGTTCTGAACCCCGCTGGCAACTGCCAGCTGTCGGATCACCTGATCTGGTTGACTAGACGGTAAGTAGATCCAGACGTGAGTCGCGTCGTTGACTACGACGTCGCCGGCGGGATCACTGTACGTAATCCGAAAGCGAGTTGGTGCTTCGTAGGTCAGCGTTCCACGACCCACCGTCGTGCGTTCGAGCACCGGATTCTCCACGTGTTGCGTAAACGTCGCTCTGAGCGTCGTGAGCTCTGCCAGAGCACGGTCCGCGCGCTGGGCTAGTACCTCCGGATCCTGACCCCCCGACAATCCTCCTGGGACAAGCAGCAATGCCGCCATCGATTTTAGAATCCACATCATCGTTTTTCTGTGACCCCAGGGTACCAACGAAGTTCCAGCGTCTCAAGCTCCGATTGCGCGATCCGGCGAGACATCCAGGTGTTCAGCGCCAAAGTACTCCTTCCTCTCAACCTCGAGAATGCCCTTGATCGCTTTCATCGCCTCGATGACCCGCTTCAAGTGATCAAGGTCCGTAACCTCAACCACAAACGTCCCTTCGATCCCGGTTTCGGTCGCCGCCAGGTCGGCGCTCTTTATATCAGTCGAAGTCCGTGAAACCGCTCCCGCGACATCGGCAAAAAGGCCGCGACGGTCCGTACCCACCACGACCAGCCGAACGATGAACGTCCGCGCACCCCGCGTATCCCACTGGACCTTGATTTTGCGATCCGGCTCATCTGTGAGGTTGAGGATGTTTGGGCAATCCATCCGATGAATTGATACTCCGCGCCCACGCGTTACGTAACCCATGATCTCGTCGCCCGGGATTGGCTGACAGCACTGGCTGAAACGGACCATCATGTTGTCGACGCCTTGGATACGCACCCCACCCGGTCGACCCTTGATGCGCTCGACTAGCCGCTCGAATGCTGACCCCGGCTCCGGTCCCGGCGCCTCCTCCTCAGGGTAGAGCGCGTTGACCACCTGGATCGGTGTGACGTCTCCCCGACCAACTGCAGCGTGCAGCTTCTCTGCGCTGTCGTTTCCGAGCTTCTCGGCGATCGTCTCGAGCTTCTTGTCAGCCGGCTTCTTTACTCGGCGCCGACGGTACTCCTTATCGAGCAGCTCCTTGCCCAGTATCACCGAGCTGGCGTGCTCTTCAGCCCGAATCGTACGGCGGACGATCGACCTCGCTTTTGACGTTCTCACGAAATGGAGCCAATCCCGCGACGGGCGCTGGTTGGAGCTGGTCAATACCTCGACGGTCTCGCCCGAACGCAGCTCCCGATGGAGCGGAACCATGCGGCCATTCACCCTTGCCCCGGAGCAATGCATACCGACCTCGGTGTGGACTTGAAATGCAAAGTCGATCGGGGTCGACCCTGCAGGAAGCTGGATGACATCACCCTTGGGGGTAAAGATGAAGATTTCGTCTTTGTAGAGATCGATATGCAAGTACTCGAGGAACTCATCTGGATCCGTCATGTCCTGTTGCCAATCCAGAATCTGACTGAACCACGCCAGCTGCTCGTCGAGCTCGGTCCCGGTCCGACCTTCCTTGTACTTCCAGTGCGCTGCGATTCCAACCTCTGCCGTCCGATGCATGTCCCAAGTCCGAATCTGTATCTCGTACAGTGTTCCGCCTGGACCGAACACGGTCGTATGTAGCGACTGGTACATGTTGGACTTTGGCGTTGCGATATAGTCCTTGAAGCGCTCGTGGACCGGCGTCCAGAGCGTGTGAATCAACCCTAGGACGTGATAGCAGTCGCGGACTGTCCTGGTGAGCACGCGAATGGCCAGGAGGTCATAGATCCCCTCATATGGTTTCTGTCGAGAGACCATCTTCTTTTGAATCGACCACAGATGCTTGGGTCGACCCGTCATTTCCGCCTCGATGCCGGCCTCCTCAAGCTCCCTCTCGAGGGGCTTGGCGATGGCAGCGATCATTCGCTCGCGTTCCTTCCGCTTGGCCTTGACCTGCTTGACCAACGAGCGGTACGCGTCGGGCTCCAGGAACTTGAAAGAAAGGTCCTCTAACTCCCACCGGATCTTTGCCATTCCGAATCGATGAGCGAGCGGCGCGTAGATATCGCGTGTCTCACCGGCGATCCTAAGCCTCTTCTCCTCTGGCAAGAACTCCAGCGTCCGCATGTTGTGCAAGCGATCCGCGAGTTTGATCATGATGATCCGGAAGTCACGAGCCATCGAGAGCAACAGTTTGCGGTAATTCTCGACCTGACGCTCTTCACGAGATCTGAACTTCAGGTGCCCGATCTTGGTCACACCGTCGACGAGCTGAGCGACATCATCGCCGAAATCGGATTGAATCTCCTCGATCGTTGTATCGGTGTCCTCGACGACATCATGCAGCAGCGCGGCCGCGATCGTATGTGAATCGACCAGATTCAGGTCGATGAGGATGCCCGCTATCTCTGTGGAGTGTGAGATGAATGGGTCGCCAGAAAGGCGCTTCTGACCGCCGTGAGCGCGCTCTCCAAAATCGTAGACGCGCTCGATCAGCTCGAGATCTAGCCGCTCCGCATATGTTTCGAGGGACTCAAGGAAGGAGTCTTTATCCATGATAGCAGTGTACCCGTTCTCATTTCACCGAGAACTCGACCAGTTTCTCTTGTTCGTTCCATTGCGCCTCGTGGTTTCTAGCCTTCCGGATCCTGATCCCACAGGCTTCCAGAAACTGAGCTCCGGAAACGTAGAAGCGTCGGCCCCCTTGCGGAGACGGTCTCAGCTTGTATGTCGCACGGGTCGCTTTGACGCGCGGCCGGATCCCGACCTTCGCGGCTTCTCGGTCGTAGAGGAGCTCGACGAATCCGGCCTTGCCGAACCAGCGACTACGCACGCCCGGGCTGATCGATAAGTCACCGTTTCTGAGAATCCGAACGGTAGTCTTCCCCGAGGATGGGCCCCGCTGCGGGAAGTAGGTCTTGAATCCCATACCAGACTCCCAGGAGTATAGGGCAAACAGATCGATGAATAAAACCTAACCTTAATAATATAACCAGATTCAGCCTCCTACCAAAGCACGGATCTAGATGAGACCCGCGTCCTTGAATGAGAAATAGGAATCAGCGCCTACAATCACATGATCATGAAGTGGGATATCGAGCAACTGGCCGGCCTCGGCGAGAACGCGCGTGACCTCGCGATCTTCGCGGCTCGGCGACGGGTCCCCTGAAGGGTGATTGTGAGCGATGACCAGACTCGCCGCCGAGCATGCCATCGCCGGCTTGAACACCTCTCGCGGATGGACGATGCTCGCGCTCAAGGAGCCCACCGATACGATCACCTCGTCCAGCAGCTCGTTTCGCGTGTTTAGACACAGCGCCACAAACCGCTCCCGCTCGCGATCCCTGAGCTCGAGCGCCAGATGACGCCACACTGCGCGTGGCGTGGCCAGCATGGGCTGTCGTGCTCGTCTCTCGCGCTGCAACCGGCGTCCGATCTCAAGCGCCGCGATCACTCGCGCGGCCGTAGCAGCGCCGATGCCCGGGGTGGTCGCCAACTCGACCATCGTCTTCGACGCCAGCTCGCGCAGGCTCGGACACGCAGCAACAATGTGTCTGGCCACCGCATCCGCTGGTCTCCCGGGCCCACCGCTGCCGATCAAGAGCGTCAGCAGCTCGACGGTCGATAGCGCCGGAGCGCCTAGCCGCTCGAGCCTTTCACGAGGCCTATCTTCGACTGGTCGATCTTTTATCGATAGCTGGTCCGCTGTCACGCGGACGGGTCTTGCAAGGCGGGGGCCGGGATCTAAACGGGCTCAGCCCGACATGCTGGCGATCAGCTCGGCGTTCGAATCCGTGTTGCGGATCTTATCAATCAAGAACTCTGCCGCTTCGGTGGTGCGCATCTCCGACAGGAACCGACGCAGCATCTGCAACCGTTCGAGATTCTCTTTCGCGTACAGCAACTCCTCCTTGCGCGTACCACTGGCGGTGACGTCGATCGCTGGCCAAATCCGTTGATCGGCGAGTTCCCTCGACAGGACGATTTCCGCGTTGCCTGTGCCCTTGAACTCCTCGAATATGACTTCGTCTGCGCGGCTGCCCGTGTCGATCAGAGCTGTCGCCACGATCGTCAAACTCCCACCGCGATCACCGACCACTTTTCTGGCCGAGCCAAAAAACCTTTTTGGTGCGTCAAGTGCACCAGCCTCGATACCACCCGATAGGGTGCGTCCGCTCGAACGTTCGATCGAGTTGTGCGCTCTAGCCAAACGGGTAATCGAGTCCAACACCAAGACGACGTCCTTCCCTGATTCCACCAACCGCCGGGCGCGCTCCAAGGCCATCTCGGCCACCTGCACGTGACGATTCGGGGGAAAATCGAATGAGGAAGCCACCGTCTCTCCCCTCCCCAGCGACTCGACCATGCGCTCCATCTCGGTCACCTCTTCAGGCCGCTCATCCACGAGCAACACGATCAGCTCCGCCTCCGGATCGTTCGTCACCACTCCACGCATCACTGCCTGTAGCAGCATCGTCTTGCCGGCCTTGGACGGCGCCACGATAAGCGCCCGCTGGCCCTTACCGAGTGGAACGATGAGATCAAGGATACGATTGGTGATTCCGGCGCCATTCTGAAGACTGTCATAGGATTTGTCCGAAAGCTCCAACCGAAGTCGCTCGTCGGGATGGGAAGCGCGCAGCTTTTTGAAGTGGGGCCTCGAGCGCGCTTGATCTGGCGGCTCACCGTTCACCGAAGTCACCGCCGTAAGTGGCGGGAGTTTTCCTTTGCCTGGAGGCTTGCCGATCTCACCGTCTACGGCGTCGCCTTTGCGCAAGCCATACCGCTCAATCAGGCGCGCCGGCACGTAAACGTCATCGTCCCCAGGCAAATAGGAGTTCCCGAAACGACGCAGGACTCCGGCCCCACCCGAAAGACGTTCGAGCACTCCGATCATTGTTGTCCTCCGATTGGAATTGGCGGGCAGCGCCGGCCTCGCAAGACCGATCGCGCACTCACCGTCCGTGACACTTCTTGAATTTCCTTCCACTACCGCACGGGCACGGATCGTTGCGCCCTACTTTTTCGCCGTCCCGTACGTACTGAGCAGCACCTGGCTGCCCTTCAGCCGTCTCCACACCAGCCGACGTCCGCGTCGCTGGCGAAACCGCGGCTGCGCTCTCATCCATCGCCGGAGCAGCAGCATGGAGTGCGACTTGCTGTCGCTGAAGCCGCTCGCGGCGGCGCCGATCCTCCGCTGACATCTGGCCAGGCTCAACGAGCTGCACTCGATACAGAAGCGCTGAAGCGCTGCTTCTCAGGTCGTCCATCATCTCGACAAACATCTCGAACGCTTCTTTCTTGTACTCGATCAACGGGTCGCGTTGTCCCCAGGCGCGATATCCGATCCCGGTGCGTAGCTGATCGAGTTCGTACAGATGATCCCGCCACTTCTCATCGATCGTCCGCAACAGGATCTGCCGCACGATCAACTCGGCGCGCTCAGGCTCCCAGTCCTCGATTCGCCGATCGAATGCGACGTCCAAGTCGGATTGTGTTCGCGCCAGTAGATCGTTGTATGTGGTCGGTAGCGACGCATCTTCGTTCTCGTCCGTGGGCTCCGAACCATCGACCAGCGCGTCGATCCACTCGAAGGGCAGCAGAAACGTGCGCATCAGGTCTTCCTTGAGTCCTGGCAAGTCCCATGCCTCAGCGTACCCATCGGGATCCACGTACTCGTGGAGTTTTTCCTCC
>JBDHED010000052.1:0-10401 GCA_039591175.1 Gemmatimonadota bacterium | reverse complement strand
TGATGGGTTCCAACCACGGTGGTGCATTCGTCACACCGAACACCGAGTACGTGATCGAAGCGTCACAGTACGCAGCGCCACTCGATGGGAGCTACGCCAGCCTGGACGAATACAAGGACAAGTACCGTGGCGCGGTCACGCTGTTCAAGTTCGATCGCGAGCGCGGCCGGATCGACGTCGATCAGTCGTTCTCGATCGAGTTGCCTCCGTACTGGCAAGATCTGTCCGATGCGGGCAAGGGTCCGTCGGCCGGTTGGATGTTCCTCAACTCGTTTAACACCGAGATGGCGACGGGCGGGATCGAGTCCGGCAATCCGCCGTTCGAAGCCGGGGCATCACAGAACGACATGGATTACCTGGCCATCATCAACTGGGAGCAGGCGGCTGAAGTGGCCGCTCAGCCGGGCAAGACGGTTACGATCCAAGGCCGTCGCGTGATCCCGATGGCGACCGCCGTGTCCGAAGGGTTGCTGTACTTCGTTCCCGAGCCCAAGAGCCCGCACGGAATCGATGTAACACCGGACGGCACGAAGATGGTCGTCAGCGGCAAGCTGGATCCGCACGCCACGGTCTACTCGTGGGAGAAGATCCAAGCCGCCATCGCCAACAGCCAGTTCTCGGGCGAAGACGAATACGGGGTCCCGATCCTCGACTTTGACGCCGTCATCGAAGGCCAACTTGAGCTAGGGCTTGGACCGCTTCACACGCAGTACGCCCCCGATGGAATGGCGTTCACCAGCTTGTTCCTCGAATCAGCGGTCGCCAAGTGGAACTACGAGACGCTCGAGTTGCTTGAGAAACAGGAAGTTCACTACAACGTTGGACACATCGCTACCGCGGAAGGCGATACGAAGTCGCCCGACGGCGGCTATCTAGTGTCGCTCAACAAGTGGGCCATCGACCGCTTCCACCCGGTTGGACCGTTGCACCCACAGAACTTCCAGCTGGTCGATATCAGCGGACCGGAGATGGCACTGCTCTACGACTCGCCGATCGGCATAGGTGAACCGCACTATGCGCAGATCATCAAGGCCGACAAGCTCAACGTCTGGACCACGTATCCGGAGGTCGGTTGGGATCCGCTCACGATGACCAAGGTAGAATCAGCGCCGCTGGCCGGAGATGAGCGAATCGAACGCCGTGGTAACGAGGTGCACGTCTTCATGACCGCTATCCGGAGTCATTTCACCCCCGAGCACATCACCGTGAACAGGGGTGACGAGGTGGTGCTGCACATCACCAACATCGAGCTAGCTCAGGATGCGACGCACGGATTCGCGATCGATAAGTACAACGTGAATCTGAGCCTTGAACCGGGGGAGACGCAGACCGTTCGATTTGTCGCCGATCGGGCTGGTGTTTTCCCGTTCTACTGCACCGAGTTTTGCTCCGCGCTTCACCTCGAGATGGCGGGGTACCTGTTGGTGAAGTAGCGAAGGAGGTTTGAGATGCTTATCGAGAACCTGATTACACGTTCCGCGGCTACTGTC
Organism: Gemmatimonadota bacterium; assembly: GCA_039591175.1. Lineage (GTDB taxonomy): Bacteria > Gemmatimonadota > Gemmatimonadetes > JACCXV01 > JAHWKZ01 > CAMYLR01. Next base: position 8,911 of record JBDHED010000052.1, on the reverse strand, counting down.
TGTCAAAACGACACGGTGGCTGACGCAGCTCAAATCATGAAGGATCGAGACGTCGGCTCAGTGGTCGTCGTCGAAGACAAAAAGGTGGTCGGGATTCTGACCGATCGCGACATCGTGTTGCGGGTAGGCACCGACGGGCATGGTTCGTTGGAGGCGCCCGTATCGTCAGTCATGACGCGCATGCCGCTTTGCCTGTCGGCCAACGTCGACGTCGAGCAATGTCTGGAGCGCATGGAAGCGCACGGTGTTCGGCGCATCCCGATCGTTGACGATGATGACGAGCTGATCGGGGTGGTCTCGCTGGATGATATCTTGATCCACTTGGGGAGGGTTCTCGGAACGGCCTCTGCGCTCGTTCGCGCCGAGGTCGCAGGCGTGGCTTGAGAGATCTAACGGAGTTTTTCCGAGGCGACATCTCACGGGCTAGCCGGGTGGCCCTGTTGGTGGTGGCGCTGGCGTTGATTCCGTGTCTCTTTCTGCCGGTATGGAACATCGGGCTCAAGGCTCCGCAGTACCCGCAAGGCCTGGAGCTCAAGATCTACTCACACGAACTGACCGGCGATCTGCAGGAGATCAACATCCTGAATCACTACATCGGGATGGCGGAGATCGAGCCGGACGAGTTTCGCGAGTTCATCTTCATCCCGTTCTTCATCCTCCGGTTTTTGGGATTTGCGGTCTTAGCCGCGCTGGTCGGGCGAATGCCGATCGCCGCCATCGGTTACATCGACTTCGCGGTGTTTGGCGCGGTGATGATGTTCGATTTCCAAACCTGGCTGACACGGTTCGGTCAGGGACTCGCCTCAGGGGCACCACTCACGATCGAGCCATTCACGCCAAAGTTCCTCGGTGTCACGAGCATCGGGCAGTTTGAGGTCACGAGCTACCCGGCCGCCGGTGGGATGATCATGCTGCTCGCCGGAGCGCTGGGACCAATCATCTTGATCTACGAGCTACTACGGCGGCGACGCGCGGCGAATTGAGGGTCGCTTCCATGCGGACGCTGCTGTTGTTGCTCCTGTCGCCGACCTTTCTATCGGCCAGCCAAGACTTACGGGTCGGACCCGAGGCTCCCTTTTCGACGATCACCGAGGCTCTCGTAGCCGCTAGTCCCGGCGACACGATCAGCGTCGCCCCCGGCAACTACCGGGAGCGGCTCGTCATCGATCGTCCGGTCGTCCTGATCGGCGAGGCGTGGCCGATCATCGATGGCGGTGGCCACGGCCACGTAATCGAGGCTCTGGCACCGGTCTCGATCTCGGGTTTTGTCATCCGAAGCTCAGGCGACGACGTCGACGGTGAGGACTCGGGCCTCATGGTGCGCGCCGGGCCGTCCCAGATCGTCGATAACCAACTCGATGACGTGCTGTACGGCGTTTACGTCAAACAGGCTCCAGGGTCACTGGTCGCCGGCAACCGGGTTGTCGGCAAACCGCTCGCCTTGGCCCGGCGGGGAGATGGTATTCGCCTTTGGTACAGCGCGGGAACCCAGGTTCTCGACAACGACGTTCGCCAAGCCCGCGACCTGGTGGTGTACTTCTCTGACAGCTTGTCGATGCGCGGCAACCGCGTTCTCGACGGGCGTTACGGCCTCCACTACATGTACAGCAATCACAGCTTGGTCGAGGACAACTGGCTGGCCGGCAACCAAGTGGGGGCGTTTCTGATGTACTCCACACATCTACAGCTGATCGGGAACGTGTTCGCTGGGGCCCGAGGAGCGACCGGTATGGGACTTGGACTCAAAGACGCCGATCGCGTTTCAGTGAGCAACAACTTGATACTAAAGAACGCGGTCGGCGTTCACCTCGATAACTCGCCGCGTACCGCGAACATGCCCAACGAGTTTCGAGACAATGCGTTTGCGTACAACGGAGTAGCCGTTCGATTGCTACCTGCGGTGGCCAACAATCACTTTGTCGACAACGCGTTCTCTGCTAATGGTCGTCCCGTCGGCGTCGCCGGTGGGACTCGAGAACAGGTCACACAGAACCAATGGGCGCAGAACTATTGGAGTGAGTATGTCGGATTCGACGAAGACGGCGACGGTATCGGAGACACCCCGTTCTCCCACGTCCGTTTCTCGGATGAACTGCTGAGTCGGCACCCGGATCTGCGATTCTTTTCCGGAAGTCCGGCCCTGTCGATGCTGGATCGTGCGATGCGATTCTTTCCGCTGCTTCGACCGATTCCGATGGTCGTGGACAGCACGCCGAGGCTGAACGCGTCGGCGCTCGATCCGTGGCGAGCGTCGATGGCTCAACAGCCCATCGGGATCGGCCGGGAAGATGCAGCCGGTGGTCGCTGGAGCGTGGTGGTAGCGGCCATGACGCTCGGCGCCATGCTGCTGATATGGGGTGTCGTCGCAGATTGGGGTCGTGACTGATGATCCAGGCCAATCAGCTCACCAAGCGGTACGGAAAACACACGATTCTGGAGTCGATTGATCTCGAGGTCGGCGATGGGGAACGCGTTGCCGTGTTGGGCTCCAACGGTGCCGGGAAGACGACGCTGCTCAAGTGTATGCTAGGGTTGGTCGACTTCGAGGGCCGACTCACCATCGACAGTCTAGACGTCAAGTCGAGAGGCCGTGCGGCCCGGCAGCGTCTGGCATACGTCCCCCAGATGCCTCCGATCTTCGATCTGTCCCTGAGCGCATTCTTGGATCTGTTTGGTTCTATCCGTGACGTCGACCCGGCCAGCGTTGCGTCGCGGCTGTCAGATCTTGGGCTAGCCCTCGATGTCTATGGGGACAAGCCGATGCGACAGCTCTCGGGCGGGATGCTGCAGAAGGCGTACCTGGCTCTGGCGCTGGCGGCAGATTCCGCGGTGCTGCTGCTGGATGAGCCGACGGCGGGTCTCGATCCCGGCTCCAGACAGGAGTTCATCGAGCACTTGGCGGACGTCAATGGGGATCGGTGCATGGTGCTGGCTACGCATCGGTTGGAAGAGGCGGAGTCGATCGCCGAGCGACTGATCATCCTGCATCGAGGTGGGATCGTCTTTGACGGCCCACTGGGTGACTCCAACGGCACCGACGCGATTCGCGGCATCGGCGGTCCGGAGCTGGAGCAGGTCGTTAAGCGCTTCTTGACGGTCGCCGATCAACTGGAGGGCGACCAATGATCGGGCCGCTCGTACGCCGAGAGATCCGAGACGCAATCCATCGGTACTGGTTCGTCGTCAACGCCGTGGTGTTCGCGAGCGCGGGACTGTTGCTCATGTTGTTCGGTCAGTCCGATGTGATGGTCCTGGGGTATCGAGGCTTCGCTCGCTCGCTGGCCGGCCTGATGCACCTTGCGCTGGTTTTTGTGCCGCTGATGGCGATCATTCCGGCCGTGGTCGCGATTTCCGGCGAGCGCGAGACCGGAACGCTGGACTACATCCTGGCCCAGCCGGTCACCGCGTCACAGGTGTTTGCGAGCAAGTGGCTGGGTGTCGCGACCGCCGTTTTGGTCTCGGTGCTGATCGGACTTGGGATCACCGGGGTGGTCGCCCTGGTGCGAGGTGTCCCGGGCGCGTTGATCTTTGGTCTGCTGGCGCTGACGTTGCTGCTCGCAGCCGCCTTTGTTTCGATCGGCCTGCTTGTCTCGTCGTTTTCGGCATCGCGGACGCGCGCCACGAGTATCGGCCTGACAGTGTGGTTGATTCTCTTGGGGTTGGGCACGCTGGGCATCATGAGCTCGTTCGTGCAATGGGGAGTGCAACCGATGTTGCTCCAGGTATGGGCGGTCATCAACCCGATCGAGGCGTATCGACTGGCCGGGATCACGATCATGGACCCCGGTGCCACTTCGCTGGGTGCGGTTGGCCAAGCGTTGCTCGAGCGGTTCGGTCAGACCGGGGTGGTGGCGCTGGCCGGAGCCTCGATGATCGGTTGGTGTGTGGGGGGTCTCGTGGCCGGAAAGAAGCTGTTCTCAGCCCGAGCTTTATGACCCGCGCAGCGCGGCCTGAAAAGCGAGCATCGCCAGGATCGACGTCAACACCGTAATGATCACCGAGACGATCGGCGCGTCCTCGAGCGCATCGGGAATAAGCTCCGCGAAGACCATCCAGATCATCGCTCCACCGGCAAACCCGAGCCCGTACGGGAGGAACGGCTCAAACGCCGCGACGAACAGAAACGCGGGCACTGCTAGGATCGGCTGCGGAAGACTCGAAAACACGCTCCAGGCCGCCGCCCGAGAGACGGATTCTCCGCGCGGGACCAAGACCAGACTGATCGCCAACCCCTCGGGGATGTTGTGCACGGCGATCGCCACCGTGATGAAGATGCCCAGTGCTATGCCGCCCCCGAACGACACCCCTACGCCGATGCCTTCGGTCGCCGAGTGTAGGGTCATGACGCCGACGATCAGCAACGCCTTGCGGGCGTCGACGCCCTTCAGCTTGCCGATCCTGAGTCCGTGATCGTTCTTGAGCCAACGCCCGGTCAGCAGGATAAACCCGACGCCGAGAACGGCGCCCACCAATACCTGCGACACACCATAGGCGAAACCTTCCCGGAATAGACCGGCGCTGGCCGCCAGCATGAGACCTGCTGCGATGGCGTTGGAAATCCCGAGCCAGCTCCTCGTCGGCTGGCGTACGAGCGCGAACGGGAGCGCTCCGAGACCGGTCGCGAGCGCGGTCGCTAATGCGTAGAGGAATACCGTTAGGACGCTGATCGACACTTGGCGCCCAAATATATACGGCCGCTTGCTGTCTACTCTTGAGTTGGGAACCGCAGTAGGGTTTGTCCTGCTGCAGTGGCTATCCGAAGCGCCTCATCGTGGCCATCGTCCGATGTCAGCCGATCGATCTCGCTCACGCTGCGGATGACATGGGTCATGTGTTGCCCGGGATCGACGAAGCCCCCAAACATGATCTCGATTTCATCGTTGACGTGATCGTACGACACACCGCCCAGCTGCAACTTGAGAACTTCTTGAGCCCCGAAAGCGGCTTCATCGATTTCCAGGATTGTCGTCCGCCCAGCGTTGCGTTCACTGAAGCGCTCCAATTCCTCAGCCCACTGTGGCCGTGCGAGCGTCGTCGTTGTGCTCGTCATGGTGCAACCTCCGCCGGGGTTTTTGCCTGAGTTGCCGCGGTGTCGATCAGCTGGTGTCCGAATGGCTTGAGCGTCAGCACCGGGCAGACAGCCCGACGGACGACCTTTTCGGCGACGCTGCCGATGAGCAATCGGTTGAGGCCGCTGAGCCCGCTCGTGGGGAGCACGATGAAGTCGACGTCTTTTTCCTCCGCGAATCCAGCGATGTCGAGTGCGGCGCGGCCATTGATGACGTGAGCTTCCATTGGGACATCGGGGCCGCCTGCGCTGCTGAACAGCATCTTGAGGCGCTCTTCGGACTTGCGTCGTATCTCTGGCTGTTGCAGGAACAACGCACTGCCGGCGGCGAGATAGAAGTCCGGCAGCACGACGTCCTCGATGACGTGCAGAAGCAAGATCTTCGCGCCGTGCTCTTCGGCGATCGCTTTAGCGTAGCCGACGGCGTTGTGGGACCAATCCGAGAAATCCACCGGCACGAGGATTCGGGACGGTGGCGCCTCGCTCACTTCGCGTTCGTGCATTGGGACAACGAGCACCGGACACGGCGCGTCACGAAGCACGTTCTCGGCCACACTTCCCATGAAGATCCCCGATAGCCCCATCCGGCCATGAGTGCCCATGACGACTAGATCGATCGACTCGTCGCCTACGTACTCAGCGATTTGCTTTGCAGCTGGACCCCCAAAACGGAGCTCGAGCCTGGTCTTGAAGCTGAAGGGTTCGTAACGCTCGATGTGATCTGCCAGCGCGGTCTTGGCTCGTTCCTTCTTGTCTTTGACAGAGCCTGGCTCAGTATCCGCGACCACGTGGAAGATGTGGAGCTCGGCACCGTATCGCTCGGCCCACAGCACCGCTTGTCGCATTCCGTGCTCAGCGCATACCGACAGATCGGTCGGCATCAGGATTCTCTTGATGTTGAGCATGGATCGCCTCCTCCCTAATCGTGCATATGGTCGAGCATGAGTTTCAGAAGATCACGCCCGGAAACGAGCCCCACCGGTCGGCTGCCTCGCACGACCGGGACGTGCCCGATGTCGTGCTTGAGCATGAGTTCGAGGACGCGATCGATCGAGTCGTCCTCATCGACCGAATGGACCGGACGGCGCATGATGTCCCGAGCGGGCAGGGAACCCGCCTCGACATAGGCCTGCTCGGCGCCTTCACTGCCGAGCCAATGACCGAAGACCTGGGGCAACTCAAGCGTAGAGAACGGTACCCGCACCTCCCGGGCACAGAAGTCGCGCGCGGCGATGATACCCTCGAGTTCTCCATCTGCATCGACCACGAGCACACACCCGATCCCCTTATCGAGCATGAGGCGGGCAGTCTCCCTGAGACTTGTTCCCCCACGCACGGTCACCGCCGGTGCGTTCATCACGTCTTTGACGTGGACTTGGGCTACTGGTACGGACATTGAGTTCACTCCTCCAGCTCTCGGACCATCTCCAGCCGTGGACAGTCGGGAAACCGGTCGAGAATCTTGTCGACCGCCATGTCTATCTTGGACTTAATCTCCTCCGCGCGCAACAGGTCGTTTATGGCGTCGGTCGCCCACCCACGCCAGATCAAGCGTCGACTCGTGGGTTTCTCTACGTCGAGGACCAACGTGCCTTCCTTGAAGACTTGCGCGCGGGACGTTTCTCGCCCGTAGGGATCGGTGCCCAGCCGGTACTGCTCGTACTCGGTGGCGACATCAAGATTCTCGTCGACTGCGGCGTGATAATGGATCAGCAAGTCGGAGTGATCTGGGGTCACCAGTCGGTACCCTTTCGTCGCCATCTTGCGATCGACCACTTCACGGACCAAGCGGTCAAGCTGATCGGCGGTGGTTGCTTGTCCGTTGCTCCACGCGTAGGTCTGAAAACTGGCCAACGACATCGATGGATCACCAAACGTGGCTACGCGCATCGAACTGCAAGCTGCGAAGACCACGATTAACAAAAGGATATGAACAGAGTTGAAATGCATCGACACCCTCCCATCACATTGTAGAAACGATGTAATCGTGTGTCTGTCGGGAGTCGCCCGAATGGTTTGTGGGAACTTTCTCTACCTGACGGAGGGCGGCGACTAGAACAGCCGTGGGACGATCAAATAGCCGATTCCTGTGACTACGACTAGGAAGACCAGGTCGAGAAGCGCTCCGGCGCGGACGAGCTGTGGGACGGTGACGCGCCCGGTGCTGTAGACGATTGCGTTGGGCGGTGTTGCGACGGGCAACATGTAGCCGCCGCTGGCGGCCAAGCCAGCTGGGATCACGAGGTGCAGGGGTTCGACGCCGATAGAAATCGCCAACGCGCCGACCACGGGAAGAAACGCTGCAGCCGTCGCGGTGTTGCTGGCGAGCTCGCTAAACAAGATCGCGCTTACGATTACCAGTAGCAGGATCGCCGCCAACGGCCATCCACCAAGTGTCGCGAAGCTGTCGGCGAGCCAAGTTGCCAAACCGCTACGATCGATCGCGGACGCCAAACTCAGTCCGCCTCCAAACAACAACAACACGCCCCACGGCAGCCTTCGGGCCCACGTCCAGCTGAGCAGAAACTCGCCTCGTTTTAGGTCGCCTGGAATCATAAACAACAGCAGCCCAACGATGACCGCGATACCGGCGTCGGTGATTCCCGGGACCCACCGCTCGATAAGCGGGCGAGTGACCCAGGCGACGGCGGCGAGCACAAAGACGATCGCCACGCGGCGCTCACCGACTGAGATCGGTCCCAACCGAGCGATTTCCCGCTCGACCAGCTCGGCGCCGCCGGGCAGCTCGCCGGGTCCAATTCGAAACGCCAGTCGCGTAACGATCGCGTAAATCAGCGGCAGCCCAACCGCCACCATCGGCAACCCCACCAACAGCCAGCGCGCAAAACCGATCCGAATCCCATACGTCTCTTCGATGAACGCAGCGGTTAGAGCGTTGGGCGGGGTACCGATCAACGTTCCAATCCCGCCGACACTGGCGGCAAACGCGATCGCCAACAGCAACGCGGGTTCGAAGTCGGCGCCTGGCGAATCGCCCTCGCGGTCGCCGGAAGTTTCACGACGCAGTGCCAATACCGACAATCCGATCGGCAGGAGAAGCAACGTCGTTGCGGTGTTACTGATCCACATGCTGAGAAACGCCGCACTGGCCATGAAGCCGGCGATGATACGTCGAGGTCGGGTGCCGATCGCGTGGATTATCTGCAGTGCGATCCGGCGGTGAAGCGCCCATCGCTCCATCGCCAACGCCAGGAAAAACCCTCCCATGAACAGAAAAATGACCGGATGGGCAAACGGAGCCGCAGCATCGCGAATTGATGTCGTGCCCAGTAGCGGCAACAGTGCCAGTGGCAGGAGTCCGGTCGCCGGAAGCGGGATCGCTTCGGTGACCCACCAAGTCGCCATGAGGGCAGCTACCGCCGCCGTCCGCCACCCGGCCGCACTCAGACCGGCTGGTGCCGGTGATAGAATGAGCGCCGCGAATATGATCGGTCCGAGGACGAGCCCGACGTGGCCACGCCGGCCCAGGCTCGGATCAAACGCCGCAACTGATTGGTCGTCGTTGCGCATCGTGCTTCTAAGGTGGCGATTGTGTGGGCGCAGTCAAACCCGCGGAGACAAAAAAAGTGCGCCCCGCTCGAAAGCGGGGCGCACAACTGGCTAGTCAGCTAACGACGTTGGCGAAACGTCCGGCCTCTTTTCCCTTTCAGCGGCTCAACACAACGGTGCTGTCCGATCGCGTCCTGGTCGGGACGCACAATCTGGGTTGCCGGTTCGGGCGGCCGCGAAGCCCGCCTACGCCGATGTTCTCTATTCCTTATACGACGTTATGAAACGTCTGTCAAACGCAATTGTTTGTAAGGAAAAGAACGGTCTACTCAG
>JBDHED010000051.1:0-10693 GCA_039591175.1 Gemmatimonadota bacterium | reverse complement strand
TTCGATTCCGGTCGACGTCACGCCAACCCCGCGGCCCACGCTGCCGATCCTCTCCCAGATCGTGACCGCCGAGAGCCCGCTCCGCTGGTTGCCATCACTCGATGGTTTGTACGGATTCTCGATTTTGCGCTACAACCGAGTGTCTGGCATCGTGCCCGCGTGGGGGCTCACGCTCGAAGCCACCGATCCGCAGACCACCCCAGACCTGGGCGGCAGGATCGGGATCGCGACGACCCATCAGCGAGCGTACTGGAGCGGTTGGGCCGAGCAACGATTGCCTGTTCCGGGTGCCGTAGTCGTTCGTTATGAGCACTTCCAGCGCCAGGCGACATTCGACGATTGGCGGGTACCGAAGCGCGAGAACGACCTCGACACGTTCTTCGCCGGGAACGACCTGCTCGATTGGTGGCGCGAAAAAGGGTACACGGTCTCGGTCGACGCCGAGGCCACCAGTGGTCGGTATGGGGGGCGCGCGACGTTCCTCAACGCCTCTCAGCACAGCGAGCGGAATCGCTCTCCGTTTGCACTCTTCGATGACGACGATTACCGCAACAACCCGAGCGTTGCCACCGGCAAGCTTAACAGCTTGACACTGTCTTTTCGGTACGACGGACGGGATGTCCAGAGTCCGCTGTTGCCGGCGCCGGGTTGGTTCGTCGGCGGCGAGTGGGAACGGGGCGGCGGCTTCATCGGCGGCGACATCGACTTCGTGCGCGGCGCCGTCGATATCCGACGCTATACCCGGTTTGGGCGCGACACCTGGTGGGACTGGCAGGTGCTGTGGCTGGGAGCGCTCACTGATCGCGGAGTGCCACCTCAGCGGCTCGTGCGGCTCGGGGGTCCAGGCTCGCTGCGTGGCTTTCCGACCACCGCTTTCGTGGGTGAAGAAGGCGTCCAGGCATCAACCGAGGTGCGCTTTCCCCTGCCGGTCAATCGGCGCATCGCGCTAATATTCCTGTCGTGGCATCTGGTCGGGTTCGCTGACGTCGGTACGGTCGGCGACTACGAAAGGTGGCACGCCGACGTCGGAGTGGGTATCTCCGGCATCAACCTCTTCTCGTATCTGGGGTTCTTCGTCGCCCAGCGGGTCACCGATCTGGATCTATCGAACAGCGATCCACGGTTTATTGTCAGGCTTCGACGTGATTTCTAGTTTGAGGAGTTACGCATGAGATTGTTCGAATTCTTCCACGACACCGAGGTCACCCTCGACCTCGCCGCCACCACAAAGCCGGCGGCTCTGGAAGAGATGGTTGGGTTGCTCGGCCTCGACGAGGATGCCCAACAGCTGCTCGTCAAGCTCTTGAAGAAGCGCGAGAACCTGGGTTCGACGGGAATCGGCAAACACGTCGCCATCCCTCACTGTCGCTCACTCGTCGTTGACCGCCTCCGGGTCGCTTACGCCCGCAAGCCGGCCGGCCTCGATTTCGACGCGATCGACGACAAGCCGGTCAACCACCTGTTTCTCATCGTCGCCCCGCCAGTCGAGATCTCGAACCAGTACCTGCCGGTGCTCGGCAAGATCGCGCAATTCTGCAAGAACGAGCAGAACATTGCGCAGCTCAACGAGGTCAGCTCGACGGATGAGTTCTTGGCGGTGCTCAAAGACGCCGAGGTTTAGAGGAGGTTTAGGCTGGAAGCGAGCATCGAACGACTGATCGCGTTACAGGATCTAATGCAGCTTCAACGCGACATCGGTGACAACTCGTACGAGGCGCTTGGCTTTGAGACCGACGACGCGGCCACGATCGACGCCGAGATCGAAAGCCTGAAATCTCAAATCGACCCGCCTGTGTTGCGCCGGTTCGAGAAGATCGCAACCAAGTACGATCGACCGCTCGTACCGGTCCACAATGGTGTCTGCTACGGGTGCTTTGTTCGCTATCCCACCGCCAAGTTGGCCGATATCGGCGACACTCCGACGACGTGCGAGAGCTGCGGCCGACTCATCTATCTGGTTCCTTGATCGGCGCTTAGCCGACCACTATCGGAATGGGTTCACGGCTCGACTCTACCGCTTGACGGACGCGGAGGCGTTTGAGCGCCGTCTTGCCGTTGGCCTCGAGCTTGTACCAGTAGACGCCTGCGGGCACCGGTTCTCCATCACCGGTCGTGCCGTCCCAGGCGACCCGGTGAAGGCCGAGTCCCTGACGCTGGTCCACGAGCACGACGACCTCTTGCGCCAAGAGATTGTAGATCACCAGTCGGGCGTGGGTCTCGGCGTCCAATCGATAAGTGAAGATCGTCGGGCTGACGCCGGGCGTGAACGGGTTGGGGAAGTTTTGTTCGAGGTAAAACTCGTCGTCAGGAAGCCCGGTCTGTGCGGTCAGCGAGCCGGGCATCGCGATCGCCGCGACGACCGCCAACCCGAACAGGACAGCCAGCCTACGGAGCGCGCGTGATAAAGGCATCGCGGTAGCCGCGCTGGGCGACGTGATTCCGCCACTGCTCAGCCGTCCCGCGGTCGACAAACCGTCCCAAGTAGACACGGTAGACGTCGCCGTCGACGAACCACCGCGCCAGTTCGGGAAACTTCTGCTCGAGTTGTCGAATCCGTACAAGGGCTCCAGTCTCGCTATTGAACGCTCCCATCTGAATTGTCCACTGACCGCTCTCAACCGGTGGATTATACGTCGGTGGCGGCTCCAGGGTTCCGATCAGCTCTTCGGTGCTCGGATCGCCTTCCACCCGTGGCGTCGTCAGCGCCGGAGTCGCCGGCGGTGGTGGTCGCCCGGCCACCGAGTCGGGGTGAACGAACGATTCGTAGACGCCGGCCGCGAGCGCGTCGGCCTGCGTATCGAACTCGCGCTCGCGCTCGGCCGCCTCTCGAGCGGCGGTGAACTCGGCGTCGTCGCTCACGTCGCCACTCGTTGCCGGCGCTTTCCGCTCCGGTGAACTCGCGCACGCGGCAGTGATCACCAGCATCAACGCGGTGCCATACCGAATGACCGAGGGTCTCATGCTGCGGGTTTGGCGAGCACTCGTTTGTTGCCGTCGCGTCGCGTCACGCCACTCCGATCGAAATACTCGAGAACCGGGATCAGGAACTTCCGACTTACCCCCAGAATAGCCTTGCAAGTTCCAGTGTCCACCGCGCCGTCCGCCTTGAGCCGCTCGACGAGCGCGACCCGCGCCCGTTCGAGCGCCGACACATCGATGTACCAGTCGCTGGCCAGCTTCGCGAGGTCGCCACGTCGTTCAAGGTAATGCTGGAGCTCTCTCAGCCGCTGATCCTCGATACCGAGCTGCTTGGCGAACTGAATCGTATCGGGGGCTTCGAGACCGGCCTCCCGATAGCCACCTCGGATCGACTCGACCAACCGCTCATCCTCTTCCTCCAGCTCGACCGCGTGACCCGCCATTGCCACCACCGCGTCTCTGCGTTCGAGCTGCCCGTTTTCGACGAGCGCGCCGATCACCGCCTCGACCAGCGCCGGATCGGCACCACCGACCGCCTGCCGGGCCGCCTCCAGACCCATCCCGGGTTGGAGCGGTTGGCGTCGGTGATACGAGGCCACCGCGTCGAGGAGCTGCTGCGCCGCGGCGTCGATCGCAATACGGGCAAACCAACGCTCCCCGTGGCGCGCAGCGCTCTCGGGAATCTCCGCCAACGCCACCTGGAGCTCGCCGGTCCCCAACCCGCTGTCGAGCACCAAGCTCGTGTCGACGACCCCGCGCCCGGCGGCCATCTCCAAGATTCTCGCGACGCGCTCCGACGGCTTAGACCGAACGATCTCGGCTAGTCGCGTGGCGTGCTCACCGCGCTCGCGAGCCCGTACCCGGGGCGGGGCGCGCAACACGATCTCCGCCCCACCGATCGTCTCAACCGGGCTGTAGGCCCTCACGACGAGGCGATCACCGGAGGCGATCACGAGCGGTTTCTCGAACCGCACGCGCCCATATCCCTCTTCTCCCGGCTCGACCTGCTGGCCTGAGTACCAGCGCACGCGACCCATGACCTCGGTTGTCCCGTGATGGAACCGCAGCCGATCACCCGACTCGACGGGACGCGGGGCCGACGCTACCAGCCACAGACGTACGTCGGCGCGACGGTTCGAGCGCCAACCCGCGTCCGGCTCGACGAGCGTCGTCCCGCGGCGAATCGACTGTGTCCCGCTGCCAGTGAGCGCCAACGCCGTGCGTTGACCCGAGCGCGCCTGCTCAACGGACGAACCGTGCACCTCGATCGACCGGACGCGAACCGTGTCCCCTTCCGGGAGCGAGCGCAGCGTGTCACCCTGAGCGATGGTGCCGGCCCAGAGCGTCCCGGTCGCGACCGTTCCCACTCCAACCACTGGGAATGACCGATCGACTGGCAGTCGAGTAGGTCTGTCCGTTCGCGCACCGGAAACGTCCATCGCCACGCGCGCCAATGCCCCACGTAACCGATCAACGCCATCTCCCGTGCGCGCCGAGACGATCACCGTTTCTGCCCCTTCGAGCAGGGTACCAGCGAGCATTTCGGTAGTCGTTTCGACCACCAACTCGGACCAATCACCATCCACCAGATCGGACTTTGTGATCGCCACGACGGCGCGCTCGATACCGAGCGCCTCGAGCACCACGACGTGCTCCCTGGTCTGCGGCATGACGCCTTCGTCCGCGGCTACCACCAACAGCGCGATGTCGATCCCGGTCGCGCCAGCAACCATGTTTTTTATGAATGCTTCGTGCCCCGGAACGTCGACGAAGCTGGCGGCCGGCGCGTCCGTGCCGAGATCGAGCGGCGCAAAACCCAGATCGATCGAGATCCCGCGACGCTTCTCTTCCGGCAAGCGATCGGTGGCGATACCGGTCAGCGCTTGCACCAACACCGTCTTGCCGTGATCGATGTGCCCTGCCGTCCCGATGACCACCGGCCGAAAGTCTGTGGCCGCCGGAGAGCTCACGCGGCTCCAGACCTCAGATCCGCATGGTACCGGACAAACTCGCGCACAAGCTCGCGCACCTTGGCGTCACCGTTGGCGGTGTCGTCCAACTGCTCGAGAAGCCCGTAGTCCGGGTGATGGTAGAGGTTCAAAAGCGCGTACTCTGCTGACGACAGCGATCGACATCCGGTGCGGTCGCGCCGGCATTGCGGACAGACGACGCCGCCATCGACGACCGAGAACGATGGCGCTTGCGAACCGCCGATGGGGCGACCGCAAGCCACGCACACCGCGAGCTCCGGCGTCACACCCAGCTGAGCGACAGCCGCCAATCGATGAAAGGTCTCCCACCGCGACGCTCTCGTGGCCGGTGTGCGGCACAACCGTTCGAGCGCTACGGGAACGAGGTCGAACATCGCCACCGCCGGTGCGTGGTCGGGCAGCACGGCACGCAGGAACCGAAACCATCGGCCGACAGCTTCCAATCGTTCCAACGACTCGACGATCGCCGGATAGGTCGTTACCAACTCGGCGCCCGACAACGTTTGGATATCGCGGTTCTCGCGTGAATAGTACGTAACCTGAAGATGGCGGAACGGTTCGATGATGCCGCCAAATCGGCTCTTTGGTCGCCGCACGCCGCGCGCCATGACCGGCACCACACCACAGTCGCGTGTGAACAGGCGATAGATCACGCTCGTATCGCCAAACCGGATCGCCTTCAGCACAAAGGCTTCGGTGCGCACGAGCGACATATCAACCGTTAACTACAGCAGTTGCGTGAGGAAGAAAGACGCGGAGCCCAGAATCAACAAGAACGAGACGATATCGGTCATGGTAGACAGAAACACCGATGACGAGACGGCTGGATCGAGACCCATCTTGTCGAGCAGGATCGGGAACGCGGCCCCCCACAGCACACCAAGTGAGATGGCGCCCCACATCGAACCACCGATCACGGCGCCCACGGTGATGTCGTTCCGCCATACCCCAGCCACGATGCCGATGATCAGCGCGATCAAAAACCCGATGACGAGCCCGGCGATGAGTTCTCGCACGATCGATCGCAAAGGTCTCGCGGTGTGGCTGGCGAGCGCGAGTCGTCTCACCGCCACCGCCGTCGCCTGCACTGCCGAGTTACCGGCCATGGCCGCGACGACCGGCATGAACACGACGATGAACGCCATCTGCTGAATGGTACTCTCGAAGTGAGCCACGACGAGCGCGCCCAGCCCCGACGTGCAGAGGGTGACCAACAGCCACGGGGTCCTCGACCGTATGATCGCCATCGGCGTGGCGTACGACTCCTCCTGCTCGGCGACGCCGGACAGACGAAAGATGTCCTCGGTTACCTCGGCTTCAATAATGTCGATCACATCGTCGACCGTGATTCGTCCGAGTAACTGATCGGCCTCGTCCACGACCGGAATGGACACCAGGTTGTACTTGGCGATCAGCCGGGCCACTTCCTCCTGGTCGACGACCGGAAGCACGCGCACGACATCGTGCTCTATGATGGTCTCGACCCGGTCGGCACCATCGGCCAAGATCAAATCCTGCAGGGCCAGCCGACCGACCAACTTGCCACTCTGGTCGACCACATAGACGGTGAAGAAATCGCGCATCTCGCGGCCCTGTTGCCGGACGGACGCGATCGCCTCGTCGGCGGTGAGATGCGCCAATACGCTGCAGAGGTCGGTCGTCATTACACCGCCGGCCGACTCCTCGTCGTACTCCATGAGCGCCGCGATCTCGCGCGACTCCTCGGGCTCGATGCGCTCGAGGATCTCGTCGGCGTCCTGCGGCGGGAGTTCGGCCAGGATGTCGGCCGCGTCGTCGCGCTCGAGCTCCTCGAACAGCGCTCTCACGCCTGACGCACCAACCGCCTGGAGTAGCTCCGGCCACGAATCCTCGTCGACCTCGGTCAGCGTTTCCGCTCGCATCGACGCCGGGATGCGTAAGAAGAACGACACCCGATCGTCGTCGTCGAGCCCGTCGATGATCTCCGCCAAGTCGGCCGGACGGAGCTCAGCGATCATCGCTTCTACGTCGCCGTCCTCGACGCCTTGTGCGAGCACCTCGCGCACCGCCGACACCAGCTCTCTGATGTGCTCCGCCTGGTCCTTCATCGTCTATTCCGTTTAGTCACTTGGGAAAGGTGTACGCCGCCGGAACCGCACCTTGCGCACACGTTGGGGCGTGGCGTCGAGCACATCGATCGTCCATCCTCGATGGACGATCACGTCACCCACCCTGGGGATCCGTCCAAGCCGAGCGATTACGAATCCGGCTACGGTCTCGGCTCGATCAGTCGGAAGGTCGACGCCGCGCGCACTATTAATCTCCGTGATCGGCACTTGGGCGTCAACGACAAACGCCCGACGATTGGGCGCGGGCTGGGTGTCATGTTCATCCCGAATATCGCCCACCAATTCCTCGACCAGATCTTCGAGCGTGACCATACCTACCACCTCAGCGTCGTCAGAAACGACCGCCAAGTGACAACGCCGACGCTTCATCTCGAGCAGCAAGTTGTCACAACGAGTGCTGGGGTTGGTATGCACCACGGGACGAACCGCTGGCCTTTGGTCGGGCGCGCCGCCAAACAGATCAAACACGTGCACCATGCCGAGTACCGAAACCGAGTCGGGACCGCGGATCGGAATGCGGGAAAAACCGGTTCGCCGAACCAGCGCGGTGATATCACCGATCGTCGCGTCCCATCCAGCATCGACGACCCGATTGGCCGGGGTCATGACGTCCTCGACTCGGGTGCGACCAAACTCGAACACGCCGCTGATGATCTCCCGCTCACCCGATTCCACCAACCCCTCGCGCTCACTTTCGACGAGCATCAACTCGAGGCCACGTTGGTCGAGCGCAGCTTGCATCTCGGACGTTCCTCCGGCGTAACGCAGAATCAGTGAAGCGACGCGATCAGCAAACCAACTGATCGGGATAAAGACCCAGGTTGCCGCCCCCAGAACTCGGGCCGTCGAGGTTGACGCTCGATCACGTCCGCCGTTCACGACCACGCCTGATGCCACCTCGTCAGCCGCGAACAGAAGCGGCCCGAGGACCGCGGTCACGATTATCGCGACCACCCACGCCGATCCCCCCACGAATCGCTGTACCGTCGCGGCCATGAGGATCGTGGCGGTTGCGGCGGCGACGGCATGCCCAGCACGAAGAGGTCCCAACAGGTGGCCCGGCGACTCGCCGAAGCGGGCGGACGCCCAACCCGCTCCGCGGACGGTGTCCGAAACCCATTGCTGGAGTCGCACTCGGCCGACCGACAGCAGCATCCTCTCGGAGGCGGCAAAGAACGTGGCCGCGGCAACAGCCACCGCTATGCCCAGCAGCGCCATCACGCGGCATCACCCCCGGCAGCCGGTTCATCGTCTTCGATCGGTTCGGCGACCACTTTGGTGATCCGCTTACCATCGACCGCCTCGACTCGGAAGAGCCAACCCGCCAAGCGGATCTCCTCCCCGCCCTCGGCGATGCGCCCCATTTCGCTCGCCACCAGCCCACCGACCGTGTCGACTTCGTCGGCCCGTAGATCGGTGTTGGTCAGCTCGTTGAAGTCGTCGAGATCGAAACCACCGTCCAGCCGATACCCGCCCCCAGCGATCAATTCCACACGCGGTTCTTCACGATCGTGCTCGTCGCGTATCTCTCCGACCAACTCTTCGATGATGTCTTCCAGCGTCACGATCCCCGCCATGCCACCATACTCGTCGACCACGATCGCCAAGTGGATACGATCACGCTGAAACTCCCGCAACAGGTCATCGATTCTCTTAGCCTCCGGTACGAAGGTCGGCTCCCATAGGAGCTCCTCGATCGTATTCGGCGCCATCGCCAGATTGTGGACAAACACCACCAGTTCCTTGGCGTACAGGACACCGACCATCGTATCCAGGTCACCTCGATAGACTGGGATCCGCGAGTGTCCGGACTGTTTGACTAACTCCGCCGCGTCGCGCCACGAGCAGTGCGCGTCGATGGCCACAACATCAGGGCGTGGTGTCATGACCTCGCGAACGGTCGTCTCGCCAAAGGAGAAAAGCGATGGTGCGTCTAGCAAGACGGTATCGGCATCGGGCGCATCATCGTCCAAGTCCCCTGACTCCGCGCGCCGCCACATGTCGTCCAAATGTCCGAGAATCGCTGTCGCCGGCTCGACCGCTCGGGTCCATGCCGCCAAGACGGGAGCCGTCCTTCGCGCCCATGCCTCCGGCCGCTCAGCGCCGATTGCGCGTGCCACCCGATCACCAAACACCAGCACGATCACCGCCACAGCCAGCACCGATCCAAAACCGATTAGAGCTCCAAACCGCCCCGCCACCAACAAGTCCGCGGTCAGCCAGCTGGTGACTGCCATCCATACAAGAAAAACGATCCGGCCAAACGAAGTTCCGCGTTGAAGCTGATCAGGACTGCGGATGAGCTCGGCCACGCTCGTCGTCTCTATGGTCAGCTGGCTCGACTTGAGTGAGAACAACGCGCCCTCGCAAATCGCGAAGAAGCCGATCCCCAAGAAGCCGAGAATAACGGCTGCGAAGAGCGCGATTTCGTTCATTCGTCTCGCCTCTCGTTCAGGCGATTAGGCCGCTTCGGCGACGGCGCGCTGAACCCACTTTTCCTGCTTTTCCAGCATAACCCGATCAGCTGACTCGGTGTCATGTTCGTAACCCGCCAAGTGGAGAGCGCCGTGAACGAACAACCTGCAGAGTTCACGCTCGATCGACTCCGAGGCTCGGGTAGCCTGCTCGCGCGCTCGATCGATAGACACATAGATGTCACCGATTGCCCCACCGGATCGATCTAGCTCGTAAGGAAACGCCAGCACGTCGGTCGGGCCGGTTTTGGCTCGAAACTTCTCGTTCAATCGAGCCAGGTCTTCGTCGTCGGTGAGGATACAATTCACCGTCCCGACCTCCAATCCCTCCTCAGCCAGTAACGAGGCTAGCGTCTGGACGGGAAAGGGGTCGAGCTCAGACGGGGGCTCGACCAGCGGATGAAAGTGGATCCGAAGGCTCATCTCGAACCTCGGGGGCGTGCAGTGACACCGTCGGGTAATCGATCCGGTGGTGGTGAATCCCGCCCAACACAGAGACAAACTTGTCCTGTACTATGGCGAGGTCACGAAAGGTCAGATCAGCCTCGTCAAGCTGGTGCTCATCGAGCTTCATATCCACGATACCACGGACGGCTTTCCGAAACTTCTCCGGGGATGGGTCGCTCACCACGCGGCAGGCGGCTTCAACCGAGTCAGCCAGCATGACGACCGCAGTCTCCTTGGACCGTGGTCGCGGCCCGGGGTAAACGAAATCGCTCGCCGCCGGACGGTCTACCCGTTCTTCCTGCTCGGCCTTGTGCCAGAAGTACGTCAGTCGGGTGGTCCCGTGGTGCTCGCGAATGAAGTCGATGACGTCCTCTGGAAGACCTGCGGAGGTCGCCATCTCGATGCCATCGTGCACGTGACGCGAGACGATGCGAGCGCTCGCCTCGGGGGCCAGTGAGGTATGAGGGTTGACTCCGCCGCGTTGGTTCTCGGCAAAGTACTCGGGCCGCATCATTTTGCCGATATCGTGATAGTAGGCACCAACGCGGGCCAGGAGCGAGTTGGCTCCAATCCCCTCGGTCGCTGCCTCGGCGAGGTTGCCGACGATGATCGAATGATGGTACGACCCCGGCGCCTGGAGCAGCAGCTCCTTGAGCAGCGGTCGATTGAGATCGGCGAGCTCGAGCAGCGTGAGATCAGTAGTCCGACCGGACGCCCACTCTAGAACCGGCAGCAAACCCATCGCGAGGAAGAC
>JBDHED010000050.1:0-22334 GCA_039591175.1 Gemmatimonadota bacterium | reverse complement strand
ATCGGGATCGTTGCGGCGGCGCGTCTGGGCGAGCGGCTAGAGGTCACGGAGCCCGGCCTGGCTGACCGGGCCGCGGCCTCGCTGGAGGCTCTCGGTTTACCGACGGGCGCGGCGGATGTTGATCACGATCGCGTGCTGGACGCGCTGCGTCACGACAAGAAGCGCGTCGACGACGCACTGCAAGTCGTCTTGCCGATCGCACCGGGCGAGGTTCGAATTCAGCCCATCGACGATGCTACTGTTCGCGCATGGGTGGACGAGACGATCGGATGAACGTCCTGGTCCTCAATGGCCCCAACCTGGGAAAGCTCGGCACACGCGAGCCCGAAATCTATGGCCACCAGACGTTAGCCGAGATCGAAGCCGGCCTGGAACCGGTTGCCACCGAGGTCGATGCCACGCTCGAGTGGTTTCAATCGAACCACGAGGGTGCACTGATCGATCGGTTGGAGGCTCGGGCGGATTGGGCTGATGGTGCGTTGCTCAACGGTGGTGCCCTGACCCACTACAGCTATGCGCTGGCCGATGCGGTCCGGGCATTCGCGAAACCGGTGGTCGAAGTCCACATGTCGGATGTCCAGGCGCGCGAGCCGTGGCGCCGCGAGTCAGTGCTGGCCGACGCCTGCGTTGACGCGGTGAGTGGTTTGGGTGCCGACTCGTATCGAGTAGCGCTGCTGGCCCTCGCCCATCGGTTGGACGGTGGTCGTTAGCCGCCGCTCATCGACGTCCGATCCTGGGGGTAACGCGCTCCCAAAGATCGTCGCCAAGCCACCGGGGTCAGCCAGTCGTCGGTTGGCGAACGAGCTCGCCAAGTTGGAACCCAGACCACTGTTCGGTGCCATCGATGATATCGCGCCGATCGCGTGGCGTCGGGCACGGGGCTCAAACGTGGTGGATCTCGACGGCAATCGGTATGTCGACCTGACGGGTGGGTTTGGCGCCGCGCTGGTCGGTCACCGGAATCGCCGCGTGGTCAACGCCGTCAATCGAGCGTCAAACCGACTTCTGCATGGCTTGGCGGATGCAGCACCGCACCCGGAGCGCATGAAGTTGGCGAGCGAGCTCTCCCAGCTCGGTCCGATCAAGGGGGGTCGTGTGATGTTCGCCGGATCTGGCGCCGAGGCGATCGATATTGCGCTCAAGACAGCTCACCTGGCGACCGGGCGACCGGGTGTGGTGGCGTTTCATGGTGGTTATCACGGCACCGGTTTGGGGGCTTTGCGCGCAACGGGCCGGCGGCTATTTCGGCAACCGTTCGAGGTGGCATTGGCGCCAGCCACGCTCAGAGTGCCATTCGCGGATTGCTTTCGTTGCCCGTACTGGCTCACGTATCCAGCGTGTGGGACAGCGTGTTTGGACGCCGCGCTGGCCGAGATCGACGCTTGGAATGCCGACAGTTCTCGTCCGCCGCTCGGTGCCTGGGTCGTAGAGCCGGTGTTGGGCCGTGAGGGCGTTGTCGTGCCGCCTCGTGGCTTCCTCAAGGCGTTGGGCGAGGCCGCTCGCGAGCGACGAGTGGTTGTCATTGCCGATGAGATCTTGACCGGCGGCGGGCGGACCGGCCGTTGGTGGGCCGGCGGTCCACTCAAGCCGGATATCGTGGCGATCGGAAAAGGGATCGCCGGGGGTTTGCCGCTGGCGGCGACGATCGGTCGCCGATCTCTCATGCGGGTGTGGGAAGGGGAGGGTGAAGCGCGTCATGCGGCCACCTTTATGGCTCACCCGCTGGCGGTGGCGGCGTCGCGAGCCGCGCTGGCGGAGATCGCACGCCGCGACCTGCCGGCTCGTGCAAGGACGATCGGACAGCTGATGAAGCGTCAGCTGGGTCGCGTCGCTCGTCGACATCCGGCCATCGGTGATGTGCGTGGCGTCGGAGCGATGTGGGGGCTCGACGTGATTGATGATCCGGTCACCCGCTCTCCCGACGACCGGATCGCCAAGGCGCTGTCAGCCGCTTTGGCAGAGCGTGGCTATCTCGCGCTGGCGGGTGGCGCGCACGGCAACGTGCTCTCCCTTACGCCGCCGTTGACGATTGGCGAGCGACAGCTAGAAGGGTTTTTCCCCGCACTGGACGACGCGTTGACTAACATCGCTACACGATAACTGTCACCGAGATGCAACCAGAGCTGGGGACACGGTATTTGCACAACATGAAACGTTTCATCGCTCTGACCTTCCTTGTAGCGCTCGCGTGCAGCAGCAGCAACTTGCCACCAACCGGTCCGCTCCCTGATCCGGTAGAGACCGACCCTAGCCTCACGATCGAATGGGGCGGTAGCCGTGTCGATTGGGGGGCGCCGGAGCGGCTCGTGGCGACGATCGCGAATGCCCCCGCGGGGGCGACAGTCGAGTGGCGCTCGCTGGACGACTTTTACCTCGGCCAACCAGTCGTTCTCGGTACCGGATCCGAGATCACAACCGCGGCGCTAAAACCGGGTACCACGAGTGTCGAGGCGGTGCTCTACTCTGGCGATCAGGAGCTGGCCCGGCACGCGGTCAACGTGGCCGTAGACTATCGTCCGAGCTGGAACGTTCGGCTCGAGGGCCAGTTAACTCTGCCCGCGAGGACCGTTGGCGACGTGTGGGTCGAAAACAACCACGCTTTTGTCGCTCGTCGCATCGCGGGTGGCATGTCGATTTTCGCTTTGGATGGCGCGCCGCGTGAGGTCGGCCGGTTCAACGCAACCGGGTTGTTCACCCAGGACGTCAAGGTGGCGGACGGAATCGCCTACGTCTCACACGAAGGCGATACCCATCCGAACTCCGTAACGATCGTCGATGTCGGCGATCCCACACAACCGATGATGTTGAGCGCCGTACCCCGAACTGAAGCGGCTGGTGCGCACAATGTCTGGATAGATCAATCCCGGCTCTACATCGCTGCACCACGTGAGATCCACGCCTATGATGTCAGCACGCCCACGGCTCCGCGACCGTTGGGGACCTTATCATCAACTAACGGTACTCCCCACGATATCCATGTTCGGAGCGGTGTCGTGTACGGGTCGTATTTGGGGATACGAGAGGGCGAGTTCAGCGAGCTCGTTGTGGCTACGGACGCCGACGCCGGCTTGATACCGCTCGCGTTCCATACCTATCAAGGAGCGTTCACGCACAGTTCGTGGCTTACAGAAGACGGGCAATTCCTCTACGTCGCTGACGAGATCATCAACGCTCCGATTCGCATCTTCGACGTATCGAATCCCGCGGCGCCTGTATTGGTAGCGACCTACCAACCGCGCGTCGGGACGATTCCTCATCAGTTGGCGATCATGAACGGGGAGCGGGCCTACCTGGCGCACTACAAACACGGAGTCGAGGTGCTCGACATCACGGATCCGTTAGCGCCCAAGTTGGTGGGCTTCTACGACACGTTTGCCGGCGTGCAGGCCGATCCCGGCGGCTCGGTCAACACCCTGTCGCTGGCGCATGAAAAAGATGAGCAGTCGGTCTACGATGGCGCGTGGGGCGTCCATTGGACAGCCGACGGCCGATTTGTGGTGAGCGACATGGCCAGTGGTTTATACGTGTTCAGCTACATACCGGACTCATAAGCCGGTTTGGGGCTTGCGGTGGAGAGCCGCTAGTCGCTCGGACTCTCGGCCGGTTCCTCGATAAACACCCTCAATCGACTGACACGCATGCCGTCCAGGGCTTCGACGATCAGGCGGCAGCCCGGCGCGTCAGTGACGTCTCCGATCTCGGGTCGTCGACCCAACTCGCCAAACACGTAGCCACCGATCGTGTGGTACTCCTCTTCGTCGAGGGCGAGCGAAAAACGCTCATTGAAATCTGGGATCAGCATCAAGCCGTCGACCAGCGCTTGGCCGGGCTCGATCTCTTCGACGTCGGGCCAGTCGGTTTCTTCCTCGCTTCTCACCTCGCCGACGATGCGCTCCATGACGTCGCGCAGCGTCACGATCCCCGCGGTGCCGCCAAACTCATCGATCAGAACTACGATGTGGCGGCGATCGGCCTGCATGTCGGCCAACAGCTGAAACACGCGTATCGATTCGGGTAAGACGACGGGTGGCCGGAGAACACGTCGCAAGTCGAACGTCCCGCTCTCTTCAGCCAAAAACGGCAGCAGGTCTTTCACGTTGACGATCCCGACGATGTTGTCGAGCGAACCATCATAGACCGGGTAGCGTGTAAAGCCATGTTCATTGAGTATGACCTCGATCTCCGAGCGTGGAGCTGCGAGCTGAAGACCGATGACCTCCGTTCGCGGCACCATAAGCTGGTTGGCGGTCAGATCGGCGAATTCGAAAACCCGGTGGATGAGCTCTTCCTCTTTGGGTTCGAGCACGCCAGCCTCGGTGCTCGCGGATACGATCATCTTGAGCTCTTCCTCGGAGTGGACAACGTGGTGACCCGCGGCCACCGGTCGGAACCCAAATGCCCGGACGACCAGCAATCCGACGCCATTCAGCAGCAGAATGAACGGCTTGAACAGCGTCAGGAACCACCGCGTCGGAAGCGCGACGATCAGCGCTGTCTTCTCGGGGCGCTGAATCGCGACGGTCTTTGGTGCGAGCTCGCCGAGCACGATGTGGAGCCCCGTGATGATCGCGAACGCGACGGCGATTGCCGCTGCATGGGCGGTCAACCAGCTCCACGTTGGAGGTAGCCAACCGAGCAACGGTTCGATGAGCGCGGCCAGCGCCGGCTCGCCGATCCATCCCAGCCCGATCGATGCCATCGTGATACCGAGCTGGGTCGCGGCGATGTACGTGTCGATATCGTCGAGGGCTTCCCGGACCTTGGAGGCGAGCGGACGTCCTTTGCGCTCGAGCTCCTCGATGCGCGTTCTGCGCACGGTGACGAGCGCGAATTCGCTGGCCACGAAAAAGCCGTTCGCTCCCACCAGGAGGAGAACGGCCAGCAGACGAAAGAAGATGTCGAGTCCAGATAATGGAGGTTCCATCGAGCTAGAAATCTAAGCTCGCCGGGACCGAAAATCACAATTGACGCGCCGTCGATCGGTTGACGACCCCGCGTCCGCCGCCTAGCCTGACCGCCATCGTGCGTACCGATGAGCTTCTCCGCCGCGTCACCGGCCTAGACCAGCGAACGCTCGACGCCTGCCAATCGGCCGGGTACGTCAGTCCTGAGGCGCACCTCGGGGGAGACGATCCGCGCTGGTGGAGCGACGCCGACATGAACAAGTTGCGCGACATTCTACGCTTCAAGCGTCAAGGGCTCGAGCTTGGGGATGCGTTCAAGAAGGCCGCCGAGGATCGTTTCTTCGGCTTGTGCCCCTGCGACTGGAGGTAGATGTGAAGATCACGATCGAATACTGCGCGGCTTGAAACTATGAGCCACAGGCGTCCAGTTTGGCCGCCACAATCGAGGACAATATTGAGTCCGCTGACGTCGAGTTGATCGCCTCAGGTGGAGGCGTGTTTGAAGTCGAGGTCAACGGCGATCTTATCTACTCCAAGAAACAGACCGGCGAATTCCCGCAGGAAAAGGACATCGTTGCCGCATTGAGCAAGCGGTAGCGAGGAGCCGTCCGGGTTAGCGCGGCGGCGGTGCTCGACCACGCAAAATATGTGGTGTTGGGTTCCGGACCGGCGGGCACGCGCGGGTCGGAGACGCTGAGGAAGCGTGATCGGGAAGCGCGTGTCGTCGTCGTCTCTGACGATCCGTATCCCTTCTACAATCGAATCCTCCTCTCCAAATCGTTTCTCGAGAGCGACGATCTGTCGCCTGAGGACGTTGTCATCAAGCCAGCGGATGTCCACACCGCCCAGGGAATCGAGCTGAAGGCGCAGACCAGGGCGGTTCGTTTGGATCCCTACCCACGCGAGATCGAGCTGTCGAACGGGGAGAGTCTGACTTACGAGATGTGTCTCATCGCGACTGGCGTGTCGCCCATTCGGTTGCCCATACCGGGCATCGATCTCCCGGGGGTGGTCGTGCTGCGCTCGTTGGGGGACGCAGTGGCGTTGCGCGTGGCGGCACGTGACGCTGAGCGAGCGGCGATCATCGGTGGCGGGTTGATCGGTGTTGAAGTTGCGGCAGCACTGACCAAGCGTGGTGTGACGTGCACCCTGCTGGCGCTCGAGCCATGGTTGTTCGGCCACCTGGCACCCGAGTGGGTCGGGAGCCAGTTGGAAGCGATCATGCGGTCGGGAGGTGTGACGCTCGAGTTGGAGGCCGCCGCGGAGACGATCGATCGGGACGGCGACAGTCTCGTTGTCCACACGGCCGACGGGCGTGAGTTCGTGGCGGATCTGGTCCCGGTCGGGGTGGGTGTCAAGCCGAACGTCGAGTTTCTCGAAGGCACCCCACTCGCCGATCAAGCCGGTGTTCACGTTGACGCATACTTGCGCACTGAAGCGCCCGGTCTGTATGCCGCGGGCGACGTGGCCACCTACGACGATCCGTTAACGGGTGTGCGCCACCGCGTCGAGCACTGGCTTCACGCCCAGCAACAGGGGCGTCATGCAGCGGAAAACATGGTCACCGATGACCCCACGCCGTATCGCCGTGTTTCGTCGTACGACACCGAGTTGTTCGGTACGCCCGTCGCGGTCGTTGGCGCACCGGAGCTGGCGAGCGAATGGGCGACGGAGAACGATCTGGGGGGTGGTAAAGGGCTGGCTATCGGGGAGCGTGACGGGCGAGCGATAGCCGCGTTCTCGATCGGCGGAGCGAACATCACCGAGATCACGCGGCGGATTGAGGCCGGAGAATGACGTCTACAGAGGCGTTGGTCACCGGTTCCCGGTTGTTCGTAGGTCACCCCGTTTCAAACGATCGTGACGAGTTTATTACGATCCGCGAAGCGAGCCGTGAGTTTCATCTTCCTTGGGAGCCGATCCCCGAGGATGGCTCGGACCCGATCGCAGGGATGTTGTTTGAGCGGTTTGTGGCTGTTTGCGATACGCCGACATCACAGAAACACTTGATGTGTCGTATTAGCGACAGCGCGATCGTTGGTTACGTCGGCCTGAGCCAGATCTTCATGGGGCACTTTTGCTCTGCTCGAACTCGCCTTGCTCAATGTCGAGAAACCGAGGCTTGGGCACCTTGTGAAGTTCGGCTTCGATCTCTTCAACGACGCGCCGCACACGCGCCATAGCTAGCCAGCCGCCGGTGGATTCAGTCCCAGGAAGTCACGCGTCGACTTTTCGAGGATCTCGTGGGCCCTCGGGTCGCTCAAGTCGAGCCGGTTCTCGTTGATCACAATTACTTGCATCTCTTTACACTCGTGCCAGCATGCGGCGCAGATCTTCTCGAGGATCTCTTGGCCCATATCGTCTGGGTACGGCGCGCTTTCGAGGGCTTCTCTGGTTTGACTACATCTAGTGCACGTTACCTCAGCCATTGCTTTTCTCCTCCTGGTCCGCGTCGGACGCACCGGATACCCTGTCCCCGTGCAACGTAACGACCTCGCTCACCACATAGGCACGTGCGCCGTCGGGCGCTTCGAGTGTCACTTCGTCCCCTGGCCGTGCCCCGAGGATCGCCCGCCCGAGCGGAGACGCGGTCGAGATCATCCCTCCGTCGAAATCGACGAACTCGGGAAAAACAAGATGCCATTCCTGGCGCTCGCCGTCTCCATCTTCGAGCTCGACTCGAGACCCGAAGGCCGCTCGGTCATGTGGGAGATCCCGCAAGTTGATTGCGCTGAGCTCGCTCTGACGGCGAGTAAGTTGCGACAGGCGTGCGCGCACAAACTCCTGACGTTCGAGCGCGGCCGAGTACTCAGCGTTCTCGCGCAGGTCACCCATCGCGACCGCCTTGGCGATCAGCTCCGGAAGCTCGACCCGAAGCTCGCGGTCGAGGTCGGCGATCTGCTGGTGAAGCCGGTTCCGAAGCTCATCGAGCATGATGCCTCTAGCGAAGTGTGGTCAACAAAAAACGCGGCCGCAGTGTGCCGCGCGATCGACGCCGATTGTCTAGGTATGAATCACAACTTATCGCGCATGACCACTGATCGGCAAGCCAACGTGCATCTTGTTCCCGTCGCATGAACGCTAGCGGACACCGGACCGAGACTTGGGATCGCCAGGCAGCGCTGCAGCGGCTAAGCGCTGAGACGTGGGACGTGGTCGTCGTCGGAGGCGGTGTCACCGGCGCCGGTGTCGCGCGGGATGCCGCCCTTCGCGGTCTTCGCGTAGCGCTCGTCGAAGCGGGTGACTTCGCGGGTGGGACTTCGTCCAGAACGACCAAGTTTGCGCACGGCGGATTGCGGTATCTCGAGATGCTCGATCTGGGGCTCGTGCGTGAGGCGCTGACCGAGCGGGCGGTGCTGCTCTCGATTGCGCCGCATTTGACCCGGGCAACGCCGTTCCTCATTCCGTCGTACAAGGGGCGGTCACGACCGGGTTGGAAGCTCAAGCTCGGACTCGCGATGTACGACGCGCTCGCCGGTCGCACCCGGTTTGGTCGGCACCAGATACTCGACCGAGATGGTGCGCTCGCGAGGGAGCCTTTGCTATCGACCACGGGCCTTCGCGGTGCTGGTGTTTACTGGGATGCACGGGTGCGTGACGCGCGGTTGGTGATAGAGACGATCGCCGACGCCAGACGCGCAGGAGCTGTCACCGCGTCGTACTGCGCGGTTCGAGACCTCGAGCGCTCACGAGCGGGATGGGTTGGCGACGTCGAAGATCGCCGCGGCTTTAGCTCGTTCACGCTCGAGGGGCGAGCGTGGGTCAACGCGACTGGACCATGGTCGGACCGGCTCCGCCGCCGAGTTCGTCCGGGCGCCACGCGACTTCTCGACCCGACCAAGGGTGTGCACATCGTCGTATCGCGCGACGTGCTGCCCCTTCGTGACCCGACCGCGCTATTCGCCAATGACGGCCGGCTCTACTTCGCCGTCCCAGAAGGACGTTGGACGTACATCGGGACGACCGACACACGGAACGGGGGCAACATCGATGACTTGGTGGCCTCGAGCGATGACATTGCGTACCTCGTTGACGCCGCCCGCGATGCACTGACCTGCAAACTCTCTGAAGAGGATGTGGTCGGCGCGTGGGCCGGATGGCGACCTCTGGTGCGCGCGGCCTCTTCCCGCGACCCAAGCGCGATATCTCGCGAGGAGGTGATCGAGCAAACAGCCTCCCGTTTTGTCACGGTAACCGGTGGCAAGTTGACGACGTACCGACTGATGGCCGAGGAAACGGTGAACCGATTAGCCGAGAATGCTGGTTGGAATCTCAGGCCGTGCGAAACGAACCGGCGGCCGCTCGTCCCGGCCCGTGTGGGCGGACAGAAGCCGTCCGCCGGAGTCGATCCGGCGGATGCCGCTCGCGTGCGTGAGCTCTTCGGCCCCGACGCCGATGATGTATTCGTACGCTGGCGCGAGGACTCGGCTACAGCGGAGCCGCTGGGTCCTGAGACTCGTTACACAGCCGCCGAGGTCGAGCGCGCTTCTCGCGAAATGGTCGAGACCCTCGAGGACCTCGTCGATCGACGGTTGAGCGTCCTGCCAGGAGGCGTTCCCATCACGAAAGACGTACTCGCCAACGTCACCCGCGCCGCGGCGCCTGTGTTGGGGTGGGACGAGGCGCGTCAAGCGGCCGAGGTCGAAGCGTTCCGAAGGTCAGAGCACCACCCGTGAGTCGCGAAACCGTTACCGCTGGGCCAGTGGCACCACGTCTCTCATCTTTGGCCCGGTGTAGATCTGCCGTGGCCGATGGATCCGGCCCGCCGGGTCAAGGCGCATCTCTCTCCAATGCGCGATCCAACCCGGTAGACGACCGAGCGCGAACATCACCGTGAACATGTTGGTCGGGATGCCCATCGCCCGATAGAGGATGCCGCTGTAGAAGTCGACGTTGGGGTAGAGCTTGCGCGAGACGAAGTAGTCGTCTTCCAGCGCGATCTCTTCCAGATGTTTGGCGATCTCGAGCAGCGGGTCATCTACGCCCAGTTGACCCAGCACCTGATCGGCGGACTCCTTCAAGATCTTGGCTCGTGGGTCGTAGTTCTTGTAGACCCGGTGACCAAACCCCATGAGCCGGAAGGGGGAGTCCTTGTCCTTGGCCATGTCGACGTACTTCTTGTAGTCGCCGCCGTCATCGATAATGTGCTGGAGCATCTCGATGACCTTCTGGTTGGCGCCGCCGTGTAGCGGACCCCAGAGAGCGTTGATCCCGGCCGAGATCGACGCGAACAGGTTCGTCTCGCTCGAACCCACCATACGCACCGTCGAGGTCGAGCAGTTCTGCTCGTGATCGGCGTGCAGGATCAACAGCAGATTCAGCGCCTCGTCGAGCACCGGGGGCACCTCGTACGGCTCCGCCGGCACGGAGAACATCATGTGCAGGAAGTTCTGCGTGTACGACAGATGGTTCTGCGGATAGACAAACGGTTGTCCGACCGATTTCTTGTACGAGAAGGCAGCGATCGTCTTTGCTTTGGCGAGTAGCCGGACGATGTTCAGGTTCATTGCCTCGTCGTCTTCCGCTGCTTCGTAGTAAGACGAGAGAGCAGCCACCATCGACGAGAGGATCGCCATCGGATGCGCGGTAATCGCGTACCCCTCGAAGAACTTCTTCATGTCCTCATGAATCAGCGTGTGGTGGGTCAAGCCCTCCCGGAACTTCTTGTACTGTTCTTGGGTCGGGAGCTCACCGTAAATGAGCAGGTAACACACCTCCGGGAACTGTGTCGTGGCTGCGATCTGTTCGATCGGATAGATCCCCTTCTCACCGTTGATAAACGTGATCGCGCTCTGGCAAGACCCGGTGTTCCCGTAGCCGGTATCGAGCGTGACCACCCCGGACCGTTTCCGGAGTTGGCTGATATCGATTCCCGTCTCGTCTTCGGTCCCGACGATGACAGGTAGCTCGAGTTCCTTGCCGTTTATGGCCATTTTCGTAACACTCATCGTACGATCTCCACTTCGAGTTTTTGGCTTGGTTGAGCCTTCTTTACCATTATACACCCACCTTGAATCTCGTTTGTCGGGGGTAATACGCAAACGCCTGTACGGTTTGACCCTACAACCTCTAAGTAACGACATTTAAAGAATGTTCAACATCGGATCTTTGACCCTGGACCGACCGCTTCTTCTGGCCCCGATGGAAGACGTGTCGGATCAACCGTTTAGGCTGATGTGTCGGCGACTTGGCGCGGACGTCGTGTACACTGAGTTCATCTCGTCCGAGGGGTTGATCCGAGACGCGGCGAAGTGCTTGGAGAAGCTTCAGCTGGTCGATGGTGAGCGGCCGGTTGGGATCCAGATCTTTGGCGCCTCGGTCGAAGTGATGGTCGAGGCGGCCCGGATCGCCGAGCGTGTGGGTCCTGAGTTGATCGACATCAACATCGGTTGTCCAGTCAAGTGCGTGGCCGGCCGGGGCGCTGGAGCGGGGCTGCTCAAGAACCCGGCACTGATGGAGGCGATCGTCGCCGGGATCATCGAAGCGGTCGATCTTCCGGTGACGGTAAAGACGCGGCTCGGGTGGGATCATGAATCGATCCGGATCATCGAGAATGCGCAGTTGTTCGAGCGCCTTGGCGCTCGAGCGGTCGCAATCCACGGTCGAACCCGAGCTCAGCAGCGCAAAGGGGTCGCTGACTGGGGATGGATCAAACGCGCCAAGCAAGCGGTTTCGATACCGGTGTTTGGGAACGGCGACATCAAGACTGCGGAGGATGTCGCGCGGATGTTCGAAGAGACTGGCGTGGACGGCGTCATGATTGGCCGCGGAGCGATCGCGAACCCGTGGATCTTCTTGCAGGCGAAGGCCCATCTCGACACCGGTCGGGTTCCGGAAATCGATCCTGGGGAGCGCATCGGTACTTGCCTCGAACACCTCGATCTGTCGGTGCAGTACAAGGGGGAACGCCGCGGGACGATTGAGTTTCGCAAGCACTACAAGGGGTATCTCAAGGGGTTGCCCGAGTCGACGGCGGTTCGTACCGACATAATGCAATGGACCGAGCCGGGTCCGGTGATCGAAAGGTTGTTGAACTACGCCGCCGAGCTCGGCGTCACACCGGTGGGTGCGGCGACGACAGAGAGCATTCAATAGGAGGCATAAGAAGATGGCGAAAGGGAAGAAACCGACGCAGCCGCAGGCTAAACCGTGGATTCGGTGGGGTGGTGTCATGGTCGGTCTAGCATTGGCGGCGGCGGTTGTTTGGTTCGTAGCAAAGCCCTCGGGCGGCGACTCACCGATCGGTGACACCGAGCAGGCGGCGGGCCCTGGCCCCACTCCACTTGATCTTGACGCGAGTGGGCCCACGGTCACGGCCGCAGCGGCTCTCGCCGATGTGCCGGCGGAGAGCCTGGCTTCAGCGGGCCCAGCGGTGCCAAATGGGATCGATATCTCGAACGACCCGCGTATCGGCGCTGAGAACGCACGGGTCACGATCGTCGAGTTTTCGGATTTTGAGTGCCCGTACTGTGCCCGCTTTCACGGGGAGATCTTCCCGGCGCTCAGATCGCTGTACGGCGACCAGATCCGGTGGGTGTTCGTGAACCGCTTCTTCTCAGCTGGACATCCGATGGCCGAATCGGCGGCGTTGGCTTCGGAGTGCGCCCATCGCCAGGGTCGCTTCTGGCAGTACGCCGATCTCGTCTTTGCGAGTCATGCCGAGCTGAGCCGCGAGACGCTGGACGGTCACGCGCAGTCGCTAGGGCTGGACCTGGCGGCGTTCCGACAGTGCTTCGACAACCGCGAGATGGCGAGCGACATAGCGGCTGATCAGGCTGAAGGCGATCGGGTCGGTGTGGATGCGACGCCGATGTTCTTCGTCAACGGTCGCCGGGTCGTTGGCGCCCAGCCGGTTGCCGTTTTCAACGACCTCCTGGCTCCGTACTTCGCGAACTGACGGTACGGTCTCGAGGCTTCGATCACGGCGGCCAAACGACTGGCACGAGCACCATCAAGATCGCCAGCGCGATCACGGTCATAACCAGGCCCGCCTTGACGAAGTCTCGAAAGCGGTACCCGCCGGGCCCGTAAACCAACAGCGACGACGGCTCGAACGGCGTGATGAACGAGAGCGATGCCGCGAGCGTGACCATGACTGCGAACGTCCGCGGATTGAGCCCCAGCTGATCGGCCGTCGATAGCGCGATCGGAAGAACGACCAGCACAGCAGCGGCGTTGGATAGCGGTTGCGTGAGGACGATCGTCAGAATCGCCAGCGCGCCGAGCACGAAGTAGAGCCCGTATGGGAGCACGAGCTGGACGATCGCGCCAGCCACCAGCTCGGCGGCGTCGGTCTTCACCATGGCGGCGCCGACGGCGGTCATCCCACCGATCAAGACGAGTAGCCGCCACTCGATCAGCGTGTAGATCTCTTGAGCCGGGATGCACCGCGCTAGGACGACAACGAGCCCGGCCAGCAATAGTGCCACTGAGAGTGGCAGGAGCTCTGTGGCGCTCAGAACGATCGCCGTGGTCAGGGCGAGTACAGCGATTACGCCTCGCCTCGGCCGAATCGGCACATGCTCGACTTCTCCCAACAACCAGACATCCCGTCGATCTTGTAACGCGTTGAGCCGTGCGGTTGAACCCTGAAGCAGGATCACGTCGCCGACCCGCAGCGGAAGATCCCGGATCCCCGAGGCGAGCCCATGTTCTCTGCGGTAGATACCGAGCACGGAGGCCCCGAATCGCTGCCGAAACCGCAACTGTTTGAGATTCCGCTGGGCGAGGCTCGACGATGGCATGACGATCGCTTCGACCAGCTTGGCATCCTCTGCGGCGAGGACCTCTTCACCCAGCGTGGTATCGGTTTCGATATGCAGATCGGGGCTCTCCTTGGCTTTGAACAACGCTTCGCGATCGCCGTGCACGACCAACACGTCGCCTGCACCAATCACGCTGTCCGAACGTGGGAGAAGACGCTCGCCAGCGCGCTCGATCGCCAGCACCGTTAGCCCGAGTTCAGAAAAGGGCGCCTCCTCGAGCGTCTGATCGATCAGCGAAGAGTCCTCCGGTACGAGGAGCGAGGAGAGGTAGGCTTCGATCTCGTACTTTTCGCTCAAGCTGGCGACGGCGGTTTCTGGCAGGAACCGGTAGCCCACGATCGAGAAGTAGAGAATCCCGACGACGACGACGACGATCCCGACGATCGAGAACTCGAACAGCGAGTAGGGCTCGAACCCCAGTCTTTGCAGCATCCCACTAGCGGCCACATTGGTGCTGGTCCCGATGAGCGTGCAAGTGCCGCCGAGTATCGACGCGAAGGCCAGCGGCATGAGGAGTTTTGAGGGGCTCATCTCGTTGCGCTTAGAGAGATCGAGCGCAGCTGGCATAAGGACGGCGGTCGCGTTGGTGTTGTTTATGAACGCCGAGAGCGATGCGCTGAGCGTCATGATGAACAAGACGATCTTGTTCTCCGACTTGCCCAGTTGGCGGTCGATGAAGTGGCCCAGCCAGCTCATGACACCGGTCCGGACGAGGGCTCCCGAGATGACAAAGATCGATGCCAGGATGACGATGATCTCGCTGGCGAAACCGGCGAATGCCTCGCCGGGGGAGAGAATGCCCGTCAGAACCAGCGCCACGAGGATCAGCAGGGTCGTGACGTCGACCGGTAGCCATTCAAAGGTGAAGACCACCATGGCGGTCACCACCAGCGACAGCACGAGGAAGATTTCAACGGTCATCTTGCGCTGGAGGCGAGGCTAGGCTCCCGCGCCCGTGCGATCAAGCCAAAGGCGGGTTGCTATCGTTGACTGTAGCTTGCCGTGGCCTAACGCCTGGGTAGCTCAGTTGGTAGAGCACGGGACTGAAAATCCCGGTGTCGGCGGTTCAATTCCGTCCCCAGGCACCATATTCCGGCGCGCCGAGTCATTCCCGCCGCGCCCAGATGCCCACGAGCCACCGTAGCTCAGCTGGAAGAGCAGCTCACTCGTAATGAGCAGGTCCGCGGTTCGAGTCCGCGCGGTGGCTCCAGGCCTTCGCGAGTCCCCTTCCGGGCATAGACGCTGGATCTATATTCGCTGACCAGCAAGTAAACCGGCTGAAATAAGGAGGGGGACAATGGACACCTACGTAATCCGTCGACGCAACGCATGGGCGACGCCCGAGGAGCTCGAGGAGGCAGCGGCGCGCTCCCGGCGTGTGGGCGACGAAGAGATGTCGGATCAGGTGCGCTGGATCCGGTCGTACGTCGTTCAGGAGGAGGACGGCAAGCTGGGCACGGTGTGCATCTACCAGGGTGTTTCGGTAGAGGCGATTCGGGACCATGCTGGGCGGGCGGGACTGCTGGCCGACGAGGTCATTCCCGTTGTGGGTACAGTCGTTGTGCGCGATGACCCATCGGAGGATTCCTAGGCACAGCTAAGATGTCGCGGGCTCTAGCGAGGTACCGTCACCGGCTCGTTCGGTACAAACCTGGCGCGTTGCCCAACCTCATCGTGATCGGGGCGATGAAGTGCGCGACGACCAGTCTTCATTGGTATCTCGATCTCCATCCCCAAGTGGCGATGTCGCGGCCCAAAGAGGTGAACCTGTTTGTCACCCAGCGAGAGTTGCGCGCAAGGGACATCGAGGGATATTAATTAAGATTCCCGGCGGATGTACCCGTCAGGGGTGAGTCTTCCCCCAGTTATACAAAGAAACGAGAGTACCCCGGTGTGCCGGAGCGGATTTCCCGCTTTCTACCCGATGCGCGATGACGAACTCGAGCGGTCTGGCGACCGGCCTCGTTTCATGCCGCAGCGCGGGATGATCGGCAGGTGTCAGCTTTCGGACTCCAGTTCGCGTCTGAGTTCGACCACCTTGGCTCGCTCGTGATCGGGGAGCGAAGGGTACCGCATATCGAGCGCCAAGAGCTGGTCGCGGATGATCTGTGCGACGCACGACCGCATGAATGGTTTGTCATCGGCGGGGACCGCGTACCACGGAGCCCACGGCCGGGAGGTCGCGTTGAGGGCTTCCTGGTAGGCGTGCATATAGTCGTCCCAGCGCCGCCGCTCCATAATGTCGCCGCTCGAGAACTTCCAGTTCTTATCGGGCCGATCGATCCGGCGCACAAAGCGCCGCGCCTGTTCTTCGCGTGACACGTTCAACCAGAACTTGAGAACCACCGTTCCGTTTCTCGCTAGATGATGCTCGTGATCACGAATTGAAGCGTAGCGCTCGGCCCATAGCGCGTCATCGTCAGGTCGATGAGGCAGCCGCTGACCGTCGAGAAACTCAGGATGCACCCGGACGACGAGCACTTCTTCGTAATAGCTACGATTGAAAATCCCGATGCGGCCTCGTTCTGGAAGGCGCACGGTGCTTCGCCACAGGAAGTCGTGATCCAGCTCACCCTTTGATGGTGTCTTGAATGAGAAGACTTGAAAACCGGCCGGGTTGACACCAGTCGTTACCGCCCGAATCGTCGAGTCTTTGCCGGCCGCGTCCATGGCTTGAAACACACACAGCACAGAGTAACGATCGTCAGCGTAGAGCAGCCGTTGAAGCTCGTCGAGCTGATCGACTGTCTTCTCGAGCTGCTTTTTTCTCTGCTTGCGTTCGGGTGCGTCGTTCGGTGGACCAGTGGGTGCCCGGACGACTTCGAAGCTACCGTCGAAGGGAACTCGGTACGGGCTCGCCGGCGACAAGTAGTATGACGCGGACTTTGGATCAGCCATGGTCAGGTTCTCGTCGGGTTGAGGGGAACTCCTCGGAGCGAAGATACAGAGTCCATGATTACGGTCCAGACCGAGACTATCTTCGAAACATGCCCGAAGCTAGGGTGATGAGTTGAAAGCGCGGGCACGCATCCTGCAGGAAGCGAGACTGGCGATCGGAGTGAATTGGTGAATCGATGACGAGCGAGTTGATCATCAGCGTGTCCGGCATCCGTGGTATCGTCGGACAAGGTCTGACACCCGACATCGTGGCTCGCTATGCGGCTGCGCACGGTGCTGCACGGCAGGCTGCCACCGGACGCAACACGATTGTTGTTGGACGCGATTCGAGGGTAAGTGGCTCGATGTTGCAGGCGGCGGCGATCGCTGGCCTCCAGAGCGTCGGGTGTGACGTAATCGATATCGGTCTGGCTTGCACGCCCACGGTTCTGTTGGCGATCGAGCGTGAAGAAGCCGCCGGCGGGATCGCCGTTACCGCAAGCCACAACCCGGCTGAGTGGAATGCGCTCAAACTGGCATCTGAGAAGGGGATGTTTTTGACGCTCGATGAAGCCGAGAGCGTGCGCGAATCCGTCGAGCGAGACAGCATCTCGTTCGTAGCGTGGGACGAGCTGGGTTCGGTCACTGTCCGCGAGGGCGCCACTCGGGCCCATGTCAAGGCGATACTGGCAGACCCTCTAGTGGATACGGGGGCGGTTTGGGATCGTGGTTTCAAGGTTGTCGTCGATGCTTGCGCGGGCGTCGGAGGACGGGCTGCGCGACCCTTGCTCGATGCGCTGGGTGTAAGTATTGACGGTCTCCACTTGTTGCCGACCGGTTGGTTTCCGCGAGAGCCGGAGCCGGTGGCCGCGAACCTGAGCGAACTATCCGCGCGCGTGCGAGACACGGATGCCGATCTGGGATTTGCGATCGATCCGGACGGTGATCGGCTAGCGTTGGTGGATGAGACCGGCGCGCCGGTTGGTGAGGACATGACGCTCGCGTTGACGATCGATTACGTCCTCGGGGAGCTTGCCGTCGATGGCCAGTTGCCAGGGACGGTTGTTACAAATCTCTCGACGAGTCAGGTCGTCGACCGCGCCGCCGAGTTGCACGGAGCGACGGTTGACCGGACGCCGGTTGGTGAGGTCAACGTGGCGCTCAGAATGGCGGAGATCGCGAGCCCAATCGGCGGCGAGGGAAACGGCGGCGTGATCTACCCGGCGCTTCACTTGACACGTGATGCCCCAGTCGCGATGGCGTTGATTCTCTCCTATCTGGCGCGGACGGGCCGGTCGCTATCCGAAGCCGTGGAGCGTTTTCCCGAATACACGATTCAAAAGACGAAGGTCTGGCTGTCCGGTGTCCATGCTCGCCGGCTATTGGATCGTGCGGCGGTCGCTTTCGAGGGTGCCGAGCACGACAAAACCGATGGCCTGAGGCTGCATTGGCCTGAGCGCCAAGAGTGGGTCCAGCTTCGTCAGTCGGGGACCGAACCCGTGGTCCGGGTGATCGCTGAGGCGCCCGATCCGATGCGCGCGAAAGAGCTCGTCAAACAGGCCCGGGACCTGGCCGGTGTTCCGTGACGCTTCTGGCTGAACAGCCGCTTCTCCGTTAGATTTACATAACTATGTGCGGAATAATCGGTTACATCGGAACGCGTGAGGCCGCGCCCATCCTGTTGGAGGGACTCCATCGGATGGAGTACCGCGGCTACGATTCGTCGGGCCTAGCGATCATAAACGGTGACGGGTTACACGTGGCCAAGCTGCCGGGTAGGATCGCGGACCTCGACGAGCTCGTCCGTTCGGCTCCGCCAGTGGGCACAATAGGCATCGCCCACACGCGATGGGCCACTCATGGTCGCCCGACCGAGGCCAACGCTCACCCCCATACTTGCTGCAAGGAACGCGTGGCTGTAGTCCACAACGGGATCATCGAGAACGCGACCCCGCTACGTCAGAATCTGATCGAGCGCGGCCATACGTTCCGCAGCGAAACCGACACCGAGGTCCTGGCTCACCTCATCGAGGAACAGCTGAGTGATAATCTCGGGGAGGCGGTGCGGGCGGCGCTGCGTCACGTCGAAGGCACGTACGGGTTGGCGGTGGTTTCACTCGATCATCCAGACGACATCGTTGCCGCCCGTATGGGCAGTCCTCTCCTGGTGGGGCTTGGTGAAGAGAACCTCTTCGTCGCGTCGGATGCAGCCGCGATCGTGGGCCACACGCGCAGGGTGATCTATCTGGACGACGGTAACATGGTCGAGTTGTCGCGCGATGGGTACCGACTGTCTGACCTCAAGAATACTCACGTCGACAAAGCGGTAGACGAGATCGCGTGGGATCTGAAGAAGATCGAAAAGGGTGGCTCTCCGCACTACATGCTCAAGGAGATCTTCGAGCAGCCGGAGGCGATCATCAACTCACTGCGGGGCAGGCTCGTGACGTCCGAGGGGACGGCGATGCTGGGCGGTTTGGAAGTCATTGACGAATCGCTGTCCGAGTTTAACCGCATCGTGCTGACCGCATGTGGCACCTCGTGGCATGCGGCGCTGGTCGGCGAGCACTACCTCGAAGAGGCAACCCGGCTGCCAGTCGAGGTCGAGTACGCCAGCGAGTTCCGGTACCGCAACCCGGTGATCGATGAGCGTACGCTGCTGTTTGCGATCAGCCAATCCGGTGAGACGGCGGATACGCTGGCCGCGCTCAAGGAGGGCAAGCGCCGCGGTGCGCGGGCGATGGGGATCGTGAACGTGGTAGGCTCGATGATCCCCCGTGAGTCGGACGGCGGGATTT
The DNA here is from genome assembly GCA_039591175.1 of Gemmatimonadota bacterium. Lineage (GTDB taxonomy): Bacteria > Gemmatimonadota > Gemmatimonadetes > JACCXV01 > JAHWKZ01 > CAMYLR01. The sequence goes on along the minus strand of JBDHED010000050.1, from coordinate 2,990 downwards.
ACATCCACGCCGGTCCAGAGATCGGTGTCGCGTCGACCAAGGCTTTCACTTGCCAGCTAACGGCGCTAATCCTGCTAACGCTCTACATCGGGCGCCGGAAGCATCTGTCGGTCGAGCGAGGCCGGGAGTTGGCGCGGGCGCTCGAGGAACTGCCGGACCTCGTCCAGCAGGTGCTGGAGAGGAGCAGTGAGATCAAGGAGATCGCCACCAAGTACGCGGACGCCGTCAACTTCCTGTACCTCGGGCGTGGGCTCAACTTCCCGGTGGCGCTGGAGGGTGCACTCAAGCTCAAGGAAATCTCGTATATCCACGCCGAAGGGTACCCGGCGGCGGAGATGAAGCACGGTCCGATCGCGCTGATCGATGAGAATATGCCGTGCGTGGCGATCGCCACTCGTGACAGTGTATACCCAAAGGTGCTTTCGAACCTCGAAGAGGTGCACGCGCGCCGTGGGCGAATCCTGGCAGTTGTGACTGAGGGTGACAATGATGTAGCTCGAATCGCCGAGCACGTAATCGAAGTGCCCAAGACCGACGTTATGCTGATGCCAATCCTAAACGTCGTCCCGCTTCAATTGCTGGCCTACCACATCGCGGTTCTCAGGGGTTGTGACGTTGATAAGCCCCGCAACCTGGCAAAGGCCGTTACGGTCGAGTAGTCAGTCGCCCTCGTCGGGTGGCAATATCAAGTCTTCGAGAAAGAATCCCGCAAGTTCAGCCCGACCCGACACACGTGCTTTTCGATAGGTGGCTACGGCGTGCTGCCGCGCGGTGCGCTCGCTGCGCCCGGTTGCAGCCGCGATCTCCTTGTGGCTGAGCCCCTTTATCAAGAGTAGCGCCACCTGGCTCTCCGATGGGGTCAAGCCCCAGGCTCGAAACTGGCGATCGATCTCTTCGCCCAAACCGTTCAAGAAACCGCGTGCCCGTTGGTGCCAGGCGTCTCGTTCGACCTTGCGCTTTGCGAGCGCCTCGCGGGTTTGGGCTAGCGTCCGAGAGGCACCCACCCATCCCCGCCAGAGGTAGATCGCGAGACCCAAGCTCACGATGATCAACAAAACCTCGAAGGCGACGTGCGGCGAAATCCACGCCTCGGGGTCGTCGAGAACCAGATCGACGATGCCTGCGACTACGATCACAAGCAGTACTCCGGCGATCACAAGGGGGAGCCGAGGGTGATCGAACGGATCCATGTGTGAGCGAATGACCTCCGTCATTTGTTCGACTTACGACCGCAGCGGGCGAAACAAGTCGGATGCCGGATTGTGTCCTCGATAGGGACGTGCCACAATCGATTCGACACGCCAGGCGAACCGTTCAAGAGGAGGATAATGTCATGTTTCCCGACCCGCTTCATCCCGCGCTGGTTCATTTTCCGATCGTTTTCGCTGTGCTGCTGCCGGTTGTTGCCATCGGGGTCCTATGGGCCACACGAAGCGGCGTCGTCCAAAAACGGGCTTGGGGGTTGGTGGTGGCGCTTGCCGCTGCGCTCGTACTGGCTTCCTGGGCAGCCGTCCAAACCGGAGAACAGCAAGAGGAGCGGGTCGAAAAGGTCGTCGCCGAGACGGCGTTAGAAACGCACGAGGAAGCGGCTGAGTTGTTCCTGTTGCTCACGTGGGCCGCGCTCGTAGCGGCCGCTGCCGGAATCACCCCGGGGGTGATTGGAAGTTCGGCCCGTATCGTCTGCGTAGTTCTCGCGCTGGTTGTGCTGGCAGCTGGTTGGCGGGTTGGGGGTTCAGGTGGTGAGCTCGTGTACCGGCACGGGGCGGCCCAGGCATACGCCCCCGACGGTGAGACGTCGGGGACCGACCTGAGAGTAGGTTGGACTGTGGACGACGAGCGCGACGACTGACACGCATGTGGAGTGGGCGCTAATGTTGTTGGCGTGCGAGCCTTACTCCAGCGAGTGATGGAAGCATCGGTTGAGGTCGTCGACGAGGTTGGTGACGTACACGAATCTGGTCGGATCGGGCCGGGGTTGGTCGCGCTGGTCGGTTTTGCGCCAACCGAAACGCTTCCGGCTGTGGACTGGATGGCGGGCAAAATCGCCAATCTCCGCGTATTCCCCGGTGATGGCGGCGAGATGGATCGGTCGCTTCGAGAGACCGAGGACGGCTTACTGGTAGTCAGTCAGTTCACGTTGTACGCCGACATGCGGAAGGGACGTCGCCCGGACTTTACAGGCGCTGCGTCCTACAACGAGGCCCAAGCGCTGTACCAACGTTTCTGCGACCGGTGTGAGGATCAGCTTCCTGGGCGCGTTGCGACCGGTCAGTTTGGTGCCCGAATGCGGGTCCGATTGATCAACGATGGACCCGTCACCCTGTGGCTGGAACGTTGACGGAAAAAGGTCGATTCGCCGTGCCCCCACTGGTCTTGGCTTCGTCCAGTCCGCGACGCAAGCAGATCCTGGAAACGATCGGGTTCCAGTTCGAGGTCGTGGCAGCGCCTCTAGGAGTCGAGCCGCCGTGGCGGCCCGGTCAAGACCCGGTGGCGTTCGCCGAGCACACCGCATGCGCCAAACGCGATCAGGTCGCGGCGACCCGGCCGGACGCCCTGGTTATTGCTGCGGACACGGTGGTTGTTCTCGAAGACGTCGTGCTTGAGAAGCCGGTGGACGCGGACGACGCGCGAGCCATGCTCGCCCGTTTGGCGGGCCGCGATCATGCGGTATGCACGGGCGTCGCGGTGGTGGCGCCATCAGGCGAACCGATCAGCGGTGTAGCGATAACCCAGGTTGAGTTTCGTGATCTCGACGGCGCGGAAATCGCTGACTACGTGGCCACTGGTGAGCCATTGGACAAGGCCGGCGCGTATGGGATCCAGGGGTTCGGAGCTGCGCTGGTGAGGCAGGTAAACGGTTGCTACTTTAATGTGATGGGGCTACCGGTAGCCCGGTTGTTGGACCTCCTCGAGGAGGCCGGCTGGGAGTACCGAGCGCCCGGGTTGCTGCGTCCAGTAGGCGCGCCCACCCGCTCACGCTGATCTTCTTC
>JBDHED010000049.1:0-10978 GCA_039591175.1 Gemmatimonadota bacterium | reverse complement strand
CGATCGCGTGCGGCGGCCCCAAGGTCAGGCCCGTCGACGAGCCGGATTCGACACCAAGGGTCGCGCTCGAGGATCAGGTCGTCGACGATCGCGATGTAGATCGGGGAGCCCCCCAGGAACCCGATATCGACGTCGACGATGAACGCGTCACCGTGGACGACGACCATGGCGAAAAAGTGAAGCGCTCCCAGCGCACACGCGAGTACGTGTGGATTGGTCCCGGTGACGATCCGGCGTATCAGTTCGACGTCGTGGTCCCACCGTTCGAGCATCTGGCCGAGCAGCTGGAGGGGATCGAGGAGTGGGTGGAAGCGCTCGAGTCGCTCGAGATGGAAGATTTTCACATGCCGGACATCGAGATCATGGAGGACCTGGAAGAGCTCAAAGAGCTCGGTTTTGCGTTCCAGACACCGGGTGGTGGTGGGATGCAAATGCTGTCCAGCCTAGGCAATAGCCTCCGGATCCAGATCCGTGGCGACGTCGAGTTCGAGGACGGGCAGGTCAAGTCGATCTCACCGGAAGGCAGATTCGAAGTCGAAGACAATCGCGGTGAGATCAAGCGGCGGATCGAGGTAACATCGACCCGTGAAGGCGAGCTGGTCTACGAGTACGAGGTCGATGGTGAGCCACACGCGTTTGACGATGTGGGGCGCGAGTGGCTGGCCGAAATCGTCGAGATGGTGGAGAAGGCTGAGTATCGTGCCGTCCCCGGCAGGATACGGATCCGTCGCTACGGTGGGGACGACGAGCGGATCGAGCACGATTTCGAGATCCGGGGTCCGGATCGGAAAGAGATCGAGAAGCGAATCGAGATCCATCGTCGCCGACTCGATGACCACCGTCGAGAGCTCGACGAGAAATTGCGCGAGATGGAACCGCGCATCGAACGCGAGCTCGAACATGCCGAAGAACACCTGAGGGATCGCCTCGAGATGCTCGAACAGGAGGTCGAACGGCTACGGCAGCAGCTCAAGGAGCTCGAGCGAGATCCAGAAGAGGGTTCCTAGCGGTTGGGCCCGGCGCCAAGCGCGCCGGGCCGACCGGCTTCCGTTCTTTCCTACAAGCGAATTCCAGGATCTCCCCACATTCGGAACTACACAAACCGCAGTGAACGCGATAGACTGGAAGACAGGCGGAACTGCGATCTGTGTCTCCTTCGAGGAGGGAAGCGATGACGAGTGTTGCGCGAGTGTCGTGGGCGTTGTTGTTGGTGATGCTCGTCTTCGGCGGTTGTTCGCCGCCAGAACCTTCAGAACCGTCGTTGGACCTGGCGCTCGTGGACAGCTTATTGAGTGAGCTCGGGGGGACGCCGGCCGCCGATCTCGGCCGGGGACAGCGGTGGCGAATGATCAGCTCGATCGGAACGGGTCTACCCCCGTCGAGCTTCAAGCCAGAAAACCTCCCCGAATCCAACTCGCGGGGCGCCCAACTCGTCAAGGCTTACTGCGTTCAGTGCCATTGGATCCCGGTGCCGCAGATGCACACGGCGGCTGAGTGGCCGGTCCTTGTGCGTGGCATGCTCATGCGCGCTCGGACACTGGAGAATCGGATGGGAGGCCCGCTCACGGAGGGACTAGTGGGCGAGATCTTGTTGGATGGGATGACCTCGACCCAACTCCCGTCGTCGCAAGATGCCGATACACTGCTGGCCTACATGCAGCGACATTCGATTCGCGCCGCCTCTCCGGGTGAGCTCACCGATGGACCGGGCGCCGACCTCTTCATCGAGCAGTGCTCTTTCTGTCATGACACGCCTTCGCCCGCCGCTCACACCGCCGCTGAGTGGAACGGCGTCGTGGTCCGGATGCAAGCCAACATGGCAGCCATGGGCGCGGAGCCGCTGACCGATGAGCAATCGGAGGAGATCGCTGCTTACCTGAGAAGCCAGGCGGGGGCTTCAAACGAATAAAAGCGAGCTAATCCTCAGGGTCTACGTTGCTGGCCTCCGCCGCGGCCCGCTCCGATGCGAGTGAGTGTAGATAGACCGCGAGATCTTGCATCTCGTCGCCCTCGAAAATCGGCCATTCTACCCGTTGAACCTGCGTGAGGTCATACATCGCCGGAGCGTGGTCCCACATAGCGGTCGCCAAGCCGAGCGGTGTGAGGACGGACTCCGCCTCTGATAAGTCGGGTCCCATGGATGGTGCCCCATCGGTAGAATGGCAGCTGGTGCAACCTTTTTCAACGTAGAGCTGCTGGCCTCTTCTTACGTCACCTCCGGTCTCGTAGAACCGCAAGTAGTACAGGAAGGCTATGACGTCAGCCATTTCCGTGTTCTCGAAACGCGGGAAAGAAACTCCGCGCCCTCTCATCGCCGCTGCCATCCGGGCCGAGTGGTTCCACAGTTGTCCCGCGATCTCGGACACCCGTAGCCGCTGAGTGGCTTGCCGGAGATCGGGACCGAAAGAAGTCCCACGACCACGCCCCCCATGGCAAGCGGTGCAACCTTTTGACGAGAATAGTTGCATGCCTCGGTTGGGGTCGGGGGGCGGGAGAAGAACGACTTTGCGATCCCGCATGTTCGACGCTTTCCGCAGATAGGCCTGGATATCGGCTAGCTCGCGCCCGAGAAACGTCGGCATCGGGACACCAGTCGTCGCTTGCATCGCCTGCATCGTGGGACCGTGGTTCCACATTCCCTGGGCTAGAGATATCGGAGCGATGAAGCGAGCGTATTCGTCCAGCGAACGGCCCCTTCTGCCGCCCCGACCCCCTACCGAATGACACGCCATACACCGTTTCTCGCGGAACCAGCGCTCTCCGAGGTCGGGGTCGCCTACTTCATCGAACAGTTTTACGTAGTAGATGTAGCTGATGAGATCTGTCAGTTCCTTTTCAGTGAACTGCGGCCACTCGAAACCACGGTCACGCACGGTATCGATCATTCGAGGCGTGTGGTTCCAGAAAAGACCCGCCAGCTGCTGGAGGCTGCGGCCGGCCCCGACAGCGGCGAAATCGGGACCTAGGGTGCCGCCGTTCCCCCAGATCGAATGACACTGCGCACAGTCGCGCTCAACGAAGATACGGCGGCCTGCCACCGGATCACCGGGGAATAAGTCAGTCGTCTGGGCTCGTGCGTCGTGCGGGGTGGTCAACGCACAGCAAACTACGGTTGCCGCTACCGCGATCGTTTTCGAACATGAGCAACGTCGGAGCGGTATCATGGTTCACCTCCCACCGTCGTGATCGCTGATTCGGGCAAGTAGCCGGCGACACGCTCGGAAACCTCCGTGACCGACAGTTCACGCCCCTCCTTCATTTCCCAAATCGAAACGATCGGGATGAATTTGGTTGCGATCATGTACAACAGCACGAACCCCGCGAAGGTAGCTGCCATGATCGAAAGTTCGATCCACGTTGGGAGGTAGCGCCCCAACGTCTCGAGCTCCCAGATCGGGTTGACGGAAGTTGGTACAACGATGTTGAACCGCTCGAGCCACATACCGATCAACACGGCGATGCCCGCGACGAACGTTCCGCGTTGGGTGCGCGTTGCGCGACGGGCCATCAGCGTCAGCGGGATCACAAAGCAACCAGCCACCATTGCCCAAAACGGAAGCGCGAACGGTCCGGTGACCTTAGCCCAAAAGGTTCGCATCTCCGCGGGTTCCGCTCCATAGAAAACGGTCAGGTACTCGGCGAACGTGAAATAGAACCATAGTAAACTGAACAGAAGAAGCAGGCGGCCCAAGTAATCGAAGTGCACGGGCTTGAAGTACCTCTCCAGATGGTATACCCGCGTCAGGATTACCATCGCGACTAGGATCGCGGCGATACCCGAATAGATCGCTCCCACCACGAAATACGGCCCGAAGATCGTACTGTGCCACATCGGCCGCAGCGTCATGCCGAAAATCCAAGCGATCACGGTGTGTACCGAAACCGCGATCGGAATCACAATGATTGACAGGACTCCGATGACGCGTTCGAGACGCGCCCGCTGCGTGGGTGTGTCGGTGTAACCTGCCGCGAAAAATCGATACAGGCGGGGAGCCTTGATGCCCAAATCCCGGATGCGGGCCAAATCTGGCAACATCGGGACGTACAGGTAGATCGTGCAGGCGGTGAAGTACAAGCCGATGCTCACTACGTCCCAGAGCAGTGGCGAACGTATTTGCGCATTGAAGATGATGTTCAGCGCACGGTCGGGTCGACCGAGGTCGATGATCGGTTGAATCGCTCCAAAGCCGATGACCAGAACCGTAATGAGCTCCGCCGACCTGGTGATTGCCCGTCGCCACTCCGCCTTGGCGACTCGGAGAATCGCCGAGATCAGCGTGCCCGCGTGACTGATCCCAATGAAAAAGACAAAGTTGATGATGTAGATGCCCCAGTACTCGGGTCGGTTAAGCCCCGTCCGTCCGAGTCCAAAGCGGAGCTGGAATAAGTAGGCGATAAGCCCCCATAAAACGATAAGCGCCAGAATCGTTGCTACGACATAGAAGCGTCTGGAGGTCTCGACGAGCGGCCTCAGGAGGGCTCGCTCGTCCTCTGTCAACTTCGCCAGCTTCTCTGACACTTCAGGCGACACGTCACTCTCTCGTTCTCAGGTAGTAAACCTTCGGCTGCGTTCCCAGTTCTTCCATGAGTCGCATCGCCCGAGGGTCCTCCTTCAATTCTGCTACCCGGTGATTTGGGTTCTCCAAGTCACCGAAGATGATCGCACTGGTGGGGCAAACCTCTGCGCATGCCGGTTGATAGTCCTGCTCCCTCAGCTCCCGTCCCTCGGCCCGTGCATCTTCCTTAGCCTTCTGTAGGCGGTGATGACAGAAGGTGCACTTCTCGATGACGCCCTTTGGTCGCACGGAGACATCTGGATTGAGGTGCCGACGTTCCGAATCACTCCACTCGGGTCCGTACCAATTGAAGTACTTGACCGTGTAGGGGCACGCGTTGCCGCAATACCGGCAGCCGATGCAGCGTGGATAGATCTGTCCGACGAGTCCTTCATCGTCGATGTACGTCGCTTCCACTGGGCACACCTTGATACATGGAGGGTTGTCGCAGTGCATGCAGGGTCGAGGGAAGAAGTGCATGGAGTTGTCGGGAAACTCTCCCTCAACCTCCGTTTGAACCTTCATCCAGCTCAGGGTGCGCCCCAACTCGGCCTGATCCGGGGGGACGGTGGCGATGTTGTTCTCGCTCTTGCACGCCAACTCACACGCCGCGCATCCCGTGCACCGATCGAGGTCGATTACCATTCCCCAGCGCGTCATCGCTCTCCGTCCTACGCTCTTTCGAGGCGCACTCGGGTAGAATGCCAGCTCGGCAATCCAGTCAGCGGGTCCGCCGAGTCAGTGAGGAGTTGGAGGGGATTCGCGAGCTCGCCGTCTGGATGCCGCAGTCCGTAGGGCGCACAGACATTCTCGGGCGCGGTGCCCGAAAAGACCTTGAGCCGAGCCCGATACCGTCCACGGGCGGACACGATCCATACCATCGCATCGTCGTCGAAATCCAACGAGCGGGCGGTCTCCGGGTTGACCTCGACCCAGGGGTCCCAGTAAACGTGAGGGAAGATCCCCGGCACCTCTGCCATCCAGCGCTCGAGTGATAGAGTGCCTGAGGCGAGGGTTGAGACGCGATAGGGGATCAAGCGGAAAGGAAAGCCTTCCTCTTCGCCAGGGTATTCGCTAGTCACGTCTATGTGTGGTCTGCGGTTGTGCTCCTCCGCATCGAGTGCCCGCAGGAGGGTGGCGGGGATCAGGTCGACCTTTCCGCTGGCGGTTCGGGACAAACGGGCGGGGTCTGTTTCGTCATACTGTGGGTCCATCCAGCCGCCACGCTCGATGAGGCCTTCCCAAAACGAATCGAAGTCGGCGTGCTCGGCAAGCCACCAACCGCGCTCTTCCATCTGGCGATGGTGCCGCTGCTCGAATTCGTCGCCGTATATCATGCCCCGCTGCGCGGAAAACAATCCGCGGGCTCGGTCCCTGAGAAGCGCCTCGAAATCGTCGTACGGCAGGCTCTCGGCGACGCTGCCCCCCAGGGCCTGCGCGACCGCGAGAAGCGCATCACCGGTGTGGGTGCCGCCTTCATGCGGCTCGATCAGCGGCTGAGCAAGGCCCCACACCGGATACGGGTACGAAGGAGGGGTCGGCGCATCTTGCCAGCGCTCATACGGCAATAGGTCCGGAAGCACCAGGTCTGCGTGGCGCGTGGATTCGTCGAGAAACGGTGAGAAGCTGACAACGAACGGGATCTTCTCGAGCGCCGTTGACCATGCTTCGGGGTGTGACGTCGAGGCCAAGGGGTTGGCGTAATAGAGGAACAGAGCATCCACCGGAGGGGTCGTCCCGTCAGCGATCGAGGTGGCAAACTCGAGGGCCTGATTGCCCATTCCGAATTGTGGACCGCCGTTAGCGGCACTATCTCGTTGTGCACCCTGGCCGGACACTTCGTTGTGCACCAACGGAACGAGAGGTGCCAACGGTGGATCGTCCCCGAAAAGAACCCCGCCGGGGTGGTTGATGCGTCCGGTGATCACGTTCAGGCTATGCACGGCCAAACCGGCGAGCAATCCGTTGGGAGCTAGTGTCACGTCTGAACCGAAGACCGCGACCGCCGGTTGGTTCTCCGCGAACGCTTTGGCCAGCGAGGTGATCCGCTCCACCGGTACGCCGGTAATGGCCGACACTTCTTCTGTTCGGTAATTGCGCGACACGATCGAACGGTACCCTTCTTGAGGCCGTCCTCCTTGATCGATGTAGTCCTCGAACCCGGTCACGTGATCAGCTACAAACCCGGCGTCAAAGAGCTCATCCCGGATCAGTATGTACGCGATGCCGAGCGCCAAGACGGCGTGAGTGCCGGGGCGGATTCCGACCCACTCCTGTGATCGTGCTGCGGTGCGCGAAAACCGAGTGTCGATCTGAACAAACCGCGGGCGTTGTCCGTTCAATTCCTGGGGGTCGGCGAACGCCGTGAACGCTTGAAGCGGCGACCACCAGGCCTCGAATAAGGGAGCACCAAAGGAAAGCACAAGGCTGGCTCGTTCGAGATCGAAGCTCGGTTGTCGCGCTATGCCGTGTACCAGATTCATGATCGAATCGGTTCCGTCGGCGTAATCGTCGTGGACGTAGTTTGGCGACCCGAACGCCTGCAGAAACTGGCCCCACAGATCTTGCATGCTGCCAGCACAGTATCCGGCGAGCAGCGCCAGTGCCTCGGGCTTACCGTTTGCTCGAATCGTTTGGAGACGTTCGACTATGACCGCGACCGCCTCATCCCGTGTGATCGGCCGCCAGTCGTCGCTACCGCGCGAGCCAGCCTGTACCACCGGTGAGCCGAGTCGCTCCGGGTGATAGAGCATCTGCACACCGGCGATCCCTCGCGGACACACGCCGCCTTGACTCATGGGGTGCATGGGGTTGCCGAAGAGTCTGACCAGGTGCCCATCGACGATGCGAGCTCGAACGCCGCAACGCGCCGGGCATATGAGGCACGAAGTGTTGAGTTGGCTCTCGAGGCCCGGGGTCCACCCGAGATCGGGGATCTCATCGGCTGTCCAGAAAACACCTGGCAAGCCCTGCGCGGCCAATCCGGCACCAGCGGCACCCATTACCCACAGGAATTCACGTCTATCCAGGCTCATCTGGATGACCTGGCGTTACCGATGACACGCATTGCAGTCAAGCGTTTCCTCATGTTCACGATGGCAGTTCATGCAGAGGTCCATGTCGATTTGGACCAAGGCACGCTCCGGCGGGCGCTCGGTGTCGGCGATCGCTCCGTGACAGTTCGCGCACTCCAGTTCGCCGATGCCTACGTGTCGGCGATGCGTGTAGAAAACGTGAGACGGTAGGCGAAACAGCTTATTGAACGTCAGTGGGTCACCATCCGAGATGAGTTGCGTTACTCGCGCCGCCTCCTCCGAGGTGCCCTGCGGAACCTGGTGGCACATCGTGCAAGTTTCAGCGTTGGGTAGGCCAGCATGTGCGCTCGTGTTGACGTACTGATGACAGAAGTCACAGGCTAGCTGTAGTTCCTGGGTGTGTTTGAGATGATTGAACGCCACCGGTTGTGGCACCGCGGGTTCACGCCCGATGACAAATGAAATCGCTAAAACCGCGAGGAGCGAGATTGCGACCCCGACGAGCGGTCCGCGGCGTATGAAGGCGACCACCCTCAGCGCGTCGCTCGATTCAGACCTGGGGGCTCGTGGTTCCGCATCATTGCCTCTCGAGCGGGCACGGTTCGGCGTCAACGGGGTGAGCTAGAACCCCTCTTGCACCGGCTATCTCACCCTAACCCCGTGGTCTCTGGCTCGTCTGTAGGGAAGGCGCGCAGGGTCGTGTCGCCAAAATGTCGACGGGGCCCGTAGGAAATTTCCGGACGCGCGGAGGGTTCCTCACGTCCCCAATGGCATCCGTCAAGACGGTGTTCTGGTACCACCTGGTATGATCGCGCAGCCAACATAGATTCCCCACGATGCCGAAGAACCCATCTTAAGTGCGTTCTTAGGAGGTTCACGTGAGTGTTTCCAACCGTGTTAAACAGATGCTCGATGAGCAGAAGGTGGGTTACACCCACCACACCCACGCGCCGGCGTACACGGCGCAAGAGGTGGCTGGTGCCGAGCACGTTCCGGGACGGGAGTTCGCCAAGACGGTGATGCTCACCGACGGTGACGAGTTCGTCATGGCGGTGCTCCCGGCGACGCGAAAGATCGACCTCTCCAGCTTCAAGAAGATCGTCGGCAACAAGAAGCTGAGGCTGGCGACCGAGGACGAGTTCAAGGGACTGTTCCCGAACTGTGAGACCGGGGCGATGGCGCCTTTCGGTAACCTCTACGATCTCCCGGTGTACGTCGATCGCTCGCTTACGGAAGACGAGACGATCACGTTCAACGCGGGCTCGCATCAGGACACGATTCAGATTTCGTACGCCGACTACGAGCGACTCGTCGAGCCGAATAAGGCGGAATTCTCGGAATCCCTCTGAGACCGCCTTCGGATCGCGGGAAGCTTCCCTTGACACCGCGGGGCGACTGCGCATATTTGCGCAAGTTTTGACCCCTAGGGCTATTCGCGTCGGCAGCTCTCGACGCATCATTACCATCGATTTTTCGCGACGTCGTTGAACCCCTGACCGGGAGCTCAGGGACTCCGTGCAAGCAGCCGCGATCCGAATCTTTTTTGCGCTCCCGGTGCTCGCCGTCCTCTCCGCTTGCGGGCGGGCACAAGCCGAAGGCCCCACCCAACCGATCGAGTTCATGCACAACGTCCACGTCACGGACAACGAGATGGAGTGCGCGTACTGCCATTTCGCGGTCGATCGATCAGAAGAAGCGGGCATCCCATCGACCGAGACGTGCATGGGTTGCCACCGTTTCATTCGCGGCTCGACGCCCGAGTATCAAGAGCAGATCCAGCTTCTAGCAGGATTCTCGACCGATTCGCTGCCGATTCCTTGGGTACGGGTCCACAGCGTCCCGGAGTTTGTGCAATTCAGCCACAAACCACATACCCGGGCCGAGGTGGAGTGCGTCGAGTGCCACGGTGAGGTGGAAACGATGGAGCAGGTGAGGCAGGTCGAGTCGTTGTCGATGGGGTGGTGCGTGGAGTGTCATCGCGATGAAGAAGCCGCGGACGATTGTGCGGTTTGTCACTATTAGACCCAAGACGGTAGGCGGCGCGTGGAACGACGCGAGTTTCTAAAGCTGGTCGGGGTCACCGGGGCGGGAACGATGACCGCCTGCGATCAGAAGGTCGGACCACAGGCCCTGATCCCGTACTTGGTGCCGCCGGAAAACGTCACGCCGGGGATACCGACGTGGTACGCGTCGACATGCCGCGAGTGTCCGGCGGGTTGTGGTGTGCACGTCAAGACTCGTGACGGTCGTGTCATTAAGCTCGAGGGCAATCCCGAAAATCCGGTCAACCAGGGCAAGCTGTGCGCCCGCGGTCAAATGGCGACGCAGCGGCTCTACGACCCTGATCGGTTGCGTGGGCCACGCCGGGTCGAGAACGGTGAGCAGGCCGAGGTCGATTGGGCGGCCGGGATCGAGCAGTTGGCTGAAGGGCTCCGGGGTGCGGGCGTCGGGCCAGGGTCGATCGTTTTGCTGACCGGCCTCGAGACGGGCACCCGCGACCGGTTCTACGATGAGTGGGCGACTGCGGTGGGTGCGACGCGTGTGGTCTACGAGCCGTTTGCGCACGAAGCCGTGTTGGAGGCGAACCGCCGCGTGTTCGGTCGTGCGGCCGTACCCGACTATGACATCGCAGGCGCCGAGTTCGTGATCTCTTTTGGCGCGGATTTCCTTGGCACCTGGGTGTCGCCGGTTCGGTACGGACGAGCGTGGTCCGAAATGCACGCATTCCGCGGCGTGGAATCCGTACGACCCGACGGCGAGGGCGTCTTCGTGGCGGTCGAGCCGCGGCTGTCGATGACGGCTTCGAACGCCGATGAGTGGGTAGCCGCGCGACCCGGTACCGAGCACCTGGTGGCGCTGGCGATGGCCAATGTGCTTGGCGCCGGCGGCCCCGCTGCTGGCTGGACTCCAGCACGGGTGGCGGAGGTGAGCGGTGTGGACGCCGGGAAGATCGAGCACCTGGCAGAGCTCTTCGAATCGAAGCGCAGCCTGGCCCTGCCCGGTGGAATCGGCGCTGCGCACCGCGAGGCGACCGCTGCTGCCCTGGCCGTCAACCTACTGAACCAGGCCGGTGGCGCAGTGGGCGACACCGTTCAGGTAAACACTTCGATCACCGGTGGCGTGCCTGGCGCGTACCGCTCGATGATCGAGCTCACCGAGCGTATGAGCAACGGCCAGGTGGAAGCGCTCTTAGTGGCCCACACCAACCCAGTGTTCTCGCTGCCGCCGGGTGTCGGGTTCGAAGACGCCTTGGACGAGGTGCCTTTCCGGGTATCGTTCAGCTCGGTGCTCGACGAGACCGCGTCCCACTGTCATCTGCTGCTGCCCGATCACACACCGCTCGAGTCGTGGGGCGACTGGGTGCCCGAGGACGGCGTCATGAGCCTG
>JBDHED010000048.1:0-11155 GCA_039591175.1 Gemmatimonadota bacterium | reverse complement strand
TCTGACTCGAGGCGGATGTCGCCGAATGATCCGGACGGCGCGTCGTAGGTATCGCTATCTCGGTAGGTGCCACTGGCCAGAAAGGAGAACCGACCATTCCGACCGGAAAGACTGATCGCACCCTTGTTTTGATCGTCGTGGCTGCTGAAGCGATAGCCAACGGTGCCATGGACACCTTCATCTTGCGTCGGCATGCGGGTCACAACGTTGACCACACCGGCGATCGCGTCAGTGCCGTAGAGCACGGAAGCCGGGCCCCGAACGACCTCCACATTCTGAACAGAGGCCACGTCTACCAGGGCGGGGATCTCGCCAAAATCCTGTTGACGACGAGAGTTGTTGAGCCGCATCCCGTCTTGCAGCAGTAGAATGCGCTGACCCCGCTGACCGCGGATCGTTGGCCGCGTCTGGTTCGTTCCCACACCTGTCACGTCCAGCCCAGGCAGGTCCTTGAACAGATCGGTCACCGTATTGGGCGCGCGATCTCGAATCATCCACTCGTCGAGTACGCTCACCGGCGCGTGACTGTCGAACACATCCGTCGCAGTGCGCGTAACCGTCACCGTGATAGGCGTGACCCAAATAAAATCGATTTCGCCCTGCTGCTCGTTCTGAGCCTGCTCGTCCTGAGCCTGCTCGTCCTGGGCCGCCAGCATCGAGGCCGACACGAGAAGCATGAGCGAGACTGCCGCAGCGTAGCGACCGACGCGCAATCTGGAGAGAGACTCACAGAGTAGTGTCATGGACGCTCGTCTCCTTTCAATGACGTATGTCATAAGTACGACTACAAACCGATTGTAGGGTTTTTTTGCACAACAGAAAATTCGGGATTCTACGGCCCGGAAAAGCCCGTAGTACTACGGACGGTAGTGGTGAGAATCCCTACTCGGGGACGAGGCCGGTCTTCAGAGCCAGCCGCGTGAGTTCGGCCACGGAGTGGATGTCGAGCTTCCGCATCAGGTTCTCCCGATGTGTCTCTACGGTGCGCACGCTGATGCCGAGCTCCGCCGCCACCTCCTTGTTCGATCTCCCCATCGCGACGTGCACCAGAACCTCGCGTTCGCGCTTCGTAAGCGACTCGATTCTCTGCCGCTTCGCGTCCACCGGAACCTCTCCGCGAAGTGCCGCGCTGAGTCGACTAGCGACCGGTGGGCTGAAGAACTCCTCCCCACCGTAAACGGTCCGCACAGCCTGCCTTAGCTCGACGGGCAGCGAGTCTTTGAGCACGTACCCGTGTACTCCCGCTCTTACCGCACCCAGCACAAACTCCGCGTGGTCATGCATGCTTAGAATCAGAATCCGCGCTTCGGGGACACAACTCCGGAGCTTGGTGGCGACCTTCAAACCCGACTCGCCCGGCATCGAGATGTCCAACAGAATCACGTCAGGCCGGTGAGACTGGGCCAGTTTCAAGGCCTCTTCGCCGCTCGCTGCCTCGGCAGTCACTTCCAGACCACTGCCCTCATTCAACACGTGTCGGATGCCCTCACGCACCAGAGGATGATCGTCAACCACGAGGACCCGTATGTTCTCCGAGCTCACGTCGCCACCTCGTCCAACGGCAAGCGGACGCTGAGGTCGACTCCCGCTCCCGGTTCACCGGTCACGTTGACCGAACCCCCGAGCCCGGCGATGCGCTCCCGCATACCCACCAGCCCCAACCTGCCATCATCTGACAGACGGTCGGCTTGACCGGCTTCTAGCCCCCGGCCGTCGTCTCTGACATGAACCACGATCTGCTCTTCCATTGACTCAACCGTTACCTCGACCGCGCTCGCCTGCGCATGCCGAGCCACATTCGTCAACCCCTCCTGGAGAACACGAAACAGCGCCAGCTCGGCCTCAGAAGACAGCTCGGGCAGGGCGTTGGGCGCCACGAAACGGATCGCCAAGCCAGTTGTCTCGCCGAAGTCGCCCACCAACGCATGCAGTGCGGGAAGCAGGCCGAGCTCATCGAGTACCGAGGGTCGCAGATCTTGGGTCACCCTGCGAATGCTGTCGATTCCGGTGTCGATCAGCTCCAGCACCTGCTCGAGCCGAACGGCCTCTTCGGCTTGAGCCGACTCGCTTACGAGGCCCAGATTGAGCTTGACCGCCGAGAACACCTGCGCTGTTTCGTCGTGCAACTCGCGCGAGATACGACGTCGCTGTTCCTCATGCTGTCGCACCATCCTCGAAGCGAGACTCTCGAGCTCGGCCGTCCGAGTCCGCAGCCGCTGATCGAGGTCGGCCTTTTCGAGTGCGACGCCGATTTGCTGACCCAAGGCCACCAGGAAGCGAGCATCGAGGGCTGCAAAGGGGTCGCTGGAATCACCGATCACCACGATAGCACCCGTTGCCTCTGATCCGCGCAGGACGGGCAGAGCAGCGGCATACGTGCTCTCTTTCGCATCTACGATGGGGCCGCCGTCCCAAGCGGTGCCGCCGTGCACCACTTCCGGGTGGCCGGTCCTGACCGCACTATCGATCGCTCGAGCCAGCTCGCCGTGAGGCTTCTCTTCCTCCCAATGCGCGCATATGCCCGCGCCGCGGACAAGCTGCCGCTCGCCATCCGCCATCTGGTACATCGCCGCGCCCTTCACGGCCGGCAGACTGAGCAAGCGATTGAGCAGCACATCGAGGATCTCGACTCGTCCTTCGCCGCGCTGGAGATCTCCCGACAGCGCGGAAAGTGTCCCCAGGCCACGGTGAAGCTCCTCGAGTACGAGCAGCATTATTCCCGCACCCATCGCCAACACGAAAATGATGTCCACGTAATACCCCCACGGGCTCCAGACACCCCGCGCGCGGAGGAAGGGATAGTCGAGATGATGCACGCTCCACAAGAGCAACGAGATGAACAACAGCCGTGCTCCGGTCGATCCGACTCTGCGGTCGTATTGATAAAACACCCAACCTGTCCACAACGTGGCCAAACTCAGGAATACGACCATCGGCGCAGCCGCAGCCAGGAAGTTGTCTAACCGGTACATCGCCACGTACGACCAGATTGCCGGAAACGCGACGAACACCAGGTAACGGGGCTTCCACGTCAACTGCTGCGAAAAAACGAGCGCCGCCCAGAGAAGAGCGAGGGCGGTCAAACCGGTGAGCACCTGGTGCCAAAAGAGCAACGGCCGTGACCCAGTGAATACAAAGGCGATGATCACGCCCATCCTCAGGAGGTAGAGCAGCCAGGCTAGCGCCCAATACCCGAAGTACGGTTTTTGGTAACGTTGAAACAGGTACAGAAAGACGATGGCCAACCCCAGCGTGACCGTCGCCTGGAAGAAAGCCGCCGCTATCTCGGCGGTGGTGACCTCGGGAACAGCAAAATCCATAGTAGTATGAACGATAGCGGTTGCCCGAGGGCGCGCAATCAGAGCGTCAGAGGGTGACTAGGCTGCCTCTTTGGCGACCAGCGACTCTTTCTCTTCGTCGCCTGGCTTGGTGCCACACTCACACCCTTTTAGCGAACACATCTTCTCGCACAGCTCGCGGCAGGCAGGTCCGTGGCGCTCGATTACCGGCCGCAGCGCCATCCCAGCAGCGAAACCGACCAAGATCGTCAGGAATGTTTTCTTCATATCGTCCTCCACGCTGACATCAACAAACACACCCAGACTGATCGTATGAGACAATCGGGGCGCTGTCTGTGGGGAATAACCCTCAGCAACGTGTCAGGGTGCTGATCAGAACGTCAGGACGAAGTGGTGCTCCTTGATGAGCTTGGCCAGATCCGCCGCCCCACCCATGCGAGAGAACGAAACGAGGTCGGCCTCCGCGATGCCGCGGGGCGCAGCGCATGGCGAGCAAACAACCATCTCGAAGCCATGCGGCTCGAGGAAAGCGACGACTTCCCCGATAGACGGCAAGCCAACCGCTGCAATTGCACCGAGATCGGTCTTGCGGTGCGCGAGGTATGTCGCCTCTTGCATCAAGAACATAGCCGGCGGGTGGTCGGTGAATTCACCAGACTCGACGCCGCCCTTGAGCGCCACGAACGGTAGTGACGCGATGTTCGGTTGATCCGGTCCCCTCGTAGCTACGGTGAGCATCTTTCCTCCGGTATGGTTTGAGTATTCCAGCCGCGGCAGCGGCCATCGAGACGTAGTCGTATAATAACCCACTCACGAGGAGGCGCCGCTTCATGAAAGTCCGTTTCTGGGGCACCCGCGGGTCGATATCGAAGGCTGGCAAAGAGACGCTTCGCTACGGAGGGAATACCTCCTGTGTCGAGTTGCGCTCGGCGGCGGGCACGATAATCGCTTTGGATTGCGGGACGGGCGCGCAGGGTCTAGGGCAGGAGCTTCTACGCGACGGGGACGCCGCAAAGAGAGGCCACATCTTGGTGTCTCACACGCACTGGGATCACATCCAGGGGTTCCCTTTTTTCGGACCACTCTTCCACGCTGGCAACGAGTGGGATATCTACGGCCCGCGCGGTCTCGACTCGTCGCTGCGTGAGGCCCTCTCCGGCCAAATGCAGTACACGTACTCCCCCATCACCCTCAACCATCTAGGGGCCGAGATTCACTACCATGACCTCGTCGAAGGCACCTTCGAAGTCGGTAACGTCGTCGTTCACGCCCAATACATGAACCATTCAGCTCTCACGCTGGGTTACCGACTCGAGGCCGATGGCACGACGGTAGTCTACGCCACGGACCACGAGCCTCATTCTCTCGAGCGGGGAGTCAACGGCTACCGAGCGAGTGGAGGTGAGGACGACCGTCACGCCGAGTTCGCAGCCGACGCTGACTTACTGATCCACGACGCGCAGTTCACGGCTGAGGAGTACCCGGCGAAGCGGGGCTGGGGCCACAGCACGATTGAGTACGTCGTCGACGTGGCGTTGGCCGGGGCGGTGCGGCGCTTGGCGCTCTTTCATCACGACCCCATGCGTGATGACGACTCGCTGGATCTCTTGCTCGATCGTGCACGAGAGCGGGTCATAAGAATGGGTGGCTCGCTCGACGTTTTCGCGGCCACCGAGGGCGAGTCTCTCGACGTCGAGCCAGCCCCCGCGTCGCCGCCTAGCCGTCCGGCGCGGAGTGTTTCGGCGAAGACTTCACCGGCCCTCGTCGAGCAAGAGGTGCTCATCGCCGTGACCGACCCGGAAGCGATTGTCGCACTGTCCGACGCGGTGCGCGCCGACGGCCTGTCGCTATCGATCGCGAGTGACGCCGAGGCGCTATCCGAAACAGCCCGTGCTCAGCAGCCCTCACTCTTGCTGGTGAATCGCAATCTATCCGGTCGTGACGCACTCGAGATTTGCCGAGAACTCCGCACCGAGGAGGGGGCTTGGAGCAGCGACGTACCGTTTGTCGTCATCGCAGAGACCGAGCGCGACGTCGATACCGATGCCGGAACCGATTCTGGTGTCACCGATTGGCTCGTGGCGCCCTTTTCGACGGCCTACGCGCGGACACGTATTCGAGCCTGGTTGCTCCGTGCAGCCTGCCGCTGGCAATGCGCGCCGTTCCCTGAGGACGAGGAGGAGCGCATCCGTGCACTCCGCGAATTGGGAATCCTCGACACCAGGCCCGAGGAGCGGTTCGACCGCTGCACGCGGATCGCGGCCGCGCTGTTTGACGTACCGATCGCACTCGTTTCGCTGGTCGACACAAACCGGCAGTGGTTCAAATCACGGTACGGACTCGACGTCGCCGAGACGCCACGCGAGCAAGCTTTTTGCGCGCACGCGATCCTCCAGGAGGACATCATGTTGATCCCGGACGCACTTCTGGACGACCGCTTCGCGGAGAATCCACTGGTAACTGGTGAGCCCCGCGTCCGCTTCTACGCCGGATGTCCGCTTTCGCTAGCTGACGGAACCCGGCTCGGCACGTTGTGCCTCATCGATCATCAGCCGAGGGACTTTGACGAGAGGCGACTCGCACTGATGCGCGACGTCGCCAAAATGATCGAACGCGAAATCGTCGGCTCAACTGGCGCTAAAGCGCACGCAGCAGAGCCATCGTTGACGGGGGGATGATTACCCCGACCGGCCCCACCCGTTTGCGGTTGTTCCTGACGGTGCTGGCGTTGCTCAGCAGCACAACTACCCAAGCGCAGGAACCACGATGGCCCACGTCCGGCTGGGCCGTCTCGACTCCCGAAGCGCAGGGTCTCGAAGCCACTCCGTTGCTGGAGCTGGATCAATCGATCCGCGAAGGCACGTACGGGCACATCAACCGCCTGGTTGTCGTACGCAATGGTTATCTCGTGGTAAACGAGCGGTACCAAAACGATTACCGCGAGATCAGCCATGGCTTTACTGGCGCGCTCGGTTGCGGCCACGAGTCGTGCGCCGATCCCGACGCATCCCACGAATACAACTACTACCACCCGACCACGCACCCGTATTATCGCGGTCGCGGTGTCCACTCGCTGCAGTCAGTCACGAAGTCAGTAGCGGCGACGCTGATCGGCGTCGCGATCGAGCGCGGCGAGATCGACGGGCTCGACGCCAAGCTCCTGTCGTTCTTCGACGACTACGACCTATCCCGAGCTGACGAGCGGCTCCATCACGCGACCCTCGAAGACCTGCTCACGATGCGGTCTGGAATCGAATGGCACGAAAACGATCGACCGCTAGACGAAACCAATACGGTGTTGCAGCTAGAGCACAGCGACGATTGGATCCAGTTCACGCTTGATCTGCCCACCGACGCGGAACCGGGCGAGAAATGGGTCTACAACAGCGGTGGCAGCCACCTGATGTCAGGCATCATCCGGAACGCAACGGGACGCTTTATCGACGAGTACGCCGTGGAACAACTGTTCGGCCCACTCGGGATCGAAGAGTACCACTGGAAGAAGACCCCGCGTGGCTTCCCCGACACCGAGGGCGGTCTGTACCTCGAGGCGGAGCAACTGGCCAAGATCGGGTATCTGTACCTGCACGATGGTGTTTGGGACGGGCAGCGGCTTCTGCCGGAGGGGTGGGTGGACGCGGCTACGGCTCGGCAGGTTGAACTGTCCGGTGGCGAGCGGGCGTACGGGTACCAGTGGTGGCGTGTCGACGCCGATGAGGTCGACGTGTGGGCAGGCCTCGGTTTCGGCGGGCAGCTCTTGCTCATCGTTCCGGCTCACGATCTGGTCGGGGTCATCAACAGCTGGAACGTGTTCGATCGGCCATCGAATCAGATTCGGCCCGCGTTTCTTGCGGCGCTTCTCACGGCGGTGGGACCCTGAACCAGGGCGCCTCTTCGCCAGAACTTTCGATAATCCTGCTCATGTCCCGCCACTACGCGTGGTTGCGGCGAACGATCGAACTGTGGGCGGAGCAGGCGCTCCACGACCGGATCGACGTCGTACTGATCAGGCCCACAGCGCTGTCCGATGAGCCGATCGATAGCAGCGATTTCAGACCTTTTCACAGCCTTCAGGTCATAGACGTCCCAGAGTTGGATTCTGTCGGTACGGGGTTTGCCACCGGGGTCCAGCACGCCCGAGCGCCGATTGTGATGCTGGCCGAGGACCACGCCTTTCCGGAGCCCGGGCTCGCAGAAGCGATCCTAGCCACCTACGACGATCCCGACGTCGTCGCTGTTGGTCCGGTGATGTTCAACGCTAACCCGAAGACTCGCGCTAGCGAAGCGGCTTTCGTCCTCGCGTTCTCGGCCGCCGCCTACGCGCCCAACACACGAGAGGCGCGGATGCTGGGCGGTCACAACGCCAGCTATCGGCGCGAGTTCTTGATGTCGCTCGGCGATGAATTGAGGGAGCTATATATGTCCGAGCGCGTGCTGCAATTCGAGATCGAGGGACGCGGCTTGAAAATGATCCTATTGGCCCATCCGCGAATCGGTCACTTCAACTTCAGCCGTTGGAGATCGACGATCGTGCACGCGTTCCAGGGAGGACGACTCTTCGCCGGTCAACGGTGTCGCGATTGGCGCTTCGGGCGGCGCGTCGCCTACGCTGCCGGAGCCCCGTTGGTGCCCTTCATTCGGTTGCGCCGCATCATGTCCGACCTCCGCGAGTCGCCCGACGAATACGCCCGACTCGTGCCCAGCCGACTACCGATCTTCGCCTTTGTCCTAGCGCTCCACGCACTTGGGGAGGCGGTCGGCTACGTGTTCGGGGTCGGAACCGCCGTTGACCGTTACGCGCCTTTCGAGCTTTATCGTCGGGATCAGTTGATCATGCGGGAACGCGCGGAGATCGAAGCCTTCGATTTTTCATAGTCGAGGCGGCGGATACGCGATCCCCCCCGGCTACGACTCCGGCGTGTACGCCTTCCCGGGCGTACCGCCGATGACGAGCATCGTTATGCCTTGATCGCCTGGGACGACCCTTCGTTTTTCACCTGGCCCCACTCGAGCTAGCGTGCCGGGCTCGAGGTTCCAAGTCTCGCCTGCACACTCCAGCGTCGCGCTGCCTTCCAGCGGGACGTACACCTCTTCCTGACCATCCTCGGTGTGGTCGTGATCGGGGTACTCGTCCCAGTTGGCTGGTAAACGCTCGACATTCATGCCCCACGCGGTGACTCCGAGACCCTTTCGGGCATAAAGGAAGAGTCCGCCGTGATTCTCGAGCTCATCGAATTGCTTCAGGGTGACATCAGCCACTCTTACCTCCTGCTTTGAATCGTTATCGCCGACTACTGCGGCGTCTTGGACTGATGCTGACGCCGTGCGAGCCATTCAGGGTACGAAAAAGATGTCTCGGAAGAAAGTGTGAGAGCGTGCGGTAACTCTCGAAGGAAGACGGGAACGCTTCGAGCAAACTCCTCGCGCAAATCCGAGCTGTCCGGGAACCCTTCGAAGCCCAGCGTCCAGAAGCTATCTCCGGCTAGAGAGAGCCTTGTCAACTCGACCTGGAGGCCACGGTAGACACACGATCCGGAATCCCCCGGCGGTACCTCGAGGTGATCGGTCGAGCCATCGAACCGAACCGTCCGGAGGATTCTCCTCTTCTCCACATCGAGCAGTCTCGAGGCCTGCATGGCCTCGCCGTCACACGTCCATTTGATCCAACGTTCGACGACACCCGTAACTCCCGGCGCCAACGTCTGGGCGCCCAGGGACGCCACCTTTGCCTTGAACTCGAGCGGTCCTCCTCCCCCCTCTACCGGCTCACCCCGCCACTTGATCCCGATATCCCTGTTGTTGGGGATCATCGCGTAGCGGTCCACACGAACCCGTCCGGGCCATTCGAGCGACCCTAGATCATGGCTCTGTCGCCAGGGCTTTCTGTTCCTGAACCAATCGACGACATCGTCGTCGATCTCGCCGTCGAAGAACCACCGGCATTCGCAGGTCGCGAAGCCCATCCTCCGCTACCACCGGGCCCGCAGTATTGCAGGTTCTCGGCGTCGTCTTATTGAAGCAGTGGTCCTATGACAGACGAATAGAAGACAGAGAAAACGACGAGCGCGGCAAAAACCGCCGCAAACGTCCCAACGAAGATTTCGGCGATTCGCCAGACACTGACTTGTTGCATGGATTTCACCCTCCCTCTGTAATCGCGTGGCTCGAACTTGAAACCCCGACTGTGCTCGTCACATGAAGCCTACAATGTGAGCCGCGATGGGGTCAATCACATAAGGGAAGACGTTTACCGGGGCATCGAGAGACTTAACCCGGGATGACGCGGACGGGGCTTTCCGCTCGGACGCTGCCACTGCGGTTGCCAACTGTCATCGTGGCCGAACCCGGTGTCCTGCCGAACACGATCGCCTCGGTACTCGCGCCAGTGACCGAGAAAATCCGCGAATCACTCGATTGCCAGAAGAGACTCGGGTTGGACAGTTCCCCGTCAGGACCGAACGCCCTAGCTGTGGCCGTACAAGACTCTCCAGCGACAACTGCCGAGCACTTGTCAACGAGGACCACACCAATCATCTCGCCGCTCGCGCCAAGAGGAGATGAATCGTCACATGTCACAGCCGCAAGTGACATGATAACGACGGCGAACCGCGTGATCAGGCGGTAGTGATCTCGTACCAAACGCGCCAGTTGCTCATGTCCTCGGGTTGGCTCGCGTCTTCAGTTCCCCCGCCCGGGCCATAGAGGCCGACCCAAGACTGTGGCGATCCCGAGAACTCTCGGCTGTAGTGCTCAAGGAATTCACTTGCCGTTACTTTGTCCAACTCCTCGCCAGCAAGCTCAACAACCAGGTGGTCTTCAACGTTCCCGTTGAAGATCTCGGCATCAACGCTCACCCGGTTCTTCCTCGGATGATCGGAGATCTTCCATGAGCCTTCTTCTGGAAAGCGGCTCTCGTGAACGATCCCTCCCTGGTTCTGACTGGACACCTTGGTCGAGAACACGAATTGCCCGTGCTCCCTGTGGCCGGGATCCAGCGTGTCGAGGATCTGGATCTTCTTCAGGGTGACTTTGATCGGAACACCTTCCGCCATATGGACTCCTTTCGGGCGGGCCGATTGAACGGCCGGACTATGAACGCTGACGTCGAAAATTGAACCCTCGGGGGTCCCGACAGCAAGTCGCCACTACGGACCGTGGCTCAGGCGATCCGTTGCCGGAAATAATCCCGCCAGCCGTCGGGCAGGCCGTCGTGGTCGACGGCCTGCTGTAGCGTCTCTTCACCCCCCTCACCAACGAAGAGGCCGGCGACATCGGCCACCGTGAGGCCGCGCTCGTCCGTATCAATCCGCTCCATCTCGTCGCCAGCCGCTACATCGCCCTCCTCGGCCACCGAGACATACCAGCCCGTGCGGCCACTCGCCAGGAAGCGCTTGACGATGTCCGGCCGCTCGAACCGGATGCCCAGCTTGAAGCACGGCATGCGGGGCTGAGTGACAACGAGCTCGGTCGCGCCGATCCGGAACCGATCCCCGATGTTGACGCCGTCTTCCACGAGACCGTTAGTGGTGAGGTTCTCACCAAACATGCCCCAAGGAACATCGCGCACCAGTTCGGTTTGCCAGTACGGGTAATGCTCTGCCGGGTAGAGGTAGACCGCTTTGTCGGGCCCGCCATGGACCGAGAGGTCGGCTTGTCCGTCGCCCTCCAGGTTGAGCTTCCGCACGCGGACTGGTCCCTCGACGGGCTCCTTGAAAATGCCCGTGGCAACCGTCCGCCCCCTCCACTCGACCTCTCGTGGGAGTCCCACATTGACAGATACGATTTGCGGCATCTCGTTCTCTCCGCTGGTGGGCGCACGTGGATTCGAACCACGGACCCCCTGCTTGTAAGGCAGG
>JBDHED010000047.1:0-11358 GCA_039591175.1 Gemmatimonadota bacterium | reverse complement strand
CTCGCTCACGCTCTGGACGTTCTTCGCGTGGGGGCTGCCGGTGGGTGGGAAGTCGATCGCATCGTTGCCGGTCACGGTCATAATCATGTTCGAGCTTACGGTCTTGCTGGGCGGTCTGTTTACGCTGGCGGGTGTTTTCATCTTCAGCCGTATCCCGGCGATGAGCACCAAGCCGGGATACCATCCGCGGTTCTCGAATGACGTGTTCGGGGTGTTTGTCCATACCGATGACGACGGCGCGGCCCAACGAGCGCGCACGATCCTCGACCGTGTCGGGGCGGAGGCGATCGACAGTGTTACGTAGCCGCCGCCGAGTTGCGCTACTCTTGTTGGTCGTTGGGCTGACGGGCTGCGATTGGTTCAGCACCATGAGTCGGACACCTTCGATTCAGCCGTACGAGGCCGAGCCACTTCTGCCACCGGAGCGATCGGTAGCGCTGGACGGGATGGGTGAGTTCAACCTCGCCACCGCCGATGATCTCGTGAATCCGACTCCGATCAGTGTCGCTTCGACCGCAAACGGCGAGGCGGCATTCCGGGATTTCTGCATCGTATGCCATGGTGAGGGGGGCCGCGGGGGCGGACCGATGGAGGGTCAGTATCCGGCGATCCCGACGCTCACGACCGGAAGGTTGAATGACTTCTCGGATGGCTACTTGTTCGCCCTCATCACTCAGGGCCGGGGGCTGATGTCGGGCTACAGTAGGATCCAACAAGGGACGCGTTGGGACCTTGTCAATTACCTCCGGTCGCTGCCGGTCCAAGCGGCCCCATCCGGGGCGCCAGCTGGGCAAACGGGGGGATCGTGAGCCACGCGCGCGACACAACGTTGCTCAACGTCCAGGATCTGCTCGACCGGATGGTCGAGCGTCCCGGGGGGCGCTTATACCCGCTGGCTGTCGGGCTGACGGTGATCGGCGTGGTCGGGTTCATCGCCGGAGTGATGAGCGATCCGTCTCGGGCGTGGGCGGCGCTGGTGTGGAACTGGGCGCTGTGGAGCGGCGTTTCGACCGGTGGAGCCATCCTGGTGGCCGCGTCGACAATCGCCAGCGGTCACTGGATTCGGTCGTTGCGCCGGTTGGCAGAGTCGCTGACCGCGTTTATGCCGGTCTCGTATGTGATCATGATCGTGCTGTTCTTCGGCCTCGGTCACGTCTACTCGTGGGTCGAGCACCCGCCGGAGGCGAAGGCGGCGTATTTGAATCCGCGCTTTTTTGTTCTGCGTCAATTAGTCGCCGTCGGCGCCGTCTACTTATTGAGTCTATCGCTGGTGTACTGGTCCCTGCGCCCGGATCTGGGTCGGCTGAAGGAGCGCGTTGGAGGTTGGCGACGCGGATTGTACGATCGATTGACAAGGAACTGGCAGGGCTTGGACATCGAGATCGAACGCTCGATCTACAAGCGCGAGCGGTTAGCGCCGGCGGTGGTGCTCGTGTGGGCCGCCGGTTGGACGGTCTGGGCGTGGGACTGGTTGATGTCGATCGATCCGCATTGGTTCTCGACGTTATTTGGGGCATGGATTTTCATGACGTACTTCCTTGCGGCGATCGGTGTTACAGCCGTGCTGGCGACCTTTGTCCGGCGTTTCCGTTCGTTTGTCGACATAATCGATAGAAGATCACTTCATGATATCGGCAAGATGTTGTTCGCGTTTACGATCTTCTGGACGTACCTGTTCTTCGCGCAGTATCTGGTGATCTGGTACGGCCGCCTTCCAGAGGAGACGCATTTCATCGAACAGCGGTTGTGGAGTGCGTACCAACCGATCGCGATTATCGTGCTCGCGGGTGTATTCTTGGTTCCGTTTATAGGTCTTCTCGGTGTCAAACCCAAGCGAACACCGGCCTTGCTGCGGACCTTTGCCACCATAAGCCTGATCGGGATTTGGTTTTTCCATCTATTGATGATCGGCCCGGGCGTGCTCCCCAATTCGATCGCGCTGGGGCCCATCGAATTGGCGGTGGCGGTGGGTGTGCTAGGAGCGTTCATGCTGACCACGATGACCTTTTTCCGTGCCATTCCGAGCATCGCGATCGCCGCAGGTCTCCCGCCCGACCCCGAAACTGAGAAACTGGCCGAGCTGACTGAGCCACACCACCACTGAGCCGGTTACCCGGTTCGGCCTGGGCGATAGCCGAGGCTAGATTCATATCCATGTCAACGGTCCAACTGCGTCGCTATACAAAGTTCGTGGCTGCGGCCACCTTTATGCTGCTGCTGGCTGGCGGGATGGTAACGAGCACTGGTTCGGGTCTCGCGGTGCCCGATTGGCCGCTCAGCTTCGGGCGTGTGATGCCCCCGATGCAGGGTGGGGTTCTGTACGAGCACGGCCACCGGATGATAGCCACGTTCGTAGGGCTATTGATCGTGATCGAGGCGGTCTGGCTGTGGCGGTCCGAGCCGCGCCGATGGGTGAAACGCCTGGGGGGAATCGCCTTGGTGGGGGTCGTCGTACAGGGTCTCCTGGGTGGGTTGACGGTCCTGCTGCGACTTCCTGACTCGGTGTCGATCGGTCACGCTGTCGTCGCCGAACTGGTGTTCGCGATCACAGTGGCGATCGCCGTCGCGTGTTCAGTCGGGTGGCAGCACGCTCGAACGAAAGACCATACGATCAACCACGCTGTACCGGTGCTGGCGTCCATCACCGCCGGGATCGTCCTCGTTCAGATCGCCCTCGGTGCTGCCGTGCGTCACACCGGTGCCGGTCTCGCGATCCCCGATTTCCCGCTCGCCTATGGCCAACTCGTACCGCCGCTCGATTCCGGGCCGGTAGCGCTCCACTTCGCGCACCGCGTCGGGGCGCTGGTCGTGACCGCGGCGGTCGGTTTGACGGCACTGCGGGTCTTCCGTCCGAGACCCGTAGAGCCGTATTTGGTTCGTCCAACGATCGTCATGCTGGCGCTCGTTTGCATCCAAATTGCGCTCGGCGGCTGGACCGTCCTGTCGTTCAAGGCGGCCGGCGTGGCCACCGCCCACCTCGGAGTCGGGGCATTGCTGTGGGGTACTGCACTCGTACTGGCGATGCGGGCCGGCCGCGAGTGAACGACTATCTGATCCTCACCAAGGCACGCATCACCGGGCTCGTTCTCGTAACCACCACTGTAGGGTTCGTACTGGCTTCATCGCAGAGCGTTGATTTGGGCCGGCTGGCGGTGCTGCTCGTCGGGGTGGCTCTCGCGACGGGGGGTTCGGCTGCCTTGAATCAGTACCTCGAGCACGAAATCGATGCCCGGATGCGGCGTACTGAGTCGCGGCCGCTCCCGGCTGGTCGCATGGGGCGCCGCCATGGGCTTGCGGTTGGTGTGCTGTTGTCTGTCGTTGGCGTGATCTGGCTCGTCCTCAGGATCAACCTGCTGACCGGTTTGCTCGCGTTGGCGTCGAGCCTGCTCTACCTGGCGGTGTACACGCCGCTCAAGACACGTACGCCTCTCAACACGCTCGTCGGCGCGGTCCCCGGCGCGATCCCACCCGTGATGGGGTGGACGGCGGTCACCGGTAGGATCGACGTCGCCGCGTGGGCGCTGTTCGGCATTCTCTACTTGTGGCAATTTCCGCATTTCTTGGCGATCGCGTGGATGTACCGCGATGACTACGCAAGGGCGCGACTGCCGATGTTGCCGGTGGTTGACCCCGACGGAGGTTCGACCGGACGTCAGGTGGCGCTGTACTCGTTGGCCCTGCTCCCGGTGAGCCTGATTCCGACGGTCTTAGGGCTGGCCGGGTCGATCTACTTCTTTGGCGCGCTCGTTGCGGGCCTGGTTTTTCTCGGTTTTGGCCTGGCGATGACGGTGAACCGCGGGCGGGCCTCGGCGCGACGGCTCTTGTTGGCTTCGGTCACGTACCTGCCAATCTTGCTGGTGCTTCTGCTTGTCGATCGGGCGGGCGGACGATGAGCACCGAGTCGCGATTTCCAGCCGTCGAGGTCGTGCGCCTCGGACATCGTTTTGGCTCCAAAGTCGCAATCGCCGACATATCGCTCAGTGTGGAGCGGGGCGAGCTTTTCAGCCTCGTTGGTCCCAACGGTGGTGGCAAGACGACGCTGCTCAAGGTGCTGTCGACGCTTATCCGCCCATCCACAGGTGATGCCCGCATAGACGGCGTCGATGTGCTCGCCGACCCGGCCCGCGTGAGGTGCCAGATCGGCGTTGTATTTCAGCATCCGAGTCTCGACGAACAGCTGACTTCACGCGAGAACCTGCGCTATCAAGGTCATCTGCACGGTCTCACCGGTCGGCCGCTGGGCGAGCGCATCGACCGGGAGCTATCGCTGCTTGGTGTCGCCGATCGGGCCGAGGATCTCGTTCGGATCCTGTCCGGTGGTTTGAAGCGACGGGTCGAGCTGGCCAAGGGGTTGCTCCATCAGCCGTCGGTGTTGCTTCTGGACGAGCCGACCGTAGGGCTCGATCCCGGTGGACGGCGCGAATTTTGGGATCACTTGAGAAGACTCAGATCCACGCACGATGTGACGGTGGTCGTCGCTACGCACTTGATGGAGGAAGCGGAGGGTTGTGACCGCATAGCGATCGTGGACCGCGGACGGTTGGTCGCATTGGGAGCTCCCGATCAGCTGCGCGCGGAAATCCACGGCGATGTGATCACGCTGGAGACGGACGACGCTGGTTGGCTCGCGACAACGGTTACCGAACGATTCAAATCTGCAGCGACCGTGATCGATGGTCGGGTGAGGATCGAGCGCCCCGACGGACCGTCCTTTGTGCCCCGGCTCGCCGAAGCGTTCCCGGGCCGTATTCGGTCGATCACCGTTGGCAAGCCGACTCTCGAGGACGTGTTCGTGCACCGCACCGGCCGCCAATTCCTGGACGGTGACGATGACTAGCCTTGTTCTGCCGACGACGACTCTGTGGTGGCGGGAGTGCATCCGCTTCGCTCGCGACCGCTCCCGGGCGCTCAGTACGATCGCCACCGCGCTGGTGTTTTGGACCCTGATCGGGTTTGGCCTGCGTGGATCGTTTGCTCCGGCCGGCATGCCGATCGATGTCGGCGCGGTGGAATACCTCTTCCCCGGAACAGTCATCTTCGTGGTCCTGCTGACCGCGATCGTGAGCACGTTCTCGCTGATCGAGGATCGGCGGGCTGGCTTTCTGCAGGGGGTTCTGGTGGCGCCAGTATCACGGGTGGCGATCGTGTTGGGGAAGGTGCTCGGTGGCTCGACCGTCGCGCTGTTTCAGGGCGCTCTGGTCCTGCCGTTGGCGCTGATCGTCGGTATTCCAATCACGGTGGGTGGCGTGGCGCTCGCCTTGGCCGCGCTCTTCTGCCTGGCGTTCGCGCTCACTTCACTGGGGTTCGTGCTCGCGTGGCGCATGGAGTCCATCCATGGGTTTCATGGCATAGTCAACTTGATCCTCATGCCGATGTGGTTTCTCTCTGGCGCGCTATTTCCGATCGCAGGGGCGGTCGGTTGGCTTCAGACGATTATGCGGTTGAATCCGGTCGCATACGGTCTGGTCTCATTTCGGAATGCGCTTTACGGAACCTCTACCGCTGAGTGGGTCGGACCTGGTCTCGCTTGGATGTTCACGATCGCGTTCGCTGTCGTGATGTTCGCGATCGCGACACGCTCCATCCGGCGATGATCGACGCTCACCAACTGCCGCTCGTCAACGCCGTGCTCAACGCGACCGCCGCGACGCTCGTTGCCACGGGTTATGTAGCGATCCGCCGACGGTGGGTCGCCGTGCATCGGGCATGCATGGTTGGGGCGTTGATCGTGTCGACACTGTTCCTGGCCTCCTACACCACTTACCATTGGAGCGTCGGATCGGTGACGTTCACCGCCCAGGGGTGGCCACGATGGGTATACTATGTGATTCTGGCGACCCACATTCCGCTGGCGGCAGCGATAGTTCCGATGGCTTTGATTACCGCTGCACGGGCAGTTCGCGGGCGGCTTGCGGCGCACGTCCGATTGGCGCGCTGGACGGTGCCGGTCTGGCTCTATGTCTCGGCTACTGGAGTGCTGGTGTATATGATGGTGTATCAATGGTTTCCACCCTCACAGCTGAAGTGATGTCAAGATGAGTGAACCGGTATTCGCAGCGATCTACGCCGTCTTGTGGGCGGTCTTGTTCGGCTTCCTCTTCCGGCTGGGGCGGCAGTCGGGTGAACTCCAGCGCACGATTCGGCGCATCAAGCGCCATCTTCACAGCGGTTGGCCCGATCCGGAAGCGTGAGACTCGGGTATATTTGCACCACCTGCCGGGTGCGCCCTTAGCTCAACTGGATAGAGCGCCAGACTACGGATCTGGAGGTTGGGGGTTCGACTCCTCCAGGGCGCACCACTTTGTCCGATTCCCGGCGAGCCGAAGAGATGGATGACGCACACGAGACGTGGATGGGGTTGGCGTTGGCGGCTGCGCGTGAAGCTGGCGACCGCGGCGAGGTGCCCGTTGGCGCGGTGGTCGTGCAAGGCGATCGAGTGATCGGCGAGGGGGGCAACCGAACCGAAGAGCTACAAGACCCGACCGCCCATGCCGAGATGCTGGCGTTACGGGCGGCTACCGATCAATTGCGTTCTTGGCGGCTATCTGGCGCCACTTTGTACGTGACCCTAGAGCCCTGCGCGATGTGCGCTGGCGCCTCGGTGCTGGCGAGAATCGATCGGTTGGTTTTCGGAGCTGAAGACCCGAAGGCTGGCATGTGCGGTAGCCTCGCCAACGTGGCCCACGATCCGCGACTCAATCACCGAATCGAGATCGTAGGAAACGTGCGATCGGCCGAATGCGGGGAACTCTTGAAAACGTTCTTTCGAGGTCGCCGATAGCCCTGGAGCTCGCCTATCCGCGTCGCGCGATCCCGGTCAACCGGTAAAGAACCAGCAGCCCCATCGTTACAGGGAGGGCGTGGATCCAATCACCGCCCACCGAAAGCATGAGCCCGATCAGGTATAGGATCGCCAGTACGAGAAGGGTGGTCCACAGCACGTCCTGGAAGCTGAAACGAGCGCCGCCGTAATGCAACGGTGTGGTTGAAATCCGGCTTCCCGGATGCGAGGTTTCGAGCGCTATGGGAGGGGTGGCCGAGCGGTTGAAGGCGCCGGTCTCGAAAACCGGTATACGTTCATAGCGTATCGTGGGTTCGAATCCCACCCCCTCCGCCAATCCGCACGTTCGTCCACAGTGGGGAGGAGACCCCCCTGCGAGAGGACGGTTTGTCAGGCTTGATCTCCGGACTACTGTACCGCGATGGTTCCGCTGGCGAAGGTCTCGATCCGATCCGTGACGAGATCTTAGGCGTCGAGCGTCTGGAGCAGGAGGCGATGTCACTGGCCGCCCGGCACGACGTCAGGCGTGGCTTTCGTCGCGGTTATCCCTTGCTGGCGCGGCTTGACGCGAACTTCAAGGCGCTGCGTTCGACGTACAGTCTGTTGACCGACGCTGTCCAGCGGGATCAGGCTATCTCTCCCGCCGCTGAGTGGCTGATCGACAATTTCTTCATCGTCGACGAACAGGTCCGCGTCATTCGTGACGCCTTGCCGGGGGGCTATTACCGGCAGCTGCCCAAGTTGGCATCCGGGGATCTTCGGGATCATCCGCGCAGCTACGGGTTGGTACAGTTCTTTGTGTCCCATACCGACAGCCGGTTCGACCCACACTTGCTCGAATGCACGACGCGCGGCTACCAGCGTCAATCGCCGCTAGCGATGGGCGAGTTGTGGGCGGTTCCGATCATGCTGCGGATGGTGCTGATCGAGAACCTGCGACGAATCTCGGAGCAGATCGTGGGTTCGAGGCGCGCGAGAACGCGGGCTAACCAGTTAGCCGATCAACTGCTGGTAGCGGCGGATCGAAGTGCGGACGAACTGACGGCGGTCCTGCGCCGCCGCGAACGGGAGCCTCTGGATGCACCGTTTGCTGTCGCTCTCGTGCAGCGCCTTCGCGATAGCGACCCGGCGGTGATGCCGGTCCTGGGATGGCTGGAAGAGCGACTCGGCAAAGAGGGCCTCACACCTGACGACGTCGTACGCCGCGAGCATCTGAAACAGCTCGCTGCGCACGCGACGACGGTGAACCTGATTACCTCGATGCGACGGATCGCAGCCCACGATTGGAACGACTTTTTCGAACGAGTGAGCCCGGTCGAAAGCATCCTCCGCCGAGATCCTGCCCGGATCTATCCACAGATGGACTTCGCAACTCGTGACACGTATCGCCACGCGGTCGAAGAGCTCGCACGAGGCAGTGATCTGAACGAGCTGACGGTCGCCGAGCGAGTCCTCGAGAGAGCGAATCGTGCAAACCTACGTGGGTCGCAGTCACCGACCGAGGACGGAGACGTAGACCGCTATTTGGGTTACCACTTGATACGCGGCGGTCGGGGCGACTTCGAGGAGGAACTCGGCTTTCGAGCCCCCGTCTCGCGGTGGTTGAGGCGCCTATTTATAAAGTTCGCAACGCCGGCTTACCTCGGCATCGTGACGATCGTCACCGGGCTGTTGGTATCGCTGCTCGTCGTGTACGGGATGCAGCTTGGGGTCAACACAGCTGCATTGGTCTTGCTGGCCGCGTTGTCGGCGATTCCAGCCAGTGACCTCGCTGTCGCTGTTCTGCACCGCGACATAAGCGAGTTGCTGAGCCCCCGACGGTTGCCAAAACTGAACTTCCGCTCCGGCATTCCAGAGCAGTCCAGCTCACTAATCGTAGTCCCGACTATTCTGTCGAGCGAGTCCGATGCCCACAAAGAGGTCGAGCAGCTCGAGCGCCACTACCTGGTAAGCCCCCCTGGTCATGTCGGGTTCGCGTTGCTGTCCGATTGGCGCGACGCCAAGGAAGAAACGCTGCACGACGACGACCGCGTGTTGGCCGCCGCTGCTGCGGGGATAACTGAGTTGAACACCAAATACGGCCCGCGACCGGATGGTGGCGCGAGGTTCTTGCTCCTTCATCGGCGACGGGTGTGGAACCCCGGCGAGAATCGGTGGATGGGTTGGGAGCGCAAGCGTGGCAAGATCCACGAGCTGAATCGTTTCCTGCGCGCAGCGCGCGACACCACGTTCATCGAGCGGCGCGATGGGCTCACCGATGTGCCCAAGAATGTCAAGTTTGTGATCACACTGGACTCTGATACGAGGCTTCCGCCGGGCTCAGCGCAGCGGCTGATCGGCGCGATGGCGCACCCGCTCAATCGGCCCCGCTTTGATGCCACCACGGGGCGCGTCGAGGAGGGGTATGGAATTCTCCAGCCACGCATCACACCTGTCCTTCCGGGTGCCGGCGAGGTTTCCTGGTACCACCGCATCTTCTCCGGGCCGACTGGGATCGATCCGTACTCTGCAGCTGTTTCGGACGTGTATCAGGATCTGTTCAACGAAGCGTCCTACGTCGGAAAGGGCATCTACGATGTCGACGCTTTCGAGGCCGCGCTGACGGGTCGGGTTCCTGAGAACTCGTTGCTGTCTCACGATTTGTTCGAGGGCTCATTAGCTCGCACAGGGTTGGTGAGCGACATCGAGTTGTTCGATGACTTCCCGACCCACTATGAAACCAACGTTCGTCGCGCACACCGTTGGGCCAGGGGTGACTGGCAGCTGTTGCCGTGGATCGTGGGCCGACATCCGGCCGTAAACGGCCAGCAGCGAGACCTTTCCATGCCGCTTATCAATCGGTGGAAGATGGTCGACAACTTGCGCCGGACGCTGTCGGCACCGTCAACGCTCACGCTCTTGTTCGCGGGATGGGTGCTGCTTCCACTTTCACCACTGCTTTGGACCGGTGTTGTCGTCGCCGCGATCGGTATGCCACAGGCGGTGCCGGTATTGAGCGGGTTGTTGCCACGACGGCGCGGAATAGCGAAGCGGTCGCATGTTCGGGGAATCCTGAGCGATGCGGTGATGGCGACGGCCCGGGTGGGGTTGACGGTCGTTTTCGTTGCCAATCGTGCCGTAGTCATGGTCGACGCGATCGTCCGCACGTTGTTTCGGCTGGCAACGCGCCGCCGGTTGCTCGAATGGGTCACAGCCGCGCGAGCTGGCCACGGGGTAGCAACGACGCGAGCGGAGGTCTACCGCGCGATGTGGAGACCGGTCATGCTCGTGGTCGTCGCGGCGATCGTATTGGGGCTGGTCCGGCCGATGGCCCTGCGACTGGCTTTGCCGATCATCTTGCTTTGGGTCCTGTCGCCGGCAATCGCGCTGCGCCTGAGTCGACCCCGCGAAAAGAAACAAGTCGCAACGATCGGCAGGTCGGAAGCGCACGCCCTGCGAGCGATTGGACGGCGCACGTGGCGGTTTTTCGAAACGGTAGTCAGCGCGGATGACAACTGGTTACCACCCGACAACTTCCAGGAGGACCCGGAGCCGCTGATCGCGCACCGCACATCGCCCACCAACATCGGGATGTACACGCTGTCGACGGTGGCGGCCAGGGATTTTGGCTGGATCGGACTGCTCGAGCTCGAGGAACGATTGGGACAAACGATCACGGCCCTCGAGAAGTTGGAGCGGTTCAAAGGCCACTACTACAACTGGTATGACACGCAGACCCTGGTGCCGCTCGAGCCAAGGTATATCTCGACCGTCGATAGCGGAAACCTCGCAGGTCATCTGCTCACTGTAGCTGCAGCCTGCCGTGAGACTGTCTCTGGGCCGGCTGTTCGATCGATCGCTTTCAAGGGCGTGGCCGACGCGGTTGGGCTGGTCGATGAAGCAGCTCTTGAGCTGGGGCCCGTCGATCGCTCGCAAACCGTTCTTCGGCAGGATCTCGAACTGGCGTTGGAAGCGCTCGCCGACGGCCTAGGAGGGATCGCAGAGACGTCTGCCGATTGGTCGGAAAGACTGGCGGCGCTCGATTCCGCTGCCGACGAACTGGTCGATGTGGCAGAGGCGTTAGTGGCTGAAAGCGACGAGTCGGCGCCCACAGATCTGTTAGTGTGGGCCCACGCCAATCAGGCCTCGATCCAAAGCCACCACAGGGACTTCGATCAGCTCGTGCCGTGGGGACAGATCCTGGCCAGAGGCGCCCCGGAGGAATTGTCCTCGAATCCGGGGGTGGCGCAGGAGTGGGAGAGGATCGAGCGGATGCTGTCGGCGATCCCGGTTGTTACGGGGTCGCAGGATCTCTGTCGGGAGGTACGTGCGGCGATTGGCGAGCTTGTAACTCGATTTGAGTCTGCTGTCGGCGATGGGGGTGCGGTTGACTGGCTGAGTCAGCTCGATCGAGCCGTCGATACCGGGTGTCAGCGCGCTCTGGAGCTGACGCGCGATCTGAAAGCGATCGCAACCCGTGCCGATCAGCTCGCCACGGAGATGGAGTTCGATTTTCTGTACGATGAGACCAGACACCTTTTCCCGATCGGCTATCGCATGTCCGAGGGTCGTCACGACAGCGGCTACTACGATCTGTT